>JAQUHG010000137.1 GCA_028683735.1 Tolumonas sp. | reverse complement strand
GATGGTTTGTTTGCAACGCTCTTTGGGCGGTAAGGCATAACCGGAACAGCCGAGGAACACACCGGTTGATGCGGTACGAATACCCATTTTGCGACCACAGGTCGGGCAATCGATATCCGTCAGGACAACCTGATTGCTCCGCATTCCGCCCATATCACCTTCTGCCTTTTGCAGATCGGCTTTAAATTCGGAATAGAAACTATCCAGCTGTTTGTGCCAATCTAAATTGCCCTGAGCAATATTATCCAGCGAGCTTTCCATTTGCGCCGTGAAGTCATAACTCATCAGATCAGTGAAACTTTCCACTAAACGATCGGTTACAATTTCACCCATTTTTTCGGCATAAAAACGACGCGCTTCGACTTTCACATAACCACGATCCTGGATCGTAGAAATGATAGAGGCGTAGGTTGACGGACGACCGATACCACGCTTTTCCAGCTCTTTAACCAACGCAGCTTCCGTGAAGCGAGCAGGCGGCTTAGTAAAATGCTGTTTAGGGTCAAGTTTAACCAGTTGTAATACATCACCGGCGTTCACCGCAGGTAACTCAATATCGTCACCTTTACGGCCCATTGGTGGTAATGCTTTAGTCCAACCGGCGAAACGTAAAATACGGCCTTTGGCTTTCAGCTCAAAATCAGCGGCCGTGACGGTCAACGTGCTGGTGTCATATTGAGCTGGCGTCATCTGGCACGCCACAAATTGACGCCAGATCAGGTCGTACAAACGAACGGCATCCGCTTCCATATCTTTTAACGCGTCGGCTTTCACTTCAACGTTGGATGGACGGATCGCTTCGTGCGCTTCCTGTGCATTGGCTTTAGAACCATACGTTAGCGGATCTTTCGGTAAATATTTTTTACCGAATTGCTGTTCGATATATTCACGAACCGCGACCACCGCTTCCTGACTCAGGTTAGTCGAGTCAGTACGCATGTAGGTAATATGACCCGCTTCGTACAAACGCTGCGCCATCATCATGGTCTTCTTCACACCAAAACTCAGCCGTGTGCTGGCCGCTTGCTGTAAGGTGGAAGTAATGAATGGTGCCGAAGGTTTACTACTGGTCGGTTTATCTTCGCGATCGCGCACTGTATAGGCAGCATTTTTTAATGTCTGCACAGCAGCCATGGCTTGCTGTTCGTTCTTTGGATCGAACGTTTTGCCCTGCTGCGAGGTAACCTGCAGACGCAGCGCTTCACGAGTCGGGGTTTGTGTATCAGCGTGAATATCCCAGTACTCTTCCGGCACAAAGGCTTTAATTTCACGCTCTTTTTCAACAATCAAACGCAATGCTACGGATTGCACACGGCCAGCAGAAAGGCCACGAGCAATTTTCTTCCATAACAATGGGGAAACCATATAACCCACAACACGATCAAGGAATCGACGTGCTTGCTGCGCATTAACGCGTTCGATATTCAACAGGCCAGGATGAGAGAAGGCTTCCTGAATTGCTGTTTTGGTAATTTCGTTAAACACGACACGTTTAAAGCGTGACTCATCACCACCGATCAGTTCACGCAGATGCCAGGCAATCGCTTCTCCTTCTCTATCCAAGTCGGTTGCGAGATAGATAGTGTCAGCTTGTGCCGCTAATGCGCGAAGCTCAGCAACGACTTTTTCTTTACCGGGCAGTATTTCGTAACGGGCTTTCCAGCCATGTTCAGGATCGATCCCCATACGGGAAACCAGCGATGAGTACTCTTTTTTCGCTTTATCCGCCGCATCAAGACGAACACCTTTTTTTGCGCCTTCCTTTTTATCAGCTGCAGTTGATGCGCTGCCACTTGTTGGCAGATCGCGCACATGACCAACACTGGATTTGACGACGAAGTCTTTACCCAGATATTTGTTGATAGTTTTGGCTTTTGCCGGGGACTCTACAATGACCAGTGCTTTGCCCATATGACCGACGGTTTCCTTATTAGCACGCAAAAATTAAGCAATGTTTATAGCTTCGCCTGAACCAGGCGAAGTCTCTTCTTTTTATAAAATGGTTGGAGCTTCCGGGATAATCAACTTTTATTTACATTTAGACGGCAAAATTCTCATTCTTGAACACTAAAAAGGGATCTTACAGGTCTCAATGATACGATAAACGGCTTTTTCGACAGCTAATGAAGCTGCGTTCGAGAAACGATCCGCCAGACCTTTTTTCGTCTGATAAGTCACTTTAATCACCTGCTTTTGCTCGAACTGAGACAGCAAATAATCGTCACTGGTGCGCAGCTCATCAACTACACCTAACTTTTTCGCTTCTGCTGCCAGCCAATGTTCACCGGTCGCAATCTGGTCAATATCCATGCGCGGGCGATGTTCACTGACAAACTGTTTAAATTGCTGATGGACAGTTTCCAGCTCTTCACGGAATTTTTCGCGAGCCTTGTCGTCGTTCTCACCAAAAATAGTTAAGGTGCGTTTGAACTGGCCTGCTGTGTGTAATTCAATATCCACATCGTGTTTTTTCAACAAGCGGTTAAAGTTCGGCATTTGTGCAACAACACCAATAGAGCCGACAATGGCAAAGGGGGCCGCGATAATTTTTTGTGCCACACACGCCATCATATAACCACCACTGGCAGCCACTTTGTCGATTGCTACGGTTAAAAACAAGCCCCTATCGCGGATACGTTGTAACTGCGAAGCACCCAAACCATAACCGTGCACCACACCACCACCTGATTCCACCCGAACCAGCACTTCGTCTTCACTTTTCGCCATGGTTAATACAGCAGTGATTTCTTCACGCAGTGAAGACACCTCCTTCGCATCCATTCCACCTTTAAAATCGATCAGGAACAGACGTGGTTTATTGGTATCCTGCGCATTTTTTTTCTTCGCTTTAAGTTCTTTCTTCTGCTGCTTGGCATACTCTTTACGTTGTTCTTTATTGAGTAATGCTTCAGTTAAATGCACTTTGTTCTGCTGATGATCAGCAGAAAGGTCTGTGATATCTAATTCGCCGCGGCGCGTCTTGTGTCGAGCAATTGCAGATACGATAGCGATCACACCCAAGACAATGACCAGAACAAGTGTGATACTCTTTACAGCAAATAAACCATAATCATAAATAAATGCCATTCATGCTCTCCTGAAAATGTAAAACTGCTGCATTCTACGCGGTTAGACCAGCAGACAAAATCACTACTTCCGCATGATTGGCTTAGAAATAGCGATAATTATTGGAGACGATGGAATGTTTCGTCCAAAAAGCACACTCGAGCAATGGCGTATCTTTCAGGCAGTAGTTGAACATGGCGGTTATGCCCAAGCGGCAGAGAAACTGAATAAAAGCCAGTCTTCTCTTAATCATGCTATTGCCAAATTACAGCAAACGCTGGGTGTTGCTTTACTGGAAGTCAGAGGACGTAAAGCCTATCTGACTGACGCGGGTGATATGTTTTTGCGTCGGGCCAAACTCATGAATCAGCAAATGCAGGAATTAGAACTGCTGGCCCACAACATTCATCAAGGCTGGGAAGCGGAAATTCGCTTTGCGGTCGAAATAGCCCATCCGCGGCGGCCACTCAATCGCGCCTTGCAGAACTACTACCCGCTATCCCGGGGCACTCATTTACAGATGTTTGACAGTGTGTTGAGCGGTACTGAAGAAATTATTCGTGAGCAGAAAGCCGATATCGTGATTTGTGGCCATGTTCCGAAGGGATTCCTCGCTGAGCCATTAGCAGAAGTAACGTTTGTCGCCGTTTGTCATCCTCAGCACCCGTTAGCGTTAGAAGCCCGAATGCTCAGTGCCGATGAGTTGACCCAACAACTGCAAATCGTTATTCGGGATACGGCAAAAAATCCGAAAGAAATGACGGGATGGCTGAAAGCCGAACAACGCTGGACGGTAACCAGCATGCACGAAGCCATAGAAATCCTGCTGGCGGGAATGGGGTTTGCCTGGTTGCCGTTACATCTCGTCGAGGGTTTTATCCAGCGTCAGCAATTACATCGGCTGCCATTGCGTGAAGGAAATGAACGAAAAATATTCACACACCTGGTTATTCCTGCTCCCGAACGTCTGGGCCCTAGTGCAAATTGTTTGCTGGAGTGTCTGCGTTTGTCACACCCACTGACGGCAGCTTACTGGCAAAATAATAAAAAATCGACCGCGATCGAGATCAGTTCACCATCGATTTAATGTCTACAACGCGCTGATCCGCCATACAGACAGCATGGCAAAAATTGACAAAATAAACGCGCAGATAAACACACCTTGGAAATGGAACCATTCAGTAATGGTTCCGGCCAACATACCGGCAACAATGCCACCACAACGGATGCTGTTACTGAATAAGGTTGAAGCCTGTCCTGGGTGACCGGGTAACAGATCCTGAAAACAAGTCATGCCGATGCCCGCTAATATACCTATAAACAGTGCGTTCAGTATCTGCGCCAGAAACAACCATAATTGCTGTTGTGATAGCAATAACAGCAGATAAAAAGCGACTGCTGATATCGCCGAAATCAACAATAACTTGCGATTACCAAGGCGCGCACTATAGCGTCCGGCAAGCAACATCACCGGGATCTCCAAGCCAGCCGCCAACCCCATCAGCCACCCTGCTAGCCCCTGCGACCAATGTAATGCCTTCCCGATATAAAGCGGCATAGTAATCAAATACATGCTGTTACATGTCCACAGTAAGAATGAACTCAGAAACAACAAACATAGACGTGAATTTTGCCAGATACTGCCAGAGAGTGGATCAATAGGAGTATGTTTACGCGGGATTACGGGTAAATAACGCGCAATAACCCAGACACACAACAAATACAAAACAGCCACGCCGCAAAATAGCCGCGTGAAATTAAAATGAGCAACAATGAAAAACGCGAGCGGCGGGCCAATAACCCAGGCTAATGAAAACTGCGCGCGCATAACGGTACTAAAGGTTACTGCTTGTTTATTTTTAGCGTCGGTATATTCACGCGCTAATGCATACAGTTGAGGCGTGATCGAACCACAAAAACTCATCAGCACAATGCCCAAACTGGCTAATACGGCATAATGACGATCAAAAGCATAGAGCAAACTACCAATAACTCCCGCTATACCACAGACAGTAATCAACGGTTTACGGCTGCTCATTTTGTCTGAGTAATTCGCTAATAATTGCCCGATTATGATCCCCATAACCGCATTAGTAGTAAAAAATGCGCCAACCAATAATGGACGCACATGCAATTCATCACTCAAAAACAGACTCAGGACAGGAACCAAAAATGCAACAGCTAATCCAGTAAGGAAGGTTACGCCCATAAAACTCAGTTCAACGGCGTTTTGTAAAAAAGAAGGTAATAACCGTTTCATTCGCTTTTCATTTCCTCTTGCACCACTTATTGATTCCCCCTAGAGTGACCATTCTTTGAATTCGATAGCAAATCACAGGGATGCAGCATGTTTGATTTCGATAAGCAGATTGATCGCCGCGGCACAAACAGTCTGAAATGGAATAAATATAAAGACCAAGATGTTATCCCATTATGGGTCGCCGACACTGACTTTATGGCACCACAAGGTGTCATTGATGCTTTGCAGCAGCGCATTGCTCACGGCGTATTTGGCTATAGTCGCCCATCCCCTCGTCTCATTGAACTGATTATCGAACGGATGCAGCAACGCTATGGCTGGAAAATCGAGCCGGAATGGCTGCTGTTCATGCCCGGTGTTGTACCTGGCTTGAATTTTGGTATCAAAGCATGGTGCCGTCCTGAACAGCATGTTATCACACCCAATCCGGTCTATTACCCGTTTTTGCATGCGCCAGAATATAACGATCGCCCGGTCAGCCTGCTGCCTATGCAACTGGTTTATGATCGCTGGTTACCAGATTTTGACACGTTTGAACAACAAGCTAAAACGGCTGACGTGTTGCTGTTGTGTAACCCACATAACCCTGGCGGCACAGTATTTACCCGCGAAGAATTACAACGAATTGCTGATATCGCCATTCGAAATGACTTAGTTGTAATTTCAGATGAAATTCATTGCGACTTACTTCTGGAACCAAATGTGAAGCATATTCCTTTTGCTTCATTATCACCTGAAGCTGCAGCACGTAGCGCCGTGTTAATGGCACCGAGCAAAACATTTAATATTGCTGGTTTATGCAGCTCTTTTGCGATCATTCCAGATAACCGTTTGCGCTTTAAATTGCAACAAGCCATGCGTGGATTAATGGCTGATAATAACTTGATCGGTCTGGTCGCTGCAGAAGCGGCTTATGAACATGGTGAAGAGTGGTTACAAGCACAACTGGAGTATCTGCGCGGAAACCGAGACTTAGTCGCCAATACGTTAGGGCACTTACCGGGGATTAAAATCGCTAAGCTTGAAGCAACATATTTAGCATGGATTGATGTTTCCGGTCTGCAACTTGATGATCCTATTGCCACTTTTGAAGCAGCCGGTGTTGGTTTATCCCCGGGTGCTCAGTTTGGTGACAAACGATTTGTTCGCTTAAATTTTGGCTGCAGCCGCGAACTGCTACAAAAGGCGTTGGATCGAATGGTAAAAGCGATTCAATCGGCACGGCTGGTAGTTCAGCAGTAAAACAGGGATAATCCACCCTTGCACACTATACACAACTATAGGAAAAACTATGTCTTGCATGCGTTTCTTTAGCGTACGTTTGACAAACGCACTGACATGGATGTGTCTGACATTAGGAATCAGCAGCAGTGCTTTCGCTGCTGCTCCGGTTAATCTTACGATTTCAACCGGAAGTGTTTCTGGTGTTTACTATCCTGCAGGCGGAGCGATCTGCAGATTGCTGAATAAGAGTCAGAAACAACATCAGTTACGTTGTTCAGTGACGACCAGTGAAGGTTCCATTGCTAATATTCAAAAACTTCGTAATAACGAAGTACCTTTAGCTATCGTTCAATCAGATATTGAGCAACATGCATTCACTGGGACCACAGAGTTCGAGCAAAGTGGTGCGATGCCTCAGTTAAGAGCGTTATTTAGCCTTTATTCCGAAGCATTCACTTTAGTTGTTCGAGAAGATAGTCATATTTCTCAGCTTTCAGACCTGCTTAACAAACGCATTGATATCGGAAATCCTGGTTCTGGTGAACGAGCCACGATGGAACTACTCATGCAACAACTAAACTGGAAACAAACAGATTTCTCACAAATCTCTGGTTTACACGCAGATGAACGAGCTCAAGCATTGTGTGACAACCAAATTGATGCGTTTGTTTATGTTGCAGGACATCCTAACGGCGCTATCAGAGAAGCCACAAATAGCTGTGATGCCAAGTTGCTGTCACTTCCTTCAGAACAAATTGCCAGCATATTAAAAGCTCATCCTGAGTATAATGCTGCCACTATTCCTGGTGGTTTATACCGTGATAACGACACAGACACTGCAACTATCGGCGTTACTGCTACCTTGTTAGCTACCGATAAGCTTGACGATGAAACTGCCTATCAGGTTGTTAAAGCGGCAATGGAAAATCTGGAGCAGCTGGAGAGAAGTCATCCGGCACTTAAAGGGTTACAACCTGAAAACATGACTCATGTCGGTTTAACTGTACCGTTACACCCAGGTGCAGCACGTTATTACCGCGAACATAATATTAAAATGTAACTATTTTTAGTGTAATGATGTGATTGTTGAATCAATTGCATTAAAGATAAGGCTAGCTAAATTAGCTGGCCTTATCTTTTTATATCGTGTTTTGATATCAATCGTGATGACGACGGTCACTTGCCTGTGCCAGCAATTGCTTACTCTCTTTCAGGAATTGTTGCGCATAATCACCGAAATAGGCTGATACTTCCTCAAAATGAGAAATAAAGGCTTGTCGATCACCTTTTTCTAAACGCTGGATCGCCTCGCCCATTCGTTGATGATAACGGCGGATCAACACCAGATTTTGCTCAGAAGACAGAATGATATCTGCATACAATGCCGGATCCTGAGCAAACAGACGCCCAACCATGGCCAATTCCAAACGATAGATTGGGGAACTTAACGCCAACAGACATTTGATATCTGCTTTTTCTTCAAACAGATGATACCCATAGGCATAGGTGGTGAAATGACGTAATGCCTGAATAAAGCTCATTGCATCGTCATGCTCTTTCGCCGTTACGCTGTGCAGTCGGGCCCCCCAGATCTGCATCTGTTCCAGTAACCACTGATATTGCTCGGCACCCCGGCCATCGCAACAAACAATGACCTGTTTCGCCAGACTGGTGATATCAGGGCCAAACATTGGATGCAAACCAAGCACCGGGCCAGCATGCGCAGCTAGCATATGCTCTAATGGTTTTTGCTTGATACTGGTAATATCAACGAGCAGGCAATCAGCTGGCAAATTATTCAGTTTATCAATGATCTGGCAGGAAATATCGATGGGTACAGCCACTAACACTAGGCTGGCATCAGCCAACAAGCTATCTGCACGTTCCCAGTCAGTTTTTTCCAGTACATCAACCTGATAACCGGAAAGACGAAACATCTGAACAAACAACCGGCCTAACTGACCGTTACCACCGACCACAATAATACGGCGTAAATCTGGTTTTACACATTTGAAACCAGAATCGTTTTCACTGCTGTATGATTCGCGCATGACACGACGCAAAACATCTTCAATCAAATCAGCAGGAATGCCGACTGATTCAGCTTCTGCCCGGCGGCAGGCCAGCATAGCAGCTTCACGATCTGGGGCATAAACAGGTATACCGTATCGGCTTTTAACTTCCCCTACTCCGGCAACCAATTTCAGACGTTGTGCCAGAAGATCAACCA
>JAQUHG010000136.1 GCA_028683735.1 Tolumonas sp. | reverse complement strand
CTGCAGCGCAACAAGCTCCGAGTTCTAGTTTTCTGCAGGCTGCATCGATTATTAGGATCACGGATAAAACGTTACGAGCTCAGATCATGCAGTTGTCTGCCGAACAAGCATACATAGCCGGTGCTGCAGAGTTTCTACTTTTTTGTGCGGATTTTAATCGTCATAAACAAATTGTTTCCGATGCCAAAACAGGGTTCGTTGAGCAGTTACTCATTGGTGCTACGGATGCTGCCATGATGGGACAAAATGCGCTGGTGGCTGCAGAATCACTGGGCTTGGGTGGGGTATATATTGGTGCGGTACGAAATCATCCGGCAGAAATTGGTGAATTATTAGGTTTGCCGGAACTGGTTATTCCTCTTTTTGGTTTGTGTTTAGGTTATCCGGCACAAGACCCAGAGGTTAAACCTCGTTTACCGCGAGCATTGGTTGTGCATGAAAACCGTTATCAACCGCTGAACAAAACACTGCTGGCGCAATATGATGACCAGATGCGGGCTTATTATGCATCACGCACAAGCAACAATAAGGACCAAAGCTGGTCAAGTCAGATCACGGCTATTTTGGGTAGGGAAGCGCGCCCTTACATGCTGAATTATTTACAGCAGCAGGGGTATTGCAAAAAATAGCTCACAAAAGCTGACAATGTGAGAAATGAAAAAAGCCTTCAAAATGAAGGCTTTTTTATGAAGCTTTGACTTTAGTTATCCCTATCTATCGACAGGGATAACAGCATCAGAAATTATTTTTTCTTTTTGCCTTCGTCTTTTTTAGCTTCTTTAACTTCTTCACCAACGGTTACTGCTTCTGGAGCATAAGCACGGCCGTAGTAAGAGTCCAGCAACAGCTGTTTCAGTTCAGAGATCAATGGGAAACGTGGGTTAGCACCAGTACATTGGTCATCGAACGCTTCAACAGCCAGTTGGTCAACTTTAGCCAGGAACGCAGCTTCGTTCACGCCAGCTTCACGGATAGAAGCAGGGATGTCCAATTCAGCTTTCAGACCATCTAACCAAGTCAGCAGTTTTTCAACTTTAACACCGGTACGGTCGCCAGCAGCGGTCAGACCCAGGTGATCAGCGATTTCTGAATAACGACGACGTGCTTGTGGACGGTCGTATTGAGAGAACGCAGTCTGTTTAGTTGGGTTGTCGTTCGCGTTGTAACGGATTACGTTAGAGATCAACAGTGCGTTAGCCAAACCGTGAGGAATGTGGAACTCAGCACCCAGTTTGTGAGCCATTGAGTGACACACGCCCAAGAAGGAGTTAGCGAACGCGATACCAGCGATGGTCGCAGCATTGTGTACTTTTTCACGAGCGATTGGATCTTTAGAGCCATTCGCGTAGCTGCTTGGCAGGTATTCTTTCAACAGTTTCAGAGCTTGCAGCGCTTGACCGTCTGAGTATTCGTTAGCCAGTACAGAAACATAAGCTTCAACAGCGTGAGTTACTGCGTCAACACCACCGAACGCACACAGAGACTTAGGCATGTTCATAACCAGGTTCGCATCAACGATTGCCATGGTTGGAGTCAGCTCGTAGTCAGCCAGTGGGTATTTAACGCCACCGTTCAGGTCGTCAGTTACTACCGCGAATGGAGTAACTTCAGAACCAGTACCAGAAGTGGTAGTGATACATACCAGGTCAGCTTTCACGCCCATTTTAGGGAACTTGTAGATACGTTTACGGATGTCCATGAAACGCATTGCCAGTTCTTCGAAATGAGTTTCTGGATGTTCGTACATAACCCACATGATTTTCGCAGCGTCCATTGGTGAACCACCGCCCAGCGCCAGGATCACGTCTGGTTTGAAAGAACGCATCATCTCTGCACCTTTCTTAACGATGGTCAGAGTTGGATCTGCAGCCACTTCGTAGAATACTTCTACTTCCATGCCTTTGTCTTTCAGGATAGTAACCAGTTCGTCAGCATAACCGTTATTGAACAGGAAGCCGTCGGTAACAACCATTGCGCGTTTTTTGCCTTCCAGGTCAGTCAGTGCGATTGGCAGAGAACCACGACGGAAGTAGATTGATTTTGGAAGTTTGTGCCACAGCATATTTTCTGCTCGCTTAGCTACTGTCTTCTTGTTGATCAGATGTTTTGGACCTACGTTTTCAGAGATGGAGTTACCACCCCATGAACCACAACCCAGAGTCAGAGATGGAGCCAGGTTGAAGTTGTACAGGTCACCGATACCACCATGAGAAGTTGGGGTGTTAACCAGGATACGGGCAGTCTTCATCTTGTCACCGAAGTAACGAACGCGATCGTCGTTCTTGTCTTGGTCGGTGTACAGAGCTGAAGTATGACCGATACCGCCCAGATCAACCATCTGGCAAGCGAAGTCAACAGCTTCAGTGAAGTCTTTCGCACGGAACATACCCAGTGATGGAGACAGTTTTTCGTGAGCGAATTCTTCTTCGTAGCAGATTTTAGCGCCTTCACCGATCAGGATCTTGGTGTCAGAAGGAACTTTGATGCCAGCCAGTTCAGCGATTTTGGTTGCTGGTTGGCCTACGATTGCCGCGTTCAGGGCACCGTTGATCAGCAGAACTTTACGAACTTTGTCTGCTTCATCTTTATTCAGGATGTAGCCGCCGTGAGAAGCGAAACGTTCTTTTACTGCGTCGTAAACTGAATCAACTACGATAACAGCCTGTTCAGAAGCACAAACTACACCGTTGTCGAAAGTTTTAGACAACAGGATAGAAGCTACAGCACGTTTGATGTCTGCAGTTTCGTCGATAACAACTGGAGTGTTACCTGCGCCTACACCGATAGCTGGTTTACCAGAAGAGTAAGCCGCTTTAACCATCGCTGGGCCACCAGTAGCCAGAATCAGGTTAATGTCGTTGTGTTTCATCAGGTAGTTAGACATTTCTACTGATGGAGTGTCGATCCAGCCAACGATGTCAGCAGGTGCACCAGCAGCAACAGCCGCTTCCAGAACGATACGGGCAGCAGCAGCAGTTGAGTTTTTAGCACGTGGGTGCGGGGAGAAAACGATACCGTTACGAGTTTTCAGAGCAATCAGAGATTTGAAGATTGCAGTAGAAGTCGGGTTGGTAGTTGGAACGATACCACAGATGATGCCGATTGGTTCAGCAATGGTGATAGTGCCGAAAGTTTTGTCTTCTTCCAGAATGCCACAGGTTTTTTCGTCTTTGTATTTGTTGTAGATGTACTCAGACGCAAAGTGGTTTTTAGTCACTTTATCTTCAACGATACCCATACCTGATTCAGCTGCAGCCATCTGAGCCAAAGGAATACGAGCATTGTTCGCTGCCAGAGCAGCAGCACGGAAGATTTTATCAACCTGTTCTTGGCTGAAAGTTGCAAATTCGCGTTGAGCTTTTTTGACGCGAGCAATCAGTTCATCCAATTCAGCAACGTTGGTTACTGGCATATGTGAATCTCCTAGTGAGTTTATAAAAACGGTTTATTAAGGCACGTACAACACTATAGCAGCTCAATTCATAGTGTGACTTAGTAAACAGTTTTCGAGCTTGATTATAGAAGTAGGTAATGTGTAAAAACTTGATCTGCATCAATAGTGTAAGCAAGCGATGCAAATTATGTATTAATTCTCTCGTTTAGTTAAAAAAGTATTGTTATCTACTTAAGTAAGTATTGTTACCGACGGACTCTATAAAAAAAACGAATTAAATGTAGATGTTCTGTGACATTTTCGTAACTAAAATATCACAATTCCCGCGTCATATAAGGCTATTCCTTGACTAATTGGGCTGATCATACTTTTCCTTGCTAAGAGTAAGGATAATGCATTGTTTAGAATTCCATCTTGTCTTAAAAGCAGTCATTTTATGGACAGACCAGTATTTTGTTAGAAATGATACCGGTTGTATGACTTGCGACAATTTCTCTTGTTCGGATAAAAAAAACTAATCCATCGCTTTAGGTCTATAAATTAATATTGTTAGTAGTGAATTGCTGTTTTCGCTACGCTAATCACAGTTTTCTGACATACTTGTTTCATCTATATTTAGGCCCGTATCGCACTATGGATCATCTCTCTTTTTCTGTTTATCTAAAATTTTTTATTGGTCTGACCGCCATTATTAACCCACTGGGATTGCTGCCGGTATTCGTCAGTCTGACCAGTCAGCAAACACCACAGGAACGTTTACGGACAAATACCACGGCTAACTTTGCGGTGATGGTGATTCTCTGGGTTTCGATGTTTTTCGGGCAGGTCATTCTGGATTTGTTTGGCATCTCGATTGCGTCTTTCCGTATCGCCGGTGGTTCTTTGATTGTGTTGATCGCCTGGTCAATGTTGCAGGGTAAATTAGGTGAAGTGCGGCATAACAAAGAAGAAAAAGGCGATACGCTGGCCAAAGAATCCATTGCGGTGGTACCACTGGCGTTACCACTGATGGCCGGGCCGGGAGCGATCAGTTCCACCATAGTTTATTCGTCGCAGTTCAATTCAGCCCAGCAGTTGATGGGCATGAGTCTGGTGGTCGTATTGTTCTGTTTTACTTCCTGGTTGATTTTCCGTGCAGCGCCCTTGTTGTTTCGTCTGATGGGGCGTACAGGGATCAACGTAGTAACACGTATTATGGGGCTGATCATGATGTCTTTGGGCATTGAAATCATGGTGGCTGGTATTAAGCATATGTTCCCTGTGCTGGCATAAAACATCGCGCTGATCTAGGTCACCAACGCTATAACAAGTTGACAATGCATTACTTGGTACGTGTTTATTCGGATAGGAAAAAGAGTTTTTGGCGAGTATATTTAACATTTTGATTACATGAAGTACTGAAAATGAACGATGTCAAACGCTATCCGAAAGGTGATCTGATTATTCGCACCCAAGCGATGCCTGCAGACACCAATCAGAACGGTGATATTTTTGGTGGCTGGATCATGTCGCAAATGGATTTAGCTGGCGGCATGTTGGCTACTGAAATTGCGCGGGGACGAATTGCAACCGTTGCGGTTGAAGCGATGACCTTTCACCAACCGGTAAAAGTGGGCGACGCCGTTTGTGTTCACGGTGAATGTACACGGATAGGAAATACCTCTATCACCATCAAGCTTGAGGTTTGGATCAAACCGTTGCTGCGTTCAGAACGTTATGATCGCCATTGTGTCACCGAAGCGGTATTTACTTATGTGGCTATCGATGACACAGGGCATCCTCGTCCGGTTCCTAAAGATTAAACCGGATACAGTTAGGTTTCAGATTTAACCTCTTCGGTTCTTACTCGCAAAGTGCCTTTGCCTAATTGAATATTTAACTGTTCTCCGGGTGTTACCTGGGAATATTCATGGATCAATTTACCAGCCATGTTGGTGGTGACTGAATAACCCCGGGCTAACACTTGCAGCGGACTCAGTGCCTGTAGCTGTCCACTTAACTGTGCCAGTTTTTGTTGGCCGGCTTGTTGCCGATTTTGTATCACCTTGAGCAAGCGTTGCTGCAGAAATTCATGTTGTTGTTTCAGCGTTGATAAATATCGCGCTGGTGATGCTTGCTGCAAACGTTGAGTTTGCTCTGAGTAATGGCGTGATGAGTTATCTAACTGTTGCTTGATCACGCGTTCTAAACGCCATTGCAACTCATCCTGCCGCTGCATTTTTTGTTGTAACTGATATTGCGGATTTTGCGCAGCCAAACGCGATTGCTGCTGTTGCCAACGTAATACATAACGCTGTTGCTGCAACAAAACTGCTTGTTTAAGGCGCTGTATAAATTGCGTTAAACGATGCAGTTGTTGCTGTTGATCTCGGCTGACTAACTCTGCTGCGGCGGATGGGGTAGGGGCGCGAAGGTCTGCAGCGAAATCAGCTAGCGTAACATCCGTTTCATGACCGACGGCACTGACGATAGGGATCGGACTGTTGGCAATCGCACGTACTACGCGCTCATCGTTAAAACACCAGAGATCTTCCAGCGAACCACCACCGCGACCGATGATCAATAAATCGCATTCATCCCGTTGCCAGGCGGTTTCTAACGCAGCAAGCAGTGCTGGAACCGCACCCTCACCCTGTACAGCACTGGGATATAAAATCACCGGTAAGGATGGATCTCGTCGGGCTAGTATCGTCAACATATCGTGCACAGCCGCGCCGGTTGCGGAGGTGATGATGCCGATCTGTTTTGGTTGCGCTGGGAGGGGGCGTTTACGGCTTGGCGTGAACAATCCTTCCGCCGTCAACTGGGCTTTTAAGGCTTCCAGCTTCATCTGTAACAGCCCATCACCGGCAGGTTGCATTTTTTCTACAATCAGCTGGTAGTCCCCCCGAGCTTCATACAAAGAGAGTTGCCCTTGCACGAGGATCTGCTGACCATTTTGTGGTCGAAAACTGACACGCCGGTTTTGCCCTTTAAACATGGCGGCTTTGACTTGTGCCTGTGAATCTTTCAGCGTGAAGTACCAGTGACCGGAGCTGTGCTGTACCAGATTAGAGATTTCGGCCGTCAGCCAAACGAGCCCCATTTCCTGTTCCAATAAGAGACGAACAACGGTATTCAACCGGCTGACGGTGTAGATAATAGGTTGTGATATAGCCACGGATTCGCTCTTAATTTGCTGGAACAGGCGCTAATAATAACAATGACCTGCATGCTTCGCGAAAAAAAATGTGATTTAAAACGCAAAAATGCTTTACCAACCCCTATGAAGTGCCTAAAATCTCGCTGCAATATTTTACCCACCCCCTTTCATACATTAACGGTGAGATGTTGCCATGTTACGCATAGCCAAAGAAGCACTGACTTTTGACGACGTTCTGTTAGTCCCTGCTCATTCAATCGTTCTTCCTAATACCGCAGATCTGCGCACTCATCTGACAAAAGATATCGTGCTGAACATTCCTATGGCTTCCGCTGCAATGGATACCGTAACCGGTGCTCGTTTAGCGATTGCGCTGGCTCAGGAAGGTGGTCTCGGTTTCATTCACAAAAACATGTCTATCGAACAGCAGGCGGACAAAGTTCGTCGCGTTAAAAAGTTCGAAAGTGGCATCGTGACTGATCCGGTAACTGTTCGCCCAGACATGACGATTGCTCAGATCAAAGAGCTGACCTTCATGAGCGGTTTTGGTGGCTTCCCAGTGGTAGACACTGACGGTTCACTGATGGGTATCATCACGGGTCGTGACGTTCGTTTCGTGACCGATCTGAACATGCTGGTGCATGAAGTGATGACGCCGAAAGCGCGTCTGGTTACTGTGCATGAAAATGCATCGCGTGAAGTGGTTCAGGCGTTGATGCAAAAACACCGCATCGAGAAAGTGCTGATCGTTAACGACGATTTCAAACTGACCGGTATGATCACGGTTAAAGATTTCCAGAAAGCAGAAAGCAAACCGAACGCGTGTAAAGACGCGATGGGTCGTTTACGTGTTGGTGCTGCTGTTGGTGCTGGTGCCGGTAACGAAGAACGTGTGGCTGCGCTGGTTGCTGCTGGTGTTGACGTGTTGCTGATTGACTCTTCACACGGTCATTCACAAGGTGTTCTGGATCGTATTCGTGATACACGGAAAGAATATCCAAACCTGCAGATCGTGGGTGGTAACGTCGCGACTGCGAAAGGTGCCGAAGCACTGGTTGAAGCGGGTGTGAGTGCTGTGAAGGTCGGTATCGGCCCAGGCTCAATCTGTACAACTCGTATCGTGACCGGTTGTGGTGTGCCACAAATCACCGCTATCTCTGATGCCGCAGGCGCATTGGAAGGTTCAGGTATTCCAGTTATCGCTGACGGTGGTATCCGCTTCTCTGGCGATATCGCGAAATCTATCGCGGCGGGTGCAAGTCTGGTAATGGTCGGTTCTATGTTTGCGGGTACTGAAGAGTCTCCAGGCGAAATTGAATTGTACCAAGGCCGTTCATTTAAATCTTACCGTGGTATGGGTTCATTAGGCGCGATGTCTAAAGGTTCTTCTGACCGTTATTTCCAGTCAGACAATGCAGCCGATAAGCTGGTTCCGGAAGGTATCGAAGGCCGTGTTCCTTACAAAGGCTGGTTAAAAGAGATCATCCATCAACAAATGGGTGGTTTACGCTCTGCCATGGGCCTCACTGGTAGTGCTACAATAGAAGACTTGCGTACTAAGGCAGAATTCGTGAAGATCAGTGGTGCAGGGATCCAGGAATCCCACGTCCACGATGTGACGATTACGAAAGAAGCCCCGAACTATCGCATGGGCTAAATTGACAGACAGTCAGGGCGCATAGCGCCCTGATTTATTTCATACAAGATCTGGTTGATTCTTGTATTGGCCTCTCCTTAATGATGATTAGGACGACCATGAGCAAAAATATTCACGAACACCGTATTCTGATCCTGGACTTCGGTTCGCAATATACTCAGCTGATTGCACGTCGTGTGCGTGAAATCGGTGTGTATTGTGAATTGTGGGCTTGGGATGTTACTGAAGAACAGATCCGCGAATTCAAACCGAACGGGATCATTCTGTCTGGCGGCCCGGAGTCAGTCACTGAAACTGACAGCCCGCGCGCACCGGAATATGTGTTTAACGCTGGTGTTCCTGTTTTGGGTGTTTGCTATGGCATGCAGACCATGGCTGAACAGCTAGGCGGCAGTGTAGAAAGCTCAGACAAACGTGAGTTTGGTTACGCGAAAGTGCAGCTGGTAAAAGACAGCGAGCTGTTCCACAACATCGAAGATGCGATTGCAGAAAATGGCCGTCCGGAACGGGATGTGTGGATGAGTCATGGTGATAAAGTTGCCACCATTCCTGCTGTCTTTGAAACCATTGCTGCGACACCAACTTGCCCGCATGCCGCTAT
>JAQUHG010000135.1 GCA_028683735.1 Tolumonas sp. | reverse complement strand
GGTTTCGGTCGCACCGGTGAATGGTTTGGCAGCGATTATTACGGCATCAAACCGCATCTGATGACTATCGCGAAAGGGTTGTCGTCGGGTTATATGCCGATTGGCGGCGTGCTGGTGCATGACAGCATTGCCGAAGTGCTGATGCAGGCGGGCGATTTTAACCATGGCTTCACCTACTCCGGTCATCCGGTGGCATGTGCGGTAGCGGCGGCGAATATCCGAATTTTGCAAAAGGAGCGCATCATCGAGAAGATGAGAGCCGAGGTTATGCCCTATGCCCACCAGCGCTGGCATGATGCATTTGATGATCATCCATTGGTTGATGATGTGCGCAGCTTAGGTTATTTCTTTGCGATAACACTGGTGGAAGATAAGGCCAGCCGCAAACGCTTTGCCGACGGGGATGCACTGGCGCTGCAATGCCGCGATGTCTGTTTTAAAAACAACCTCATCATGCGTGCCACCCACGACAGCATGATCGCCGCACCGCCATTGGTGATGACACGCAAACATGTTGATGAATTTGTCGATCTGGCGCGACGTTGTGTTGATGAGTTTCAGCATCAGCTCGTTCACCGTTAAATAGAAAAAGCCACCGGAGGTGGCTTTTTCTTCATCATCATCCCTGTTTTTGCGTAACCGGTTGATAACCAATCTGAGCATTCAGGTCTTCACTTAACACCTGCGCAATTTCATGCAGTTGCGCTACTTCATTCGGCATACACACACCAACTTTACCGGTGTCCAACACTTGACGCACAACTTTGATTTGATTGCCTTGCTGTTCATATTTTGCCATGTAGTGGAAACGACCACGGGCAATATCCTGATCCTGCGGTAAGAACTGCACTTTCAGATTATCCGGTAAACGGATTGTAGTTTCCTCAACCACGCTGGATGGATGACATACCCGATTCAACTTCCGCATTGGTGCTTCGGTCAAATACAGATAATCAACCAGATTGGTAGGAGCCGCAAAACCAGCAGGCACTGGGAATGCGCCGTATTGTTTCATCGGCATATGGTTGCTTAAACGATAATCTGAGCTGATTTGGTAAGAATCGTTCAACGCATAAGGATCTGTTTTGTGTAACGTCCCACTGCCGCGCTGCAAACCAAACCGCAGGTGCTGTTTCACAAATTGATCTTCACGGTGTGGATCGATCCCCAGCACCATACCGCGCAATGCCAGATTATAAGAGCCTAACGCCTGGATCTGCGTTTTACCGGTCCATTTGCCCTCACGGTTCAGCTCCAGATTACTGGAAATCCGCAACGCATCACTTTGTGCAGCGGTCAGTGGCGTGGTCGCCAAAGTACCATCTTCACGCAATACTGGTTTGCCACTGTCATCAAAGGGCAGTGAACCAAATGGGATCAACTCAGCGGTAGCATCCAAATACGTCTTCAACTCTGGCACATATAAAATGGCATGATTAAAACTCACTGAATTGGCCACTTTCGCGCGATAAAAACTGCTGCCCAAGTTGATCAATACCTGCTGACTAGGAATATCTTTCGCCGCCAGCAATGCCTGTAACAAGGTGGCCTTATCTTTACAGTCACCATAACGATTTTGCAGAATATCTTCGGCCTTATGCGGCACTATCCCGCCGTTACCCAGCCAGATCCCCACGTAACGAATATTGACCCGAACCCAGTCATACAATGCTTTTGCCTGATCATCACGTTTCGTTTTACCGGCAGTAATTTTGTCGGCCAGTTGACGAATTGACTCGGTAGGCAGCGCTTTATCAGCAGAGCCTTGATGGTAAGCTGCTGCCAGCTGTTTCCAGTCAGCAAAAGAACTCATCACGATCAAAGGGGCATAATCCATTGCGGACACATAATCATCGCCGTGGATTTGGCTTGCCTTCGGTTGGCGATAGCTCCAGTAATAATGACGTTGCCCATTTTTTTCCACCACTTTGCTGGCTTGCCAACCGCGGACATCCAACTTCAATGCGGGCATGCTGATCGGTTGTGACAATGAAACTTCCGCCAGATCAACCACCACCGCCGGATTCACTGATTCCGTTTCCGTAAAATGGTTTTTAAATGAGCCTTCTGCAACTTTGAGGGTTGATTGCAACACCACCTGATCGCCTACCTCGACATCAGGGTAAGCAAACGAGCGATATTTATAATCGGAATATTGCGGCGCACCTTGTGCCGCCGGATCTTCCTGAGTGAAAATCTTATCGTCACTCACCACGAGTTTCCGGCCATCGGCTTTTTGAGTGTAAGCATGGATCGCAGTAAATTGTTCCCGTTTACTGCTAAAACCCAAACTATCACTGGCGATCATCTCCACCCCTTCTTTCGTCAGTGGCTGGATGATCTGCTCTTCCGTTTTGGTATAAGAGCCATCGGCATTTAACTGATAATTTACCCGCGAATGAACAATCTTCAACAATGGTGAAGCATTATCCTCTTCCGCCTGCACTACCTGCCCACAAACAAGTAAACCAACCAAAATGCCGAACTTGAATTTCATGTTACAACCCCATTACTACTGGCCTGTTGACTATATTAACGCAGTCAATTTGCAACCACCATGGTCATTTTTTGAGCAAGTATTCAGCCGAATCGGATTAATGAAAAATTAATGCAACTCTGTTAACTTAATCACTATCTGCTTAGAAAAATAACTCAGCTCTTTCATCCGTAAAGGAGTAATCGATGGAATTTTCATCCGAAAAAGTCAAAGTATGGGATGCGTTTGTACGTATATTCCACTGGACTGTTGTCACCCTGTTTTTCTGCAACTATCTGTTGTCCGACAGAGGTATGCCATTTGCGCGCGGCAATACCCTGCACCGTTATGCTGGTTACATCGTGATTGGTTTTGTGTTGGCACGTTTAGTCTGGGGAGTCATCGGCTCTAAAAATGCCCGTTTCAAAAATTTCATGCCGAATCTGACTGAATTTAAGGCTTACATGCGAGCTATGTTGCGTGGTGAGCATCCGTATTACGAAGGGCATAATCCGGCTGGTGCCGTCATGATCATCTGTTTACTGAGTGGTTTATTATTGACTGGCCTGACCGGTTGGTTATCAACCCTTGGCGATGCTTTCGACGGTTGGCAAGCCACCGTTGCTTCCGCTACCGATTTTATTGACTGGGGCGGCGTACATGAGTTTTTTGCCAATCTGACCATGTTAGGTGCCGGTATTCATATTACCGCGGTGGTACTGGTCAGCCATCTGACCCGTGAAAATCTGATACATGCCATGCTGAGTGGTTATAAGAAAAAGCCCAAATAAGCCTGACAGAAATAACAGAGGGAATGAGATCAACTCACCCCCCTCTGTTATTTACGCAAAAAACTGCGCCCTGCCACAAGTTCTGCACACCATAACGAATATCTTTAATAACAGACAGTTAGCTAAAATTCCTATCCCGTTTTAATGCTTATATTCGTTTTCCTGCTAGTGTTCTCACTCCGGAATAAAAATATAAATCGTTATTTATCAAATGGTTAAATAAAAACTTAAGGCTGGCATATTCCCTGCTCTATCTATGCCGAATGCCAATTCCGGCATCGAACAATAATTAGGAGCACGAACATGCCAACTCCCGCGTATATGACCATTAACGGTGAAAAACAAGGTCTGATCACAGCCGGTACATTTACTGAAGCCTCTGTCGGTAACATCTATCAGGAAGGCCATGAAGATGAAGTGATGGTGCAAGGTTTTGAACATCAGGTGGTCTTACCTCGCGATCCACAATCAGGTCAGCCATCCGGTCAACGTGTACATAAACCGGTTAAAATCAGTAAGGTTTTCGACAAATGTTCACCGCTGATTTATAACTCACTGACCTCGGGTGAACGTCTGCCAAGCGTAAAAATCAAATGGTACCGCACCTCTGCTGCTGGCACGCAGGAGCATTATTTCACCACCGAACTGACCGATGCCATCGTGGTCGACGTGCAAGCGCGCATGCCAAATTGCCAGGATCCTTCTCTGGCTCATTTCACCCATCTGGAAGACATCTATATGACTTACCGTGCCATCAAATGGACACATGAAGTCTCCGGCACTTCCGGCTCAGATGACTGGCGTTCACCGGTTTCTGCTTAAGCAGATAACTACTAAATCGCTATACCAACCACACCGCACTCCTTTTGGGAATGCGGTGTCTTTTTTCTCGACGAGTTCTTCTCGATGAGCTCGATGGAAGGGTCAATACATGTGGTTCTTTTCCGCAAACGAAGCACAGTTTTTGTTTACCGTTGATAGCTGCAGTGAAGAACTAGGTGTATTACGCTTTTCCGGTGAAGAAGCATTAGGCAAAAACTACCATTTTGAAATTGATGTGGTCTGTGACTCAGACGCACTGGATATCATGGCATTGCAGCATCAAACCGCTTGTCTGACTCTACAAAACAGACCGCGGCCCCGCTTTATCCATGGCATAGTGCTGAGTGTTGGTCATATCAAAACCGATAATCACCACCATCACTACCGCTTTCTGCTTGTCCCACAAGCAGAATTGCTGCACTACCGCACCGACCAGCGAATATTCCAACAGCAATCTGTCACCGACATTATTCAAGCGATCTGGCAACAAGCAGGGTTAAACCCCGCTGCATTACGCATCCAAACTACACGTCCGAAACCGTTGCTTACCTACTGCGTACAATACGGTGAAACCGATCTGCATTTCCTGCAGCGTTTATGTGAATGGCATGGCCTGTTCTACTATTTTGAACACACCGCAGACCAGCATACGATGGTGGTTGTCGATGGGAAGGAACATTGCCCTAAAGTTGATCCGGTCAGTTATCAACCCGATTCAGGGCAAAACCCCGATCATCCCGTACTAACCCAATTCGACTGGCAATTCACCGCTACGGCAGAACAGGCCACGGTGGATGAATATGATTTCACTCGCCCTCGATTTGATTTCACCGGTAATACCAGACATGCCAGACATGAGTGGTATCAGTACGCAACACAACATGATGCTCAGTCACAAGCAGCAAGCAAAGCTAGTTTGCTCCTCGCCCAGCAACAACACGAACATCAGCGTATTTTTGCGCGCAGTAATGTACGGAATATCTACCCCGGCAGCTTCCTGCCCGTAACCGAACACCTACAGTCTGAATTGAATCTGATGTGGCTAGTGGTCTCTATTCAACATGAAGGCGCACAACCACAGGTCTTAAAAGAGTTAGCCGAAGGCCGCAGCCACTATCAAAACCACGTGATGCTGCATCATAAAAATGCACCGTTCGCTCTGCCCTGCACACATGAAAAACCACAACCCGGTGGTTTTCAAACCGCGCTGGTTACCGGCCCGAAAAACCAGGAAATTTATACCGATGAATATGGCCGTATTAAGGTGCAATTTCATTGGGATCGGGAAGAACGTCGCGATGAAAAATCCAGTTGTTGGTTACGTGTCGCACAAAGCTGGGCCGGTGCCGGCTACGGTCAGCACTTCTTGCCTCGAATTGGTCAGGAAGTGATAGTAGCCTTTTTAGAACATGATATTGATCGCCCCTACGTCATTGGTTGCGTGCACAATGTCGTGAATGCACCACCCATTCAATATCCTGCCAACCAGTCACAAAGTGGCTTTCGCACCCGTTCCTGCCCTGATGACAATGGATTTAATGAACTGCGTTTTGAAGATAAAAAAGGCCAAGAACAAATTGTGCTGCATGCGCAACGGAACTGGTATCGCAAAGTAAAACACACCAGCCGTATTGAAATTGGCGCCAACGAACACTTATGGATAGGTGGAAAAGATTTACGACAGACGTCCGGCGAAACACATCTGACCATTAATAAAAAACGCCTAACGACAATATCCGGCAAGCAAGATCTGCATATATTGCAAAATCACCATCTGCATATTAATAAGAAATGGTTAACCAAAGCTGATCAAGAGTTGCATGTAAAAGCCGGACAAATAATGGTTTTGGAAGCGACAATGGCAATGAGTTTTGATGCTGGCGGCAGTACGCTGATTATTAACAACAGTGAAATTCAGATGAAAGGTTTTCAAATAAAAATAAATCCTGCCAATGAAAAACCTGAGTTACAAAATGATTTATCCTTATTTAAATTAATTGGTGAAAGAAATTTAGGTTCTGTAATGGAATCTTTTCAAAACAAAACATTATCACCTGAAAATCTAGAATTTAATGAGCATTTCGTTCTCGTTAATGAAAAAAATGAGCCGTTAACTGAATTCTGCTATGGACTAGAAACACCATTTGGATACGAGGAAGGAATATTAGATAAAAATGGAAAAACTCATTTGATATCAACAGAATCTCTTCAAAACATAAAATTAGATTATGTATTTCAAATTACACCTAGGACAAAAAAATGACCTTAGATATAAGTAAAACATCCATAAAGGACATCAAGGAAGGTAAAAAATACAATCAGGATACTTTCTATCTAAATGACATACCTACCGCAATGAGGGAAATGGGATGGAATGTAGCTGCCGACCTAATGAATAGATGGTTCAATTCTAAAGCATATGTAATGACTAATGAAATTAGAACAAACATAGAAAGTTCAAGAAAAATGAACTCAGATAGGTATGATGATCAAATCTTAAATATAGAGTGGGCAAAAAAATTTAACTCTACTAACTCAGCATTTGAAATAACAAAAAATCATTGGAAGGATGACAATTCAACAAATTTTATTCGAAAGATATTATCAAGAAATGGATGGAAACCTGGCACCACAACCCCAATACAGATTGGAAATGAACTAATGAATGCTTATGAATTAAACATCCTTGGTTCAATCAAAAACACGAGTTTTGGATTAGATTTCGACACTATAGATGAAATAAGAGGCGCTCTTGGAAAAGCAACATTAAAACTATCTATCATAGGTCATTCGGAACATATAAAGAAAGATATTTTCATTGTTAAAAAACTAGGTTTATATATTAGAGACAATTATGAGTTTTCTGGAGACAGTGAATTTCTAGGTGTTTGGAGTAAAAAAAGAGTACTATCCAAAGCTGAAACCACCCAATACATGGCCCTCTATTATACTGGCGGATTTCGAAAACTGAATCAACTATATCCCGGATTTGTCCCTGTATTTAATAAAGATTTTAGTGCTTGGAGAGAAAACCATTTGATCGAAAATAAAAAGTCTGGTGGCGATTTTGTGGTATTTTCAGATGTAGAATGGTTCGAACCACAAAAAAATGATGCGATGATTGATCTATGAAAAAAAAACAACTCTACGCCACTATATTTCTTATATTATTTATAATCTCCTTTGTAGCCATGTTTGCTAGTTATGGAATAAAAAATGGAAAATTTAGTTACAAAGTATACAGTGCTGATAAAGAATATAATATTGAGGTATGGCGGACATCCAAATTATACCGTTCTGTTTTTTTCGCATCAAGAGAGCCTAGCTTTATAAAACTTTATAAAAAAGGTAATTTCCTCGGAAGAAGTGGTATTGTAAATCTACCAGAGGCGCCTGAATTTTTAATCTGGCCAACCGATGAAAATCCATTTTTTGAAGCTACAACGCCCTCAGGAGATACTGTAAAAATCCCAATTAACTCTAAAACATAACCCGACGTTAGCCAAAATAGATGGATAGAAATATCATGAAAAAATACACTTAGGTGAAAAATTTTGGTCGAACAGTAAAAATGATGGTTCCGAGTCAACGGCTGGTGTTTTGTCACATGAAATATCTCATATTTACAACATTGGGCCTACACAAGATCATTTTCCTGACTACAATCACGGTAAAGATATTTACTATAAAGAAAACTCGCACCTTCTAGCCAATAAAAGACCCGATTTGGCATTAAAACATGCAGATAGCTTTGAATATTATTTGGAGGACAGATGATTTTTAGGATTGGTTTGTATATGTACTTGTTAATTGCATCATTAAACACCTATGCAGAAATCTGTCCTAATGACCTCAACATTATTACCAACGTAACTGCCAAAAAAGAAAACAACAATGTAGTAATATTGATTACATTAAAAAATGAATCAAAAAAACAATGAAAATCCTTATAAAAAACCCCAATATTTTTTTAACCACAGATGGCAAAGATGTTCCATTTATTGGGTATTATTATTATGACAAATACACACCAAAACTAAGTGACTATGAAGATTTACCACCAAATGGCTCGACAAAAAGAATAATAAACATAACTAAAGACTATTTATTTGAAAAAGGAAAAACATATAGGGTTTTTGTTCCGGGTGGGTACTATGATCCGATAAAAGTTCTATATTATTGCGGAAAAGATGGCATTACTTACTTTAAATATTAGCAAAATTAAAAGTGAAAGAAACAATCATACCATTTAATGTTTTACTCTTAGTGTTAACATTATCTATTCAATCAAACCACACAGGGTTAAACATCAATTATCTATCAATACCAATACTAGTTAACTTATTTTTCTGCTTTAAAAACAGAAAAATAACTAGCCGCCGCATTAACCATTACGGTGTTCGTGATTATCATATTGTTCAATAAATACAACATACTTGTAAATTATGAAACATGGTTGAATCGGGGCATGCCTTCAGCATTTGAACTAAAATAAATGCCGCTCATATTTTGTAAGCGGCATTTAGCATTTTACTTCAGAGATGTCTGTGAACTATTAACCAGCCGCATCAATCACTGCGTAGCTCTTCATGACATCACCGTCGAATTTCAGTTCAACTACTTTCTCGACCTTAGAAGTGTCTTTGCCTAAAGCTTTCGCAATACCGGTTACAGTGCTTAATTTATTGTTCACACTGTCCATATCGT
>JAQUHG010000134.1 GCA_028683735.1 Tolumonas sp. | reverse complement strand
CGGTTTTTCCGGTGTGTCGATCAAACGACCACTGGGAATAAACAGCGTTAAATGGTGCTTGCCATCGATACCGCTAACCCAACCGATGCGATCGCCACGGCCCGTAAACTGATACGGGCGGCTTGGAGCAAACGCGATTTCGGCACGCTTTTCTACTTCGGCTTTAAATGTCTCAATACCGACGCGTTCCAAGGTATATTTGGTTTTTGCATTGCGGCGGTTAGAACGATTGCCCCAGTCACGTTGCGTGGTCAGCACCGCTTCAGCGACACGGACAATGTGCTTCAGCGCGATAAAACCAAAATCCGTGGCCATACGAGGGTAGGTGGTTTCATCGCCTTGCGTCATGGCCAACCCGCCACCAACTAAGACGTTGAAACCAATCAATTTGCCATCTGCCCCAATTGCCACGAAGCTCAAGTCATTGGCATGTACATCAACATCATTTTGCGGTGGAATAACAATGGCCGTTTTGAATTTACGCGGCAGATAGGTAGAGCCCAAAATCGGCTCTTCGTTCTCAGCATTGAGTTTCTCGCCATCCAACCAGATCTCGGCGTAAGCATTAGTGCGTGGACGCAGATGCTCAGAGATGGTTTTCGCCCACTCAAAGGCTTCCTGATGTAAAACTGATTCAATCGGATTGGACGTACACAGCACATTACGGTTCACATCACCGGCCGTGCCACGGCTGTCAAGCCCGAGACTGTTCAGCAGTTTATGTACCGGCTTGATGTCATCTTTTAATACACCGTGAAACTGAAAGGTCTGCCGATTAGTCAACCGAATACTGCCATACAGGGTGTGGTGGGTGGCAAATTCATCGAGTGCACCCCATTGGTCTGGGCGGATAATGCCGCCAGGCAGACGCACTCGCAGCATAACGGTGTGTAGCGGTTCGAGTTTCTGAGCGGCCCGTTGGGCGCGAATGTCACGGTCGTCTTGCTGATACATGCCATGAAAGCGGATCAGCTGAAAATTATCACCTTCAAATCCACCTGTGAGCGAGTTGGCCAGGTCGTCGGTGATGGTACCGCGCAGCCGTTCGCTTTCACCTTTCAGCCGTTCATTGTCTGATAATTTTTCATTGCTCATGCGTAAACCATCCTCTGATAACGTTGATTTTGTTTTAAATGTCGTAAAAATTCGGCGGCTTCCCGCGCATTGAATTGGCCTTGCTCGCGAATGAGATCCAGCAGTGCCATCGCCAACTGGTCGCTACAAGCCAGTGAGCACGACTGATAAATCACCGCCCCCAGACGCAACCAATCCCATAATTCGATCCGTAGTGAATCGACTTTTTCCGCCAATGAGGGCATGTAAACCCGATCATCGAATGCCACGTTAACGCGTGTCAGAATTTCATCGCGTTCATAGCGTTGCCATTCGGTCTGGTACAAAAAATCTTCGGTATAACATTGGCCACCGATGAACAACCAATTTTCTCCCGAAGCCATCTGCCATTGCCGCTGCTGGATAAAGGCACGAAATGGCGCAATTCCCACACTTTCTGCAAACAAGATGATGGGTAACTTTGCATCAGCTGGCAGATGAAAATGGGGCTGTGGCGTTACCGAAAAACCGATGGGTTTTGCTATTAAATCCACCAGTTCGTCATAACTGAGTGAATCGGGCTCGATAACCGAGTTCATCCTGACGGTTAGATGAAACGCGTTACGCACTTCTAACTGTGACGATGCAACGGCAAACACACGAGGGTGCGGCAAGTGCAACGTGATTTGGTCGCCGGGTTGATAAAGCGGTGCTACCACCGCGAATTCCTCCGGAAAAACAAATTCAAGATGACGAATATCAACCTGCGAATCCCGGCCAGAGATGCGTTGATAATTAATAAGACGGGCCGTCATCGTCCTTGATGCGGCACTCATGACGTCAGCTCTACTGCATCGGTTTCACTGTTAATTGCGGTTTTTACGGTGGGCTTACTTCTAACATCGACCCACATCACAGCAATCAGGCCGACACCGAGTGAGAGCAACACGGCGATGATCCAAACGAAATACCACATGAGTTTTCTCCCTCTCGTTAATACAAACCGTGACTGTTTTCTTTCACCTGTTGCGTGGTGACTTTGCCGCGCATGACGCGATAAACCCAGGTGGTGTAGAACAGGTTGATGGGCATGATGATCAGAACAATGCCGAACATGATGAGCAGCGTGAGCTTGCTGGAAGTGCCATCCCATAAAGTGATGCTACTGGTTGGGTCGAGCGACGATGGCAACACAAACGGGAACAGGGCAACGGCCACAGTCAGCAGCATCAGTGCACAGGTTGAACCGGTGGCCAGAAATGCCGCGACAGCCTTACCCCGTAAGTTCACCAGCAGCGTGAATATCGGCATCAGCAACGCCAATACAGGAACGATAAGCAGCAGTGGTTTCTGGTAGTAATTTTCCAGCCAGCCATGGTTGGCAATCGCTACGGTTTTCATCAGCGGGGTGATCACGTCATTTGGCGATACCTGTTCCGTGATCACATAGCCGGGCACGGTCTTGGCAATGATCAGCGCAGTGAGCACCATGCTGATCACACTGAGATACGCAAAAATATGCACAGTACGGCGGGCGCGTTCACGTAATACACCATCGGTTTTGGTTTGCAGGAACGCCGCGCCGTGTAACACCATCAGTACTATCGCCATCACGATGGTGCTGACTAACAATGGCAGATTGAGATTAAATTCACCGTAGAAGATGTGCATTTCGTTATCAAAACGAAACGGGGAACCTTGGATCATAAAACCCAGTGTGCCGCCCAGCATTATGGTTGGTAACAAACCGCCGACAAACAGCGCGCGATCCCAGTTCTTGCGCCATTGTTCGGAAGGCAATTTGCTACGGTAATCGAACCCGACCGGGCGTAAGAACAGGCCAAACAGCAGGAACATAAACGGTACATAAAGCACGGAAAATGCCGCTGCATACACGACGGGCCACGCCGCAAACAGCGCACCTGCACCGGCAATGAGCCAGACTTGATTACCTTCCCACGTTGGGCCTACCGAGTTCAGCAACACACGGCGTTCATCGTCGGTTTTGGCTAAAAAGGGCAGTAACATACCGATGCCTAAATCAAAACCGTCCATGATGACAAAGCCAATCACCATAAAGGCAACCAGCCCCCACCAGATCAATTTCAGTAATTCGTAATCCATCTCTGACTCCTGTTAGTGAGCGGTTTCGTTGTGATAACGACCGGTGTGCAAGCTGGCGGGGCCTTTGCGAATGAAATGACGCATCAATCCCATTTCAATCACCAGCAATGTGGAATAAATCAGGAAAATAGAGACAAGACTGAAGGTCAGCTGACCCACAGTCAGGTTAGAAACCGATGCGGCTGTTGGTAACACATGTGTGATGGTCCACGGTTGGCGGCCAAATTCCGCGACAAACCAGCCTGCTTCAATTGCCACCCAAGGTAGGGGGATGGCATACAATAGTGCGCGTAACAGCCATCTGCGTTGCAATAATTGATTGCGCAGTAATGACCACAATGCGAGACCAAATAGGGCTGTCATCGCCACACCAGCCCCCACCATCAGGCGAAATGCAAAAAACATCGGTGCCACTTGTGGAATGGTGTCTTTCGCGGCTTGCTTGATCTGTGCCTCGGTCGCATCCGTGACTTTGGCGGTGTAGGCTTTCAGCAATAAGCCGTAACCCAAGTCACTTTTGTGCGCCTGAAAGGTCGCATCCGCCGATTGATCGCCTGCGCGTAAGCGCTGCAAGGCATCATAAGCCACCATGCCATGCCGAATACGCGTTTCACTTTCCGCTTTCAGCTCAATCAACCCTTTCACAGGGGTATTAAGAGAACGAGTGGCGATAACGCCCATGGCATAAGGGATTTTGATCGCAAAATGGGTGGTTTCAGCTTCTTGATCGGGAAAGCCAAACAGCGTGAAAGCCGCCGGGGCCTCTTCGGTATGCCATTCGGCTTCCATCGCAGCGAGTTTGGCTGGCTGGGTTTTTCCCACTTCAACACCCGATTCATCACCGAGGATCACCAGAAAAAACACGGCTGCACAGCCAAAACCCGCACCCGCTGCAAATGAGCGTTTGGCAAATTCAATATCGCGCTGCTTGAGCAGATACCACGAAGAGACACCCAGCACGAACATCGATGCGGCGACATATCCGGCGGTCACGGTGTGAATGAATTTCACCTGCGCCATGGGGTTAAAAATCACCGCCGCAATGTCGGTGAGCTCCATACGCGAGGTCACCATATTGAACTCAGCACCGACCGGGTGTTGCATCCAGCCGTTGGCGACTAAGATCCACAAGGCGGATAAGTTGGAACCAAGCGCCACTAAGGCGGTGACCATCAAATGCTTGCGCGGGGAAAGACGATCCCAGCCAAAAAAGAACAAACCCACGAGGGTGGATTCGAGAAAGAATGCCATCAACCCTTCGACCGCCAGCGGGGTGCCAAAAATATCGCCGACATAATGCGAGTAATAGGCCCAGTTTGTACCGAACTGAAATTCCAGTGTGATACCCGTGGTGACGCCCATAACAAAGTTAATGCCGAACAGTTTTCCCCAAAACTTGGTCATATCCCGGTAAATGACGTTACGGGTCATGACATAAGCCGCTTCCATGATCACCAGTAGCCACGAAAGCCCCAAGGTCAGGGGGACAAAAATAAAGTGGAACATCGCCGTTGCGCCAAATTGCAGGCGCGAAAGGCTGACAACATCATCAGGTAAGAACATGTCACATCCTTCAGAAAGAAACAGAGCGCGGAAAAAGTGCGATCCATACTGAGGATGTAATTTGAGCATGCTATGCTACTACTGTTACAGATACAGATTATGAGATAAATAGCTATAACAGATGGTGGTTTATGGGGCGTTATGAATTACTGGCAGAACAGATAAAAGCACAAATTCTGAATAAGATTTGGCGACCCGGCGAACGAATTCCTTCGATTAGGCAGTGTTGTAAAACGGCAGAGTTAAGCCCCATGACGGTATTACAAGCCTATCAGTTGCTGGAAAGTCAGGGTTGGATCTACGCACGGCCAAAATCCGGCTATTTTGTTTCGCATCAGACGCTGAATTTGCCAGAACCCTCTCGTCAGCCGGTAAAACTGCAATCCACGCAGGTGGATATCAATGATATTCTTTTCGATGTATTACAGAACACCAAAGACAATTCGTTGGTACAACTGGGCTCCGCATTTCCTGATCCGCAACTGTTTCCTTTGAAGGCGTTAACCCGTTCGCTGGCCAGTAGCAGCCGAAAAATGTCACCGTTTAGCGCGGTATCTAACCTGCCACCGGGTAATGAACCGCTACGACAGATCATTGCACAGCGTTATGCACAAAAAGGGATTCAAATTAACCCCAATGAAATTGTTATCACATCGGGTGGCATGGAGTCGTTGAATTTAAGCTTACAAGCAGTGACACAACCTGGTGATTTAGTGGCTATCGAATCGCCAACGTTTTATGGCGCTTTGCAGGCGATTGAACGATTAAAGTTAAAAGCAGTCGAGATCCCGACACATCCGCGCACTGGCGTTGATCTCAATGTGTTGGCACAATCATTACAGCAATTGCCAATCAAGGCTTGCTGGTTCATGACCTCGTTTCAAAACCCGCTGGGGTTTTGTATGTCGCAGGAAGATAAGCGTGATTTGGTGAGTATGTTGTCGCTCTATCATGTGCCGTTGATTGAAGATGATGTTTACGGCGAACTGTATTTTGGGAACGAACAACCATTACCGGCAAAAGCTTATGACACTCAAAGCACGGTTTTACATTGTTCTTCCTTTTCTAAATGCCTGTCACCAGGTTTTCGCGTTGGTTGGGTGGCAGCAGGGGCACATGCTGAAAAAATTCAGCGTCTACAACTGATGTCAACGTTATCGGCGTCGATCCCAACCCAACTGGCTTTAAATGAATATCTTCGCTCTGGTGGGTTTGATGCTCATCTGCGGCGATTAAGACGAACTTTAGAGCAACGCCAGCACCAGATGCTGCAAGCGATTCAATATTATTTACCTGATAATGTGAAAGTCACACAGCCAGAAGGCGGGTACTTTCTCTGGCTGGAATTTGCTCAAGAGGTCGACAGCTTTGCGTTATATCAGAAATTGCTAGCTGAAAAAGTGGCGATTGCACCGGGCATTCTGTTTTCCAGCCAGAAGCAATATACCCACCATATCCGAATTAATTATGCCTTACCGTGGAATAGCAGAGTTGAAAATGCTACCGCTTTGCTTGGTCGGTTGTTGGGGTAGCTACTTCTGCTATTCCAGTATGAAACGTTATTCATCTCCTACGGTTCGGATCACCGAAATGACTAACGGCGTAGCGATTTAACCAGTTCAACCGCTTCTTTGGATAATTGCGTTACACGTTGCCAGTCACCTTGTTTCAGCGCATCAGCTGGTAACATCCACGATCCGCCCACGGTCCCCACGCAAGAAAGTGCCAGATAGTCATGCACGTTTTTCGGACTGATGCCGCCAGTCGGACAGAACTGAATTTGTGGTAAGGGTGCTGAAATGGCCTTTAAAGCCGGTGCACCGCCGTTGGCTTCTGCCGGAAAGAACTTCAGATGATCATAACCCAGACTGTATGCAGCCATGATTTCACTTGGTGTGGCGACTCCTGGAATTAAAGGTACTGCTTGCTGGCGGGCATGTTGCAGTAACTCAGTGGTACAGCCGGGGGAGATCGCAAACTGTGCACCGGCTTCCACGGCGGCATCATACTGTTGTGGGTTCAGCACGGTGCCAGCACCGACCAGTGCATCTGGCAACGCCTCCCGGATCGCTTTGATGGCTTGCAGCGCAGCAGGTGTGCGCAGTGTTACTTCATATACGGTGATGCCGCCCGCAGCCAGTGCTTGAGTCATCGGTACCGCTTGATTCAGATCATCGATCACCATAACCGGAACCAGCGGAGAGGCGGCGAAAATTGCGGCCGGAGATAAATTCCAATTCATCTTTTTTCCTTTCAATTAATCAGTCGAGTCAGAAAACAACACACAAGCACCTTGTTCGGCACTGGAAACGTTTTGGCGGAATAGTGAAAAATATTCGCGTCCCATTCCACGGTGTTGGTTATGCAAATCGGGTTTTGCGGTGGCGCGCTGGCTGATATCGGTTAGCACTTCCAGCTTGCCTTCGGTGGCATCCAGCAAAATGCGATCACCGGTTTTCAAATGCGCCAGCGGACCACCTTTAGCTGCTTCCGGGGTGACATGAATGGCGGCCGGAATTTTCCCGGAAGCGCCGGATAAACGCCCATCAGTGACCAGTGCGACTTTGTAACCGGCTTTTTGCACATTACCGAGGATTGGCATTAACTTGTGCAGCTCCGGCATGCCATTCGCGGCAGGGCCACTAAAGCGCACAACAATGATGGCGTCGCGATTTAATTGACCGGCTTTATAAGCAGTTTCAACGTCGTGTTGCGAATCAAAAATCAGCGCGTCCGCTTCCACGATCTGGTGTTCAGGTGAGACGGCACTGACTTTAATCACCGCGCGCCCGAGATTGCCGGATAGCAGTTTTAAACCGCCGGAAACATTGAACAGCTGATCTTTTGCTGCAATCACATCGGGCTGTTTTGACTCGGCCACTTCCTGCCAATAAAGTTTGCCATTCTCTAAAAATGGCTGATGGAAATGGGTACTGAAATCGCCGCTGAATGTTTGTGCATCGGTGTTCAGCAACCCGCGTTCCGCGAGTTGTTTCAGTAATAACGGTACACCACCAGCCTGATGGAAGGCGTTAATATCTGCCGGACCATTCGGGTAGACCCGGGCCAATAGCGGCACCACGTCGGAAAGATCATTGAAATCGTCCCATGTCAGCAGCAAACCCGCGGCGCGGGCCACCGCCACCATATGCAGAGTGTGATTGGTGCTGCCGCCGGAAGACAGCAGTGCGACCAAGCCGTTAACCAGTGAACGTTCGTCAACAATTTGCCAAAGTGGACGATATTGCGACCCACCGGCCACTTGCGAAGTGATCAGCGCTGCGGCTTTTTCTGTCAGCGCCAGCCGCAGCGGATCATCCGGATGCACAAATGCCGAGCCGGGTAGCATCAAGCCCATCGCTTCAAATACCAACTGGTTGGTGTTGGCGGTGCCATAAAATGTGCAGGTACCATGGCTGTGATAAGCCTGATTTTCCATCTCCTGCAAGGCGTCACGTCCCAGTTTCCCAGCCGCATATTGTTGTCGGATCTGCACTTTCTCATCATTACTGATGCCAGTGCTCATCGGACCTGCCGGGATAAATGCCGTCGGCAGATGGCCAAAGGCCAGTGCGCCCATCAATTGACCGGGAGCGATTTTGTCGCAGATCCCCAGCAGCAAGGTGGCGTCAAAGGCGTTGTGACTCAGAGACACGGTGGTGGCCTGTGCAATGACATCGCGGGAAAATAGCGACAGATCCATACCAGCCTGACCTTGCGTAACGCCATCACACATGGCCGGTACTCCACCGGCCACTTGCGCCGAGTGGCCCAGCGCGCTAACCACCGCTTTGATTTGTGCCGGATAGTCGGCATAGTGCTGGTGGGCACTCAGCATGTCGTTATACGCCGTGATGATCCCGACGTTACAACGTGTCATGTCCATCAATGTCGATTTCTGTGCCTGCGGGCAGGCGGCAACTACGTGCGCCAGATTACCGCAGGCCAGTTGTGTCCGTGGTCTGCCTTGAGCGGCTTGCTGCTGCATCAGCTCAATATATTGCTGACGACTTTGTTCGCTGCGGTGGCGGATTCGCTCAGTTACTTGCCGGATTACAGGATGCATACTTCAGTTCCTTTTAGACAATCAACGGG
>JAQUHG010000133.1 GCA_028683735.1 Tolumonas sp. | reverse complement strand
TGGCTGATTGACGCAATATTTCTTCATTGTTTTTTTGTGACGTGATATCAGTCAGGCTGCCGATATAACCGATGGTTTCGCCTTGGTCATTTTTTTCTGGAGATGCATTGATCACCAACCAAGTGCAGGGATCATCGCCATGACAAACCCGGCATTCCATTTCGCCAGTAATGCCATTTAATAATGCCGGCAGCCAATGTTGTAATAATTGCAGCCGATCTTCTGCTATCAGCGCGTCCAGCCAATGTGACAGGTCGTTGGATGAGCATCGTAACAATGAGGTACCGAATTCATTCAGATAGCGTAATTTACCGGCTAAATTTAAGCGGAATATACCCACTGGTACGAAGGTGGCAAGAGTATGAAACAAGCCCTCACTTTTTTTCAGTTCCTCTTCTGCCATTTTTCGCTCGGTGATATCGCTGGCCATACTCAGCAATAGTAATTCGCCATTTTCATTTTGACCCAGTGGCGCAGATTGCATATCCCAGTAACGCTGGCTGCCATCTTTACAGTGGATGAGGTATTCACCGTTATGAACCGGCGCGGTGATCCGATGTCCATTCTCAGAAATAAGATTTGGATTATCCGGTTGTAATGGGATCGCCACTTTCAGCCATTCACTACGCGATGGCACATCCGTGAGGTCATAACCACTGAGCTCAGTCCAACGACTATTTAGCGTTAGCCCGGTACCCGATTCGGTATAAATAACCGTCGGGCTGGGTGAATTCATAATGGCAGAGCGGAAGCGTTGTTCACTTTCTTGTAACTGCTGTTCTCGGTTGAGATTATCCAGAGCAAAAGAGACATCTAAGGCCATTTCGTTAATTGTCGCCTGAGTTTCTGCATCAAAGAAATCAACGGCATTGGAATACAAACTGAGTACACCAGAAATTTCATTTTTTTCGCGAATAATAAAATATCCGGCAGAAACGATACCCGCTTTTTGTGCTATTTCATGAAATGGCTCAGTACTTGGTTCATTCTGATAGTCATTAAAGATCAGATCTTTCTGACTCATTAAAGCCTGTATCGCACCAGTGCGAGTCAGTAGCTCCGGTTGTAGTTTTTTGTGTTCTGTTACCCAGCTACTGAAGCCGTTATCGTCACCAAAGGAATGCAGGACATCAATATCATTGATATCTTTGTCATATTTACCAATAAACGCGAATAACAAACCACCATGCTCTACCGCGATTTGGCAAATCTGCTTAAATAACTCTTTCCTATCCTGGCAGTGCACAATTGCTTGGTTAGTTTGGGAGAGCATTTCATAGAGGTTTCTCTGATGCTTCAGTTGCTGTTCACTGGCTTTACGCTGCGAGATATTTTCAATCACTGAAATGATAAAAGAGATGCTACGGTTTTGTGCTCTGACACAGCGGGTATCGACATTAACGAAGATTAACTGACCATCTTTCCGACGTAATTGTTTTTCACATAGATAACCATCTGAAAAGTCCAACTCCATCTGGCGCATCGCTTCAGCATCGGCTGCACGATATTCTTCTGCAGTCAGCGTCATTAACGTCTGTTCGGCCATTTCACTTTGGCTGTAGCCGAGTAAATCAGCCAGTTGATCATTAAAGCGGATCCAACGTCCAGTCTGTGTATGCGTGATGGCCATACCAAACAGTGGTAGTTCAAAGAAATGGCGTAACAGACGATCTTTTTCGCTGGTCTGACGCTGGATCTCTAACTGATTTGTGTACTGCTGCTGCCGCCATAATAGGCTGACCACAAAAATCACGATGAGTCCGGCAAAGAAGACAACGAGTGTGATCCAATAAACCAAGGTATAGAGCGGGGCATAAATTTCCGCTTGATCCTGTTGAACAAATAAATGCCAGCCGGAATATTTCACCGGAATATAGCTGGCGATCACGCTGTTTCCGGAAATATCCTTACCTTCATATGAGCCTGATTCATCTGATATTGCTAGTTTTAAAACCGATGCGGTGTTTTCGTCATAGCGCCGGTCGGTGGCGTATGTATGTGTGACATCGTTCGCGGGTATTTGAATAAAGGCAAGTAGATCATCATGTGGTTGTAATAAATAGGTTTTTCCGGTAGCAGTTGCCCCATTCCAGCTTTGCAGTTGTGGTAATAAGGTGGTCTGCAAATCTTGCGTCATAATCAGTGTGCCAACTGTCTTATTAAGACGCATATCAATCAGTGGGACATGGATATCAACATATAAGTGGTTATTCTCATCCCAATACCAGCTGGTCTGAATGACGTCATCGCCAGTTAAAAGACCGTGGGCATCAAGTTTGCCGTGGGAATGTGTATCAACGATAGTTTTATGCACGGGCAGATGACCATAGATCAGGCGCGGCGCATTTTTAGCATCCAGTATTGTGAGCGATTGATACTCTTTATTTTGTTGTAGTTGTTGTAACGGCTTCTGAATTGCATCGGTTTCTTCACTGCCGCCATAACTAATTAGAGCAACCGCTTGTGCAAACGACTGATTGTTTTGCATCAGTAAGCCGTCAGAAATTCGCTCCTTTAGCCACGTTTCAATTTGTTCGGTTTTCACTTTAGCCAAAGCAGTTAAATCACTGTGGCTGTCTTGTTTTATCTGATGACCATGAATGCTGTAAAGCAGAGTAGGGATCAATGGCATCAATAAGATCTGAAAAGCAAATAACCAATACAGACGATGAGAAGATGTCGATATTTTTTCTTTTTTGAGTTCAGTACGAGATTTTAGGTCTAGCAGTAAATAGAGTAAAAAACTGGTTAGCGCAACGAATAGGAAACCTTTACCCATAGAGAGTAATTTCAGCCATTCTCGATCTTCAATCAACCAGCTCAGTAGGTTATCTGATGCGGCGATCCATATTGCGGCAAACAATGCGTAATACAATACGATGCTTGCGGAAGAGAGAGCCTGCGATTTTTTGTTCCGACTATTTCCCATTCGTCTAGTTCAGCATCCTGTCTGTACATTATTCCCAATCTATTCCATCAGTATTAATGTAATCAGAATGCATAGCAAATAGTCAAATTGGGATTAGCGATTTATCCCGCGATATCGAGCGGATCGACATCTAAATGCCAACGTAATGAATGAGACATCGTTAAATTATCAATCGCGGGCAACAGTTGTTGCAGATAGTGCTGTAAGTGTATTCGTTGCGGGCATTGCAGCATTAACAGCATCCGATAACGCCCGGCCCGACGTTCCATTACCGGGCTGACTGGCCCCAGCAATTGCAGATCTGGTGCACCATAGTGATGGCATATTTGTGCTGCTTGCTGCATGAACTGTTCAAGTGGTTCTCGGTTTGGGCAATCACCACGTAACACGGCTTGGTAGCTGAACGGCGGTAGCTCCAAGGCTTGGCGTTCTTGTAAACAAGTACGTGCGAAATGGTGATAACCATTATTCAGTAAGTCTTGCAGTAAGGCATGTTCCGGATGGTGACTTTGTAGTACCACCATGCCGGGCTTGCTAGCGCGTCCGGCCCGACCTGCGACCTGAACACAAAGCTGGGCTAATCGCTCAGTCGCCCTGAAATCAGCCGCAAATAATGCGCCATCGACATCTAAGATCCCAACTAAGGTGACATCGGGGAAATGGTGGCCCTTCGCCAGCATCTGGGTGCCCAGTAGGATCTGATATTCCTGTCGGCGGATGGCGTTGAGGTGCGCTTCCAACTCGCCTTTGCGTCGTGTGTTATCCCGATCAATACGAATGGTTTTATATGCTGGAAAACGTTGTTCCAGAAATTGCGCCAACTGCTCAGTGCCGACACCAGAGCTAACCAGATTCTGGCTGTTACATTCCGGGCATTGATACGGCACCGGGCGAATATGATCACAGTGATGACAATGCAGTTTTTTATCTTGCTGATGCCAGGTGTAAAACGCATCACAGTGCGGACATGCCGCCACCCAACCACAATCGTGGCAGAGTAAGGCTGGTGCATAACCGCGGCGGTTTAAAAACAACATGACCTGATTACCGGCGGCCAGTTGTTCATCCATCAGTTGTAATAACTGGGGGGCGATGCCTGCCTGCAACGGCAGATGTTTAACATCCAGCAGATGGTGTTGTGCCGCTTGTGCACCACCGGCGCGTTGTGTCATTTGTAAATGGTGATAACGTCCTTGTAGTGCGTTGTGTAATGTTTCTAACGATGGAGTAGCAGAACCCAGCACAATCGGGATCTGCTCACGTTGAGCGCGCATGATGGCTAAATCACGGCCGTGATAACGAAAGCCTTCCTGCTGTTTAAAGGAACTGTCGTGTTCTTCATCGACAACAATCAAGCCAAGCTCTTTAAATGGCGTGAAAATGGCCGAGCGGGTGCCAATTAAAATAGCCGCTTCACCGGCCCGACAGGCCAGCCAGGTGTCCAAGCGTTCACGATCATTCATGCCGGAATGTAATGTCAAAATCGGCGCATGAAAGCGACGACGAAAACGGCGTAATAACTGCGGTGTCAGTCCGATTTCCGGTACTAACACTAAAACCTGTTTGCCTTTCGCCAGCACGTCGCGGATTAGTTGCAGATAAACTTCTGTTTTACCCGAGCCAGTAACACCTTCCAGCAAAAAAGGCCGTTTATGCTCAGATTGCGTGATCGCCGCTAAAACGATGGCTTGTTCACTGTTGAGATAAGGTGCATCGTTTTCATGCAATAGCAGATGATCAATCCATTCGCGCGCCTGCAGATGCAGATCAAAGTGTGTAATCAAACCTTTATCGGCGAGTTGTTTTAAAACCGGTGTATCAATGCCTTGTTCGCGTAATTCAGCAGCAGGCAAGGGGCCATCTTGTAACAAACGAAGCGCTTGTTGCTGGCGTGGTGCTCGTTTCAGTGAAGTAACATCGATCTCGTTACTTGTATTCAACTGCCAACAAGGAATCATTTTACGTTCTGCGAGTTCACCTTGGCGCAGCAAAACGGGTAACGCGTGATGTAATACTTCACCCACCGGATGATGGTAATAATCGGCGGCCCAGAGCAGGAGTTTCCACAATGTAGGCGGAAACAAACTTACTGCATCTAACTGACGCGAAAAGGGTTTCAGTTTTGTTACTGCGAGTTCACTGGTTGTTGGGTGTGCGGTAACAATACCAACTAATTGCTGGCGGCCAAAGGGCACCAATACCCGACACCCCACTGGCGGCAGTGGCTGTGATGCGAGATAGTCGAAGCGGCGATACAGCGGCACCGGCAGTGCGACCTGAATGAGCGTTAATAATTCAGACACGGATAGTTGTTTTTTCTGCGCATATGCTTGCGGGGGTGGGGTCTATCCTATATCATTCTGACCCTTGAAAATATCCGTTTAATGTTTCGTGTGGTGTCTGGCTTCGGGTCAGATGGCGACACGGCCTGAATCAGAGGTTCCCATGAAAGAAGGTATTCACCCAGATTACCACGAGATCACTGCTAAGTGTTCTTGCGGTCACACTTTTGTTACCCGTTCTACTGGTAAAGATCTGAACCTGGACGTATGTTCAGAGTGTCATCCTTTCTATACCGGTAAACAGAAAGTTCTGGACACTGGTGGTCGTATCGACCGCTTCAAAAAACGTTTCGCAGTACTGGGCGGCAAGAACTAATCTTTCCCCCATACGGTTACGTTTTAAGCAATGCCAGCCTTCGAGCTGGCATTGTGCATTTTGGAACCATAAAAATTTCCTGCAATAGACTCGATCAGCCCTTGTGATTGACGTATGTCAGACTATGATCACAGAAAATTAATCCTTAACCGGTTATTCATCTGTTGTTTCATTGCCTCTTCTCAGGGAGTTCCTATGTCTGCCGATCTTCGTCAAGCCGCTCTTGATTATCATGCTCATCCTGTTCCTGGCAAAATTGCTATTGCTCTGACTAAGCCGGCAGAAACTGCCTATGATCTGGCTTTGGCCTATAGCCCCGGCGTTGCTGAGCCGGTGCGTGAAATTGCGGCTAATCCGGAAGATGCCTATCGTTATACCTCTAAAGCCAATCTGGTGGCGGTGATCACCAATGGCACCGCTATTCTGGGGCTGGGTAATCTGGGGCCATTAGCATCGAAACCGGTTATGGAAGGCAAAGCATTGTTATTTAAACGTTTTGCTGGCATTGATGCGATCGATATTGAAGTTAAACATTCGGATAATGCCGACTTTATCCGTACCGTCGCGAATATTGCCGATACCTTTGGTGGTATCAATCTGGAAGATATTAAAGCGCCGGAATGTTTTGAAATTGAAAAAGCTTTAATTGAACTGTGTGATATTCCGGTATTCCATGATGATCAGCATGGTACGGCGATTGTGACTGCCGCCGGGATGCTGAATGCACTGGAAATTCAAGGTAAACAACTGTCTGAAGTGCGTATTGTTTGCATGGGCGCGGGTGCTGCGGCTGTCGCATGTATGGATCTGTTGATTGTGTGTGGTGCGAAACCTGAAAATATTTACATGCTGGATCGCAAAGGGGTGATCCACTCTGGTCGCACTGATATCAATGAACATAAACGTCGTTTTGTGAATGATTCAGGCTTTACCACCTTAGCGCAGGTGATGGATGGTGCTGATGTGTTTGTTGGCGTATCCGGCCCGAATGTCATTACGGCGGAACATGTAAAAACCATGGCACCGAAGCCCGTTATTTTCGCGTGTTCCAACCCGGATCCAGAAATTGATCCTGCGCTGGCCAATGCAGCTCGTGATGATCTGATCATGGGCACTGGCCGTTCGGATTATCCGAATCAGGTGAATAATGTGATTTGTTTCCCATTCATTTTCCGCGGGGCGTTGGATGCTCGCGCCAGTCGCATTAATAGTGCAATGAAACGAGCTGCCGTTGAAGCGATCCGTTCAATTGCGAAAGAACCAGTACCGGCTGAAGTATTGCGTGCAGCGGGAGTGTCCAAACTGACCTTTGGTGTGGATTATGTGTTACCAAAACCAATGGACCCTCGCCTGTTGCCTCGCGTGGCGCGTGCGGTGGCATTGGCAGCCGTAGAATCGGGTGTTGCTCGTATTGAGCTGCCAGAGAATTACATGCTGTAAGTATTAGTGAATTAATGTCAAAACGCCTCCAAATGGAGGCGTTTTGGTTTAGGAAATAAGAAAGCCGCCTTAAATAAGGCGGCTTTAGTATGTTTATCCCGGCAGTCTGGAAAGATTAGAAATCGTAACGTACAGCCAGTTGCATGTCGTTTTTGTAATCGATACCGTTAGCAGTAGTGGCTGCATATTTAGTTGCGGAAGCATTCACACCGTTATCTTTGTTGTTCAGACGGTATTCAGCCATGACACGCAGATTTTTGTTGAATTTGTACTGAGCACCTAAGGTGTAGTAGTCAACAGCGTTCACATCGGCACCACCGCTGATTTCCTGTTTCATTTTGTTATAAGTGCTCATCAGGCCGAAACCGTTCGCAAAGTTATAACCAAATGCAGCTTCAGTACCGGTGATATCTACACCTTTAGTACCAGAGTAGAAGAAGTCGGAGCCTTTGTCATAGTTCAGCGCGGCATACCAAGATTTGTCGTCAAATTTAATGCCAGCAATCCACAATTTGGCATCGTTCAGACCGCTTGCTGTACGCTGAGAAACGTTATAACCCAAACCAGCAGATAAACCGACCGGCAGGTTGTAGCTTACTGCTGCGCCGTAGGCGGCCATATTTGCAGCATTTTCACTGGATGCGTTAGTAGCTACGCTAGCGTCTTTAGTTTCACCGCTAAATTTATAGTCGGCATCCACTTGTAAATTAGAGAATACACCTGAATATTTCAGCATTTCGCCGGCACGGTAAGTACCATATTGGTCAGCTTTGATGCCTAAACCATCGTTACCATAACTATCAGTCAGAGCGACATCAGTCCAGCCAGCTAAAGTGCCGACAGCACCAATTTGGCGGCCAAATGTTACTGCACCGAAGCTGTCATCTTTTACACCAGCATAAGCCAGACGAGTAGTAATGTTATCTGAACTTTCAGTAACATCTTTTTCGTTAGTCTGAGATTTGAATTGTGCTTCATAAGCTGCAATAGCTTTGCGAGTGCCGGTAATTACCGTATCACCTTTAGCACCAATACGAATGTAGTTGTTTGCACCTACTTTTTCACTTTTCTCGCCGGCAACAGCTGCAACAGCAGGTGTTGATCCTGATGCTGCAACAGCTGCTACGCTATTGTCTTTAGTGCCAATAAACTGACCCGCATATGCACGACCGCTCAGGTCTAAAGTCACTTTTTCATTTTTATATACTTCAGTCGCGTGAGCTTGGGTTGCAACCAGTACAGCGATGGCTACGGTAGTTAATTGTTTCATCATCTATCCTTAATTTTATTTGAGGGTCGGGTTGCTCCCGATTAATTCCGAGTTGAAGATTAGGGTTCTTAGATGACAGTACTGTTACTAAAAAATTAAGCTTTTGTTGATCATGCTCACAGTTCATTCAATCGCGGTTGTTCGCTCGGCAGGCATAATCAATTGTGGTAAACTCGCGCCCATTCTGCTGTAAGGCAGCAATTCTGAGAGCATCTGCAGGTATTCCCAATGAAACGTGAACTGGCAATTGAATTTTCCCGTGTAACTGAAGCTGCCGCACTGGCCGGCTACAAATGGTTAGGCCGTGGTGATAAAAATCTGGCTGATGGTGCCGCTGTGGAAGCCATGCGCTATGTCCTGAATCAGATCGAGATCGATGGTGAGATCGTGATCGGGGAAGGTGAAATCGATGAGGCACCAATGCTGTATATCGGCGAAAAAGTCGGTTGTGGCGGTGATGGAGTAGACATTGCGGTCGACCCGATCGATGGTACCCGCATGACGGCGATGGGCCAGAACAATGCGGTGGCTGTACTGGCTGCC
>JAQUHG010000132.1 GCA_028683735.1 Tolumonas sp. | reverse complement strand
CTGCACCATTGATCTTGCCGAGGAACTCAACTGCCATGATCTGTTTGTACTGACGTTCCAGACGGTAAGCCACGTTAGCCATCTCTTTACCCAGAGGGGTTGGTGACGCTGGCTGACCGTGGGTACGCGACAGCATTGGCATATCACGATATTTGTGTGCCAAATCTTTGATCGCAGCGATCAGTTTTTCACAGTACGGGGCAATCACTTCTTCACGGGCTGCTTTTAACATCAGACCGTGTGAGTTGTTGTTGATGTCTTCGGAAGTACAAGCAAAGTGAATGAATTCAGTTACTGCATTCAGTTCTTCGCTAACCGCTACTTTTTCCTTCAGGAAATATTCCACCGCTTTCACGTCGTGATTGGTGGTTTTCTCGATGGTTTTAATGCGGGTTGCATCGGCTTCGTTAAAATCACGGACAATGCTGTCCAGCAGCGCATTGGCTGCATCAGAAAACGCCGGAACTTCCGGGATGCCAGGGTGGGCGGCTAACTGCTGTAACCAGCGCACTTCTACTTCTACGCGGAAGCGCAGCAGGCCGTATTCAGAAAAAATCGGCCGCAGGTCGGTACATTTATCACCATAACGACCATCAATCGGGGAAACAGCAGTCAGGGCTGACAGTTCCATCACATCACTCCTCGACACTTTCGGTCACTGATAAGATTAAAGTTGGCGCAAAGCAGCTTCGGCAGCGGCAATGACTTTTTTACGGAAAAACAGGATATGACGGCGACGGCCTCCCAGCTGTCGCCAGAGCACACAGGCTCTGATCCCGGCAAGCAACAACGCGCGGATCTTGTGCTGCACCTGCGGTTGCTGTAAATAAAGCGGCGCACCGGAAACCTGGATACGGGGGCCCAGATTACTGATCACGTCGCTGTAAATTCCGGCCAGATTACCTAATACGGTATCAGCCATCAGATCAAAATGCAGAGCCTGACGTTTGATCTGGCCTACACGCTCACCGAGTACGGATAATACGCGGCGCTTACCACTTAATTTGCGTTCCAGCGCGACCATGCCGATGACATAGCGGGTCAATTCCACATTTTTCGGGTTACGGTTATTGCCCAGTTGTTCCACTAATGTGGAATAACCATTACGCAATAGTGCATGATTCGGATAAACAGACTCCGCTTTATCAGGATCAGTAACCAAGATCCCCTGTAACAGGCAGCGCATGGATTCTTCATCGCAACTGCCGTGTCGTGCGACTTGTTGTACTAACCAGGCGGCCTGGCAGACAGCAGCCAGAGCCATGGTTTGTACTGCCTGCTTATTACGCATGGCTACACACTCCCGGTAAATCGTTGTTCAATGATACCGCCACCCAAACACTCTTCGCCCAGATAAAACACAGCAGACTGGCCTGGGGTAACAGCAGCTTGTGGCGATGCAAATGTCACTTTAATCGTTTCGTCATCTAACGGCTCAACATGACAAGGAATATCTTGCTGGCGATAACGGGTTTTTACTACGCAGTCAAACGGCTCACGACGCACCTGACGATCAACCCAATCCAGTTGTTTCGCGATCAGGCCGTCAGAGAACAGGCGAGGGTGATCATGGCCCTGCGCAACAATCAATACGTTACGGGCAACGTCTTTGTCCACCACATACCATGGGTTTTCATCGCCGTCTTTTAAACCACCGATACCCAAACCTTTGCGCTGGCCTAGTGTGTGGTACATCAAGCCTTGATGTTCACCAATCACTTTGCCATCAACGGTTTCGATAACACCGGGTTGTGCTGGCAAATAACGGCTTAAGAATTCAGTAAATTTCCGCTCACCGATAAAACAGATGCCGGTACTGTCTTTTTTCTTCGCCGTGGCTAAACCTAACTGTTCCGCAATCGCACGAACCTGTGGTTTTTCTAAATCACCCACCGGGAACAGGCTTTGTGCGATCTGTTTTGAACTCAAGGTATAGAGGAAATAACTCTGGTCTTTGTTGTTATCCAAACCACGCAACAAACGGGCTTGCCCCGTGCTGTCATCCCGGCGCACATAATGTCCGGTCGCAATATAATCAGCACCTAAGTCTTCGGCAGCAAACTCCAGAAACGCCTTAAATTTGATCTCTTTGTTGCACAGAATATCCGGGTTTGGCGTGCGGCCCGCTTTGTATTCGGCTAAGAACAGCTCGAAGACATTATCCCAATATTCGGCAGCAAAATTCACGGTATGCAGTTTGATCCCGAGTTTGTCACAAACAGCCTGGGCATCGGCCAGATCGGTTGCGGCAGAGCAATACTCGTCTGAATCATCCTCTTCCCAGTTTTTCATGAACAGGCCTTCGACTTGATAGCCTTGTTGCTGGAGCAAATACGCTGAAACGGAAGAGTCTACACCGCCGGACATGCCGACGATGACTTTGATTTGGCTGTTGTTTGTCATCGGGATATCAGTAAAGATGGAAAATCGGCGCTTATTTTAGCAAAAAAGCAACATTAAGCCTATACCCAAGGGGATAACCTCAGCGGCGATCTTTCAGTGCAGAAAGCGGTAATCGCACGCCAGCCAGATAATCATTAAAACATTCCATGACCAGCGGGCTGCGCAATTGGCGTCCTAATGCGCGGATCTCGTCGATGGTTTTCCAATGACAAGCCAGAATGTCGTTATCCGGATCTTGCGGATAATGTTCGCCCGGCGCTTCGGTTAACTCGCAATAAAAACAAAAACGCAGATAAGTCAGCTTACGATAGGGGCTGGAATACATATAAGTGCCCAACCAGCCATCCGGCGCTAAGGTTAATCCGGTCTCTTCTTTAATTTCGCGGCAAGCCGCCTGATAAATGGATTCACCGAATTCCAGATGGCCTGCAGGCTGATTAAAAACATGTCGACGACGATCCATCTCCTCAACCAGCAAGAAGCGATCTTCAAAGCGAATAACGGCAGCAACCGTTACATTGGGACGAAAAGTCATGCGAACTCCTCAGAAAACAGCTATAGATTACCTGATTTGCTGTTGTGCCGTCATCCTTCACTGTGCCCAACAAACTGATTAAATGTATTTTGTTTTCATGAAATCAGCGTTCTGGCGTCCTGACGCCGTTTGCAGAAATGCAGCGATGGGCTAAGATGACGGTCACAAAAATAATTTGAAAAGTGTGCATGACTAACCAACGACGTACCTTGCCGCTGGTGCAGGTTAGTTCAGGCGAGACAATAAACCGGAAGTCAGGAGACACAGATGGAAAGTAAAATCGTTGTACCCGCTACAGGCGAAAAAATTTCTTTAGACGCCACGGGCAAGCTGGTTGTACCGAACAATCCAATCATCCCTTTTATCGAGGGTGATGGTATCGGTGTTGATGTGACTCCGGCCATGCTGAAAGTAGTGGATGCCGCTGTTGAGAAAGCCTACAAAGGCGAAAAGAAAATCTCCTGGATGGAAATCTACACCGGTGAGAAATCAACCAAAGTTTACGGTGATGATGTTTGGTTGCCGGCCGAAACGTTAGATGCCATGCGTGAATACCACGTCGGTATCAAAGGCCCACTGACTACGCCAGTTGGTGGTGGTATCCGTTCTCTGAACGTAGCACTGCGTCAGGAACTGGATCTGTACGTTTGTCTGCGTCCAGTGCGTTATTACGAAGGCACACCAAGCCCGGTTAAACAGCCAGAACTGACTGACATGGTGATCTTCCGTGAAAATGCTGAAGACATCTACGCCGGTATCGAGTGGAAAGCTGACTCTGCCGAAGCGAAAAAAGTGATCGAGTTCCTGCGTACTGAAATGGGCGTTACCAAGATCCGTTTCCCAGACAACTGCGGTATCGGTATCAAACCAATGTCAGAAGCCGGTACACAACGTCTGGTGCGTGCTGCGCTGCAGTATGTGATCGACAATGACCGTGACTCACTGACCTTGGTACACAAAGGCAACATCATGAAATTCACCGAAGGCGCATTCAAAGACTGGGGTTACCAGTTAGCGCGTGAAGAGTTCGGTGCTGAGTTGATTGATGGCGGCCCATGGTGCCAGTTCAAAAATCCGAATACTGGCAAAAACATCATCGTTAAAGATGTGATCGCCGATGCGTTCCTGCAACAGATCCTGCTGCGCCCAGCAGAATATGACGTAATCGCCACCATGAACCTGAACGGTGACTACATCTCTGATGCGCTGGCTGCTCAGGTGGGTGGTATCGGTATTGCGCCAGGCGCGAACATCGGTGACGGTGTTGCACTGTTTGAAGCAACTCACGGCACTGCGCCAAAATATGCCGGTCAGGACAAAGTAAACCCTGGTTCTCTGATCCTGTCTGCTGAAATGATGCTGCGTCATCTGGGCTGGTTTGAAGCCGCTGACCTGATTGTGAAAGGGATGGAAGGTGCGATCCGTAATAAGACCGTGACTTACGACTTTGAACGTCTGATGGACGGTGCAACGCTGCGTAAATGCTCTGAATTTGCTGATGACATGATCAGCCAGATGTAATTGATTTAAAAATCACGGTCTCTGATGACGTGATTTTGAAACAGTAAAAAACAGAAGCGGGAACTTGGTTCCCGCTTCTCTATTTAGCGCGTACATCCCGGCTTTCTAATTATGATTCCTGGGATGAATTAGGCACAATGCTGGTAGCATGTGAACCTTTAGGTCCTGCTTGTACTTCAAACTCAACAGGCTGTCCCGCTTTCAGCGTTTTGTACCCATTCATGTCGATAGTGGAATAATGAGCAAAAATATCATCACCGCCCTCATCCGGGCAGATGAAGCCAAAACCTTTCGCATTGTTAAACCACTTTACGGTTCCAGTAGCCATACATCTACGTCCTCAGAGATGAAATTACCTTAAACGCCGTTAGATGATCACACTGCTGACAGTGAAATATTCTGTTCAGCTGGTCACCAATTCACCAATCTAGTGTAAAAAGTTAACGAGTCAAGTAGCAGATATCTAAAGCAAGATCTAATTCAAATAGTATATTGACAACTATTCTTATCTCGGTAGTAATGAAAGAAAAAGGTAGTCGGAAATGAGCAAAACGCGTGTCTCACCTACACCCGAAACGGTGGATGAGAGCAAAACTAAAATCCAGCCACCCGCCATGTATAAAGTGGTGTTGATGAATGATGATTACACCCCAATGGATTTTGTGGTGGAAGTTTTACAGCGTTTTTTCCATATGGATCTGGAAAAGGCGACTCAGGTCATGCTGGCTGTGCACTATGACGGCAAAGGAATTTGTGGCGTCTATACTGCAGATATAGCAGAAACAAAAGTTGATCAAGTGAACCGTTACGCTCGTAAGCATGAACATCCGTTGCTGTGTATTATGGAACAAGCCTGAAAATCAGCAGGTACCTTGCATAGCGTTGTCGTCAGTTGGTTTGGGAGGTGCCCATGCTAAACAAAGAACTGGAAAAATCGATAAACCAGGCATTCAAGTCGGCAAGAGAAGCGCGTCATGAATTTATGACGGTCGAGCATTTGTTGCTGGCATTAATCGATAACCATTCCGCCCGGGATGCACTACTGGCATGTGGTGCTGAAGTTGATCAGCTGCGCAGAGAATTAACCGTTTTTCTGGAGCAGACCACGCCGCTGATACCTTTGGAAGAGGTAGAGCGGGATACACAGCCAACCCTCGGTTTTCAACGTGTATTGCAACGTGCGGTATTCCATGTGCAATCATCCGGCCACAACGAAGTTTTTGGTGCCAACGTACTGGTCGCTATTTTCAGCGAACAGGAATCACAAGCCGTTTATTTCCTGAAAAAAGCCGATATCAACCGTTTAGATGTGGTGAACTATATTTCGCACGGTGTGCGCAAAGATGTGCCGCAGCAGGATGATGGCCAGTCGGGTCACAATGCCGGTGACGGCGAGGGCATGAGTGAAGAAGCTGCTGCCAATCAAATTGAAAATTTTGTTACGAATCTGAATTTGAAAGTGGTTGAAGGCAACATAGACCCCTTGATTGGTCGTGATGCTGAAGTTAATCGTGCTATTCAGATTTTGTGCCGTCGTCGTAAAAATAACCCATTGTTAGTTGGCGAAGCCGGTGTGGGTAAAACCGCCATTGCTGAAGGCTTAGCCTACCGCATTGTCCATGGCGATGTGCCGGAAGTGATTGCGGATAACACCGTGTATTCACTGGATATGGGCTCGTTACTGGCGGGTACTAAATATCGTGGTGATTTTGAAAAACGCTTTAAAGCCGTGCTCAAGCAATTAGAACGCGAAAAAGGCGCGATCCTGTTTATCGATGAGATCCATACCATCATCGGCGCGGGGGCTGCATCTGGCGGGCAGTTGGATGCCGCCAATCTGATCAAACCGATCCTCTCTTCTGGTTTGCTGCGTTGCATGGGTTCAACCACTTATCAGGAATATTCGCAGGTCTTTGAAAAAGATCATGCACTGGCACGTCGTTTCCAGAAAATTGATGTGGTGGAACCATCCATCGATGACACCACCAAGATCCTGATGGGTTTAAAACCGCGCTACGAAGAGCATCACCATGTGCGTTATACCAATAAAGCACTGCGTGCAGCGGCGGAGTTAGCGGCCAAATATATCAATGATCGTCATCTGCCGGATAAAGCCATTGATGTGATTGACGAAGTCGGCGCCAGCCAGCGCTTGTTACCACCGAGCAAACGGAAGAAAGTGATCAATGTGCCGGATATCGAAGCGATTGTGGCCAAGATCGCCCGTATTCCGGAAAAATCGGTTTCTTCCAGTGATCGCGATACCTTGCGTAATCTGGAACGCAATCTGAAGATGGTGGTGTTCGGGCAGGACAAAGCCATTGAAGTGCTGACCGATGCCATTCGCCTGAGTCGTTCTGGCTTGGGTAATGAACGTCGTCCGGTTGGTTCGTTTCTGTTTGCCGGCCCAACCGGGGTGGGTAAAACTGAAGTCACGCTGCAATTGGCCAAAGCGTTAGGTATTGAACTGCTGCGCTTTGATATGTCGGAATATATGGAGCGTCATACCGTATCCCGTCTGATCGGCGCACCACCAGGCTATGTCGGTTATGAGCAAGGTGGCTTGCTGACTGATGCAGTAATTAAACAACCGCATTGTGTCGTGTTACTGGATGAAATTGAGAAAGCGCATTCGGATGTCTTTAATCTGCTGTTGCAGGTCATGGATAACGGCACGCTGACTGACAACAACGGCCGTAAGGCGGATTTCCGTAACGTGGTGCTGGTCATGACCACCAATTGCGGCGTGCATGAAACCCAGCGTAAATCGATAGGTTTCCAAAATCAGGATCATACCCATGATGCGATGTCGGAAATAAACCGGACTTTCTCACCAGAGTTCCGTAACCGTTTAGATAACGTGATCTGGTTTAACCACCTGGATATGGATGTGATCCACCAGGTCGTTGATAAGTTTATTGTTGAGCTACAGGCACAACTGGATGTCAAAGGCGTATCGCTGGAAGTGACCTCCGCTGCTCGCAACTGGCTGGCAGAAAAAGGCTACGACAAAGCGATGGGCGCTCGTCCAATGGGACGCGTGATCCAGGAGCAAATGAAGAAACCGCTGGCCAACGAACTGCTGTTCGGCGAGTTAGTTGCAGGCGGTGTAGTGAAAGTCGACTTGCAGGATGACAAACTCAAGTTCCATTTTACACCGAACAAAGAGAGTGTCTTGCAGCCATAAACGTGCGTAAAGACCAAAAAGAAAAAGCCCCGGATTGATGCTGGGGCTTTTTTCTATCTGGATCTCAACGAGAACGGAATACGATGCGACCTTTAGACAAGTCGTATGGAGTCAGCTGTACAGTTACTTTATCGCCAGTCAGAATACGAATATAGTTTTTGCGCATTTTGCCGGAGATATGTGCCGTTACCACATGGCCATTTTCAAGTTCAACACGGAACATTGTGTTAGGCAGGGTCTCCAAAATCGTCCCTTGCATCTCGATACTGTCTTCTTTAGACATTGAATCCTCGTAATTACCACCAAAAAAATCTGCTGGATCATGCCGGATTTCGGCGGTTGTGTAAAGTTCAGTCACTGGTAATGGTGTATTTTTCCCAGACTTTATTTTTTAAGCGCTCATGTGGCAGGTAACTGGATTTGTAATTCATCTTCCGACAGTTATCTACCTGATAGCCAAGATAGAGGTAAGTCCTTCCCATTCGTAAGGTTAATTGCAGCTGAGTCAAAATGGCAAAAGTACCTAATGAGTAAGCCTCAAAATCAGGATCGTAGAAGGTATACATGGCACTTAAGCTGTGCGGCAGAATATCCGTCACCGCCACCGCGATTAATTTATCACCTTCATAAAACTCAAGGAAAAATGGTTCCAGCCAGTTACAGAGCAGAAATTGTTTGTATTGACTGTAGCTGGGCGGATACATGCTGCCATCGGCATGGCGCTGGTGGATGTATCGCTCATACAACGCGTAATAAACCGGTTTATCCTGCTGGCTCAGTTGCCAGGTGATGTTTCGGTTTTTGTTCAATATTCGACGCTGATGTCGGCTAGGCTTAAATTCACTGGCTTCAATGCGTAATGAATGGCAAGCACTGCATTGTGTACAATGCGGGCGATACACGTCATTCCCGCTACGCCGGAAGCCTGCTTGCAGCAGCGATTCATAACCCTCGGCAGTCCGATAGTTTTCATCCATCAGCACAATGAGCTGTTCATATTGCTCTGGCAGATAGCTGCAAGTATGTGCTGGTGTTATTCCAACCCGCAAAGGCGTCGAATTCATAACGTTATTACCTGTGGTTGCCAGCATTCATCGGGAAACGATTGTTCACGTAACAGCGCTAACTGGTGTAAAAAATCAGTGCGTGGCCACTCTTGCACACCCATGGTCGCGAGATATTCATTTTGCATCTGACAATCGATCAATGGTGCTTCAT
>JAQUHG010000131.1 GCA_028683735.1 Tolumonas sp. | reverse complement strand
CGTTGCGCCAACAGGCAACGCATCTTCAGGACAGTTTCAACTATATATCCGCCAATACATTAACAGGCGAAGAGGAATTAAAAACGCGGGATAGGTCATGAAAAAGGAAGGGAAAGTGATAATCATCTGGAACAAACTGATGATTATCACTTTCGATGATTACGCCTGAGTGCTGACCATTCCGCCTTGGCGTGGCGCGTTATCAGATAAGCTGCTGGAAAATTTCTGCAAAAAATCAGTCAATGAGGCCGACGTGGAATCACCACCCAAACTAGACACCATCGCTGCAAACTGAGTTTGCAGATCAGATGTAGTGCTGTCGGCACCAGTTGTTACATCAGAGCTACTTGAGCTGGTCAGTTTACTGATCAACGTATCCAGATCATTCTTCATCGGATTACCACTCTGATAAGAGTTCGCTGCGGTGGTACTCGTTGTGTTGGTATCACTGCTATCAGAGTCTGAATCTGAGTCAGATGATTTTTTGTTTTGCGCATGCAGCGTTTCCATTAAGGTTTGCATGAAATTTTTTACTGCACTGCTGCTGGAACTCGAACTAGTCGCTGATGTGCTATCGGTGCTGCTGGTGCTATCCGTAGAGGATGTACTGTTTGATGTATCCAGCGAGATCCCCATCTTCGACAAAGCAGCAGAAATTGATGACATCAACCCGCCTTCTTTATCACCATCTTTGGGCGGAGGTGGCGGTGGCGGCATATCTGCTTGCTGAGTACTTGTGGAGCTGGTTGTGCTACTGGTTTGAAACAGCGAGGCAAGGGAAGTCGATCCCGATATACTCATAGACATAATTTTCTCCTGACAAATACAGTGCAATGACTCACTGGTAAACTGGTTACTACCCCAAGTGGAGTGCTTGTTAAACAGCCTGCGCATATCGTGGCGCAGCTATTACAACAAGACTACCTGAGCAAGGTATCGGCCAGAAAATATTCTTATTTATCAACACCATAGTAAAATATAGTGAGATTTTGTTAAATTGTGTAAATAGGCAGTAATAACAAAGAATTAAGCGAGGGCAAAAGGTCTATTAATATGGAATTGATAGGTCATGTCTTACAATTAGCCAAACCGTTTTGTAGCATACTTACATTTCACAACGTTAAACCGTCAACAAAACGGCAAAAATTACCGTTTCTTACCTTATCCGCCAGCGATTTTTGCCGACTTTTAGTTACCAACCACGTTACCATTACAAATGGAAAAGCCGCCATCTGTTCGATCAGATAGCGGCTAATCATATGAAAAATTTAATTTGTTTTTATGCGTGCATCAGTTGACCGTTCGATAAATCTGCGCCTAAGCCTAATTCATGGATACGCTCCATCACTGGCTCAGGAAAAATGACCTGTCGCCACAAACGATCCGCCAAATCGATGACTGTTTCTGCACGTCCACTCGCCAGCCAAGCAGCAACCGCTGAAGCAACATCGGGATAATGAATTGATCCGATTTTCTCTGAATTCAACCAATGTCTTACTTGCCCCGGATCAAGCTGTAGCATGACGCTCGCCAGCCCCAACAACTCCAATGTCATCGCATTCGATGCTTGTTCAAATTGCCCTTGTAATGGTTTTAATAACAAACGTTTGCCTAACGTCAGGGCTTCAGATGCCAGCTCAAAACCCGCATTACAAATTACACCCTCACAGCCGCGTAAAACCTGAATAAAACTCTCTCGTCCCAACGGCATAAAACGCAAATTATTTTGTTCCACAGGGATCGAAAAATCAGGATGAAAACAGATAAAACGGGTGGATTTAAAACGTGATAACAGCTCGTAAATAGCATGTGGTGATTCAAATGGCAGGTAAACCAACATATCACCACTCTCTTTGCCGGGTTTCAGACTTTCGATGATCGGCGGCAAAATGGGATAACCAAAATGAAACCAGTGCAAACCAACCGCCTGCTGTACTGGGGCAAAATTACGCATGGTAAAACGTGCCACTGGATCGCCGCCAGTTTGCGGCACGGCATAACGAAACGACGCCTGATGGCTAATACCAAGCACGGGTAGATTTTGTCGTTTAGCCGCCCACGCGGTAACTGGCTCAAAATCACTGATGATGGAATCGTAATCATCCAGTGATAAATGCTTGATATCACGCAACAGTTGTAATGGTTTACTTTGATTGATGGTTGACCAAAGATTGATCGCGCCGTTTTTGGTGGCAAAACTTAAACCCGATAAACACCGATAATCGCCGAACTCTTGCATATCAAAATAGGCATCCGCATCCCGACCACTAAAAATGTAATCGACCTGCACACCTTCATTTTTCAATGCTTTCGCCATTAACCGACAACGGGATATATGACCATTCCCAGTACCTTGTACACCATACAAAATTCGCATCAAAAGCTTCCTAAGGCAGCACCAACCACGCAGTCAATAAGCCAAGGCAGGCCCCAGCCACCAGATCAGACAGATAATGCACTCCCAGCAACAACCGGGATGCACCAATAAAACCGGCCCAAATAAACACGCACCACAACATCATCGGGTAAAAAACCGAAGTAACTTCGGCCATTAAAAAAGCGGCTGCGGTATGACCAGAGGGAAGGCTGTAACGATCAGAAGGAGTAATAAATACCGGCAAATTACGCGGGCGTTCGCGTTTAAAACTGTTTTTAATCAGCCAGTAAATAGGTAATTCAATAATAAATGCTTTGAATATACAGTGGAAAAAATCATGCCCTCGAGCACCATCGTTCCACATCAAAATGACTGCGATTAGCAAGTAAAGCGGGCCATCACCGGTACGGGAAATCAGGCGACTAATGCGTGCCTGATATTGGTTATAACTGTGTGATAAGAAGAGTTGACTGGTTTTTTGATCCCAACGCTGAATAAACTGCATATTCTTCCCCGCCAGATAGTCTCATGACTACCCTAACGACGGGGAATGACAATTCGTTGAACGATCGGTAACAGAATGGTGACAAGAGAAAATGCCGGCACTTACACAGGATAAATGCCGGTGATTTAAATTATTCCGCGGCAACTGCCGTTTGCTCTGGCACTCGCCACAGTAAACTAACAACAATGGCTGCCAGTGTTGGCAGTAACCATGCCAGCCCCAGATCAAACAAGGGCAGGAAATTCAGAGCACTAAGATCAACACCCGCGGCTTTAATTCCGTCCAAACAGCCAAACAGCAGAGCAACACCCAGCACCAAACGGAATGCCAAGCTGTGATTAAAAAACCAACTGCGCATGAAAGTTACAACGACCAACGCAATGGCAACCGGATAAATCGCCACCAGCACCGGAATAGAGATCACCAGTAACTGTGTTAAACCCACGTTTGCAACAATAGCGCATGACACTGCGATCACCGCTGCACATTGTTTATAACTAAAACGAGGCCACAAGGTATGGAAGAAATCAGCACAGGCAGACGTCAGACCAACCGATGTCGTCAGACATGCCAAACCGACTATGGCGGCCAAAACGACTGAACCAATGGGGCCAAACAATAAAGCCACATAAGCAGCCACCAGCTCACCACCATTTTGTGGGTTGGCCATCACGCCACCAGCCGTTCCGCCCAATTTAAATAAGGCAATATAAACCAGCGCCAACCCAGTCGCTGCGATCACACTGGCCACCGCCAGATAACGGGTTTGCTGTTTTACATCTGCAATACCACGAGATTTCAATACATCAATGATCAGCATACCGAACATCAACGCACCAAACGTATCCATGGTGTTGTAACCTTCCAGCAAGCCTTTCACGACCGGATGTGCAATGTAATCAGCAGAAACAGACGGAATGGATCCCTGTGGTACGACCAAAACGGCGATACCCAATACCGCCAGCAATAAAACTAAGACTGGCGTCAGGATCTTACCAACCGCATCCAGCAACTTGCCCTGATTCAGTGAGAGGAACAGCGTCAGTCCAAAATAAAAAAGGCTAAATAATGTCAGTACGAACTGGCCATCCAAAGAACCAATGAAGGGTTTTACCGCCATTTCGTAGGTCACTAAACCTGTACGAGGAGTCGCGAACGCTGGGCCAATGATGATGTAGGTCGCAATCGCAATCGACATCCCCGCCCATGCCGGCAGCATCCGGGTCATGGTCAATAAACCACCACCAGCAAATGCAATAGAGAGAATCGTTGCCAGAGGCAAACCGACTGCGGTGATTAAAAAGCCCAGCATCGCGAAACTCATGTTTTCGCCGGCCAGATAACCCACCATCGGAGGGAAAATAATATTACCTGCGCCTAGAAAAAAGGCAAAGGTCATAAAGCCGAGGCCAAGCAAGTCGGCTCGTGTCATGGTTTGTTTCAAAACTAACTCCACTTACAACGGCTTGTTGACTCTAACTTCCTGTCAGATAACAAACCATACCGGAGCGCATGAACCATCCATGGCCGCGAACCACATAGGCATAAAACACAAGAACATAAAAAGGGGTGCAAGCATACGTGAGCTTTCTGGCCGAATAAAGCATAAACCACATGAAAATTACTGAATTGAGGCAGCAACAAGCTACAGTGCGATATTTTATGCTAAAAATATGAAGGGATTAGAAATAAGAAAAATATTCTTGAAGGAAGAGAGAACCCTTCCTTCCACAGAGATCCATTTACCTTTCTGTCAGCGCCAGCTTAACCGCCAATGCCGCAAACACACTGCCAGCAACTCGATTCATCACCACTTCCACTTTCGGGCTTTGGCTAAACCAGTTACCTAATTTTCCAGCCAGTAAACTAACCAGCCCAAACACCAGCAAAGTGCACACGATAAACACAGCACCCAATTCCAGCAGTTGCAAGGTCAAATGGCCTTGTGCCGGATTAGTAAATTGCGGCAGAAACGCCAGAAAGAAAATCGAGACTTTAGGGTTGGTGATATTCATCACGATACCACGGCGATAGAGCGCAGCTTTATCTAATGTGGCTGCTTTGACCGCGCCAAGACCACTGGCTCCGGCGCGAAAGGCACCCCATGCCAGATAAAGTAAGTAAGCAGCCCCACACAATTTAAGAATGGTAAATGCCAGTAATGATTGTTGGAAAATAACCGCAACACCCAGCGCCACCGCTGAGGTGTGCACCAATAAGCCGGTGCATAGCCCCAATGTCACGAATAAGCCAGAGCCAACACCACGCAACATGGATTGGGTCAGCACAAAAATATTATCCGGCCCCGGCGCGAGACAAAGCAGTAATGAGGCCGTTAAAAACAAGACAAACGTATCAGGACTCAGCATGAGCATTCCGTCAGCATAAAATAGTGCGTCCGATTCTAGCACTGCTTTTATTCTTCCGGTGCAAAACAGCTGGCGCGTTCCACACATTCGTCACAACTCGGGGAACGGCAGACATAATTTCCGCCCAGAGCACACTGTTGTCGGTAAAAGAATTTTTTCCAGCGCATATTCTGGCTGTTCATCACAACTAATTCCGGAAAACAGCACTGCATCAGTTCACGTAAACTTTGACGGGAATCCAGCCCCAGATCTTGCCACAGATGATTAAAACCCATTGAGGCGACAGCAATGATGCGCGCCATCGGTGCGGCATCTGATTGCTGATAACCGGTTAACCACTGCGCCAGCTCCTGACATTCCTGTTCGCGCATTGCCAGCAATTCCGACAATAAGGTCTGTCGTTGTTGTTGCAACAGACCAATCACCATCGGCTGAATGTTGCACTGCTGCAGCAATTGATAATAAGCATCAGCGCCTAAGCCCATATAACGCGGCAGCTGGCAGATGCCCGCCTGATAACGACATACCAGATCGGTTAGCCATTGCGGCGGTGAAGCAGGTGCTGTCGTGGTTAACAGCGATGCCTGTAACGGCATATCACACCGGATGGCCTGATTCATAAGCGATGGCTCCTTCTACCGGACAGATCTGGATACAACGCGGCCCGACGCTATGTCCCTGACACTCGTTGCAACGTTTAACCGAGATCGAAAAGATTCGATCCTGCTCGCGGATCGCCCGTTTCGGGCAAACCTCCAGACAACTGAAACATCCCACGCATTTTGCTGTAATCGTACAACTCATCAGGCTACCCCGCGAACGTGCAGTTTCACCTCGGTTGCTTTAGGTTGTAATTGCCACCAGGCCGATAATGCTTCACGGATCGGCTGCCAAGCGTAATCGACTACCGGTTGCACCCCTGCTGCTTCGAGTTTCTGCCATGGGCCTAAACCGAGGCGGGAGCAGAACACCGCATCCATATCCGCCAGTAAAGTGAGAGTGTCAGTCATGACATCATCGTGATCATCACATTCTGTCTGACCATGGCAATATTGAGCGACATGACGCTCACCCACTAAAGTGACGCCTTCACTGTTAACGCTGTAGATATGGAAACGTTTGGCGTGACCAAAATGTTGATCAACCACCAATCCTTGCTGTGTCGCTACCGCGACCAAACGCGCATCGGCATCTTCAGAGGCACCGGCACTGGCGATCGCCGCCTGAATTTTGGTGCGTTGCTGCATTACTGGCGCGTAATCTTTTGCCTGCTCTGGCAGTGCTGAAAGGTTGAACTCCTGGCTGCGATCTTCACCCAGCATTCCCACCGCATCGGCACGACACTGCTGACAGTGCGCCATCTGTGGCATAAAAGCGCCACTGCGTTCGCGCACTTGTGTCACTTCTTCAGCGGTCGGTTCACGTTGACCATTCAAACCATAATAGGTGCCATGTTCCGGTTTTGAGATCAATGGCATGATGTTATGGAGGAAAGCACCCATATCACGAATGGCATGGCTGACTTCCGCCAGATGCAAATCATTCACACCGGGAATTAACACCGAATTGATCTTCACCAATACGCCATTTTCCATCAGCTTACGCATGCCTTCGATCTGCTGATCGATCAAAATCTGCGCACCTTCTCTGCCGCGATAACGCACGCCATCGAAATAGATCCAGTCATATATTTGTGCTGACACATGCGCATCAATCGCATTCATGGTGATGGTGACATGATCAACGCCCAATGCGACCAGTGAATCAACCGATTGTGGCAAGGCTAAACCGTTAGTCGATACGCACAATTTTACATCGGGTAATGCCGAGCGCAGCCCTTCCAGTGTGTCGAAAGTGCGGGTTTGATTTGCCAATGGGTCACCAGGGCCAGCAATACCAATGACCGATAACTGCGGGATCGCAGCCGCAACTGCGCGCGCTTTCTGTAATGCCTGTTCCACGTTTAGCAGTTCAGACACCACACCGGGACGGGATTCGTTGGCACAGTCATATTTGCGGTTGCAGTAGTTACACTGCACATTACAAGCTGGCGCCACGGCCAGATGCATGCGGGCATATTTATGATGAGCATTAGGGGAATAACAAGGGTGATGAGCTACTTTTTCTGCCTGAGCCATGGAAAAACCAGCAGCGCCGTTGGAGCTCCCGCACCCGCTACCTTTTTTCTGGCTGCCACATCCTTGTCGCATTGTTGAATTATTCTCGGTCATATTCTGCTGCCTCATCACACTGGACTCTTTGTGATCTAAGGATGCAAACATCAATCCGATGAGTAATTTTATTTTAATGCATTGAAAAATATGACTTTATAAATATAAAACGAGTCAGGAATGTACGGTGGTTGTGTCACACAGAGCTGACAATGTGACAAACCCCACATAATTTGATGATCAGCAGAATATTGCTAACACGGTTTAGCCAAGATTTAATATTTTCAGCAGGTTCATGAAAAACTATTGTGTTAGATCAGTAAAACGCAGAAAAATCCGTTATGACATCATCAAATGTCATGATTCTCTGTATAATGCTCACCAGATTTATTGCTCATATTTATATCCCTGAACTATCGGAGTTATCCTTCCATGAAAAAAACCAAGATCGTATGTACTATCGGTCCTAAGTCTGAGCCAAAAGCTGTAATGGCTAAAATGATTGAAGCAGGCATGAACGTAATGCGCCTGAACTTCTCTCACGGTGACTTTGAAGAACATGGTGGTCGTATCAAGACTGTCCGTGAAATCTGTGCTGAAACCGGTAAAAAAGTAGCGATCCTGCTGGATACCAAAGGTCCAGAAATCCGTACTATCAAACTGGAAGGCGGTAACGATGTATCTCTGGTTGCTGGCCAGACTTTCACTTTCACTACAGACAAAACTGTAGTTGGTAACACTGAACGTGTTGCTGTGACTTACGAAGGTTTCGCTAAAGACCTGAAAGCTGGCAACACTGTGCTGGTTGACGACGGTTTGATCGGTATGGAAGTTATCTCTACTACTGACACTGAAGTTGTTTGTAAAGTAATGAACAACGGCGACCTGGGCGAAAACAAAGGTGTTAACCTGCCAGGCGTTTCTATCAAACTGCCAGCACTGGCTGAAAAAGACAAAGCTGACCTGGTGTTCGGTTGCGAACAAGGCGTTGACTTCATCGCTGCTTCTTTCATCCGTAAGAAAGAAGACGTTCTGGCTATCCGTGAACACCTGAAAGCCCACGGTGGCGAAAACATCCAGATCATCTCTAAAATCGAAAACCAGGAAGGTCTGGACAACTTCGACGAAATTCTGGAAGTTTCTGACGGTATCATGGTTGCCCGTGGCGACCTGGGTGTAGAAATCCCGGTTGAAGAAGTTATCTTCGCTCAGAAGATGATGATCCAGAAATGTAACAAAGCACGCAAACCAGTTATCACTGCAACTCAGATGCTGGATTCCATGATCAAAAACCCACGTCCAACCCGCGCTGAAGCTGGTGACGTTGCGAACGCGATCCTGGACGGTACCGACGCAGTGATGCTGTCAGGTGAATCAGCTAAGGGTAAATTCCCACTGAACGCTGTTTCTATCATGGCAACTATCTGTGGCCGTACTGACCCAGT
>JAQUHG010000130.1 GCA_028683735.1 Tolumonas sp. | reverse complement strand
CTGATAGGAAATGAAAAATCTGCACTGGTGACAGCCAGCGATAACCGGTCAGTACACTGGCGAATGCGGCCAGCACGAGTGAACCGGTCAGCCCAAAGAACAACCGTCGCGGCATTATAAACCGACCGATACCCGGAATAAGAATTCACGCGGATCACCATACGCCACCATCGGCACGTTCGCGTTGCTGACGCCTGAGGTGTAGTAGGTTTCATCAAACAGGTTTTTGACGTTAAATTGCAGCTTCACCGGATGGTTAGATACCTTGCGTTCATACGAGGCGAACAGGTCATACACCATACTGGCCGGCAGTGAATACATCACACCTTCTGTATTCCCAATATACCAGGTGCCGGTATAGCGGCTGGAGGCACCCGTACGCACTTGCCCTCCCATCACTTGTCCCCAGTTACGCGTTAAACCCAGCGACGCCATGTGTTTTGATACCCCATCCACCGGTGTACCAGCCAATTCAGGGTCTTCCAACACTTCCGCATCGGTAAAGCTATAACCCGCAAATGCACTCCAGCGATCATTCAACTCGCCGCTGACATCGGTTTCTAAACCACGAGAACGAACCCGCCCGGCAACTCGGTAATAGGTGTCACCGGCACTGTCTGTGGCTGCCGTTAATACGTTCTTTTTATTGATATTAAATAACGCAGCTGTGGTGGTCAGACGATCGGTTTGCCACTTAGTTCCCACTTCCCATGATTGACCCTCTTCTGCTGGCAATTCACCAATCATCGTCGCAATCGAGGTGTTCGGACGGAACGATTCGGTATAACTGGTGTACACGGACCATTCCGGCGTGACCATATAAACCACACCGGCTCTGGGTACAAACTTACTTTCAACCGGATGCGAGCGAACGACAAACGGGCGCCCTTTTCCTGTCAACTCGTTGTAATGATCGTAACGGCCGCCACCAACGAGGATCCAATGCTCATCCAAGGACCAGGAGTCCTGCATATAAATCGCTGACGTTCTTAATTTATCGGTCTGATCACTGTCTGCGGCACTGACGGTCGAGGGGTATGCTGATGTGCCATAGGTGGGGCTATACATATTGTAATTTTTCACTGTCGCATTACGGTACAGATCGCCTAACGTGCGGTAGTTATGCATATACTGCACGCCCGTTGTAATTTCATGCACCGTTGTTCCCTGAGGAATTTTCCCTACGGTATAAAATGTCGCTGTATGCGCCTGTTGATCGGCATCTTTGGTCGCATCGGCACGACGCGTCACCACCCCAGTGGCGGAATTAATAGCCGTGACACGCATCTGGTCATCGTTGTAATAGTTACTGCTGTAACCATAACCAGCATGCACTGACCAGCGACTGTTGATCTCATGATCGATTTTCAAATTCGCGCTGTCTGCCCTACCAGATGTGATGTTGTAAGTCTCATCTAACCGTTGTTCTCGCGGCACATTGATTGGCTTGCCGGTTTTGGTATCAATGTAAGTGCCACGATCAAAAGGAATGGAATAATCCATATGTTCATAATCGACCAGCACCGAGGTTTGATCGTTTTTCCATAATAGCGAGGGCGCAACAACACCCTGTTCGATCTCACCAAAATTACGCCAGTAGTTATAATCTTGTTGGTCAGCAATCAAACGGTATGACAGCCCTGAATCAGATAACGGCCCCGTCAGATCCACCTGCTGGCCACCACCACCAAAACTGGTCATGTAATCCGATATTTCGTAACTGGCTTGTTCCTGCGGCTTCTTCGTCACCACATTGATAATGCCACCGGGATCTTGAATGCCATATAGCAGTGATGCTGGCCCTTTCAGTACCTCGACCCGTTCCGTGGTCGGGGTAAAGTTTCTCGCCTGCACCGATTGCAGGCCATTACGCATGATGGAGTTATCGCGATTACCGCCAAAACCACGCTTTTGGATCGCATCTTGTGTACCACCAAGGGTATTACTCTGCTTCACACCCGTGATGGTATTTAACGCCTCATCCAAACTATGCGGCTGGCGATCTTCCAACTTTTGCTTGGTCACCACATGAATGGTCTGTGGGATCTCAATAATGGGTGTATCGGTTTGCGTCGCAACACTCGATGATTGCGCTTGGTAGGTCTGTTTATTTTGTGCTGCCGTTTTATCCGCTTTAACTTCAACCTCGCTTAACTCGGTCACTTTCTCCTCTTGTGCATAGGCAGAAGAGACCACTAACAAACCAAGAATACCGGCATAACAAGATACCTTGGTCATCATGCGGAAGGTTGCAATCGTGGGCGCTGGCGGCATAACTAAATCCTTTAAAAGTAAGATACTCAATCAGAATTGAGAATCATACTCATTTAGATTTAAATAAAAAAGAAAAACCCCTGTTAAATCACATTAATTTTTGAGACGACCTGAATGAGAGTGGAAGAAAAGCGAACTACTCTTCCTCTTCCGGCTTGAGTTTTTTGCGTTTGGAACGTGGATGCGCCTGGTCATAGACCGCGGCTAAATGTTGGAAATCAAGGTGGGTATACACTTGCGTGGTGGCCAGATTGGCGTGGCCTAACAACTCTTGCACGGCACGCAAATCACCGGATGACTCCAGCATGTGCGTGGCAAAACTGTGGCGTAATTTATGCGGATGCACGTGGCTGTTGAGGGTCTGTTTTTGCCCCCATTGCGCAAGACGGATCTCTATCATGCGCGCGGTAATACGCCGTTTACGGCTGCTGAGAAACAACGCTTGCTCACCCTCAACGGCAAAGGTGGGGCGGATGTGCAGCCATTTTTCCAGCCATTCCAGCGCCAAACGGCCAATAGGTAGAATACGTTCTTTATTCCCCTTCCCGATCACCCGAACTTGCCGTGCATCAAGCTTGATATCCTGCAGATCGAGGCCAACCAATTCCGACAGACGCATGCCGCAAGTATAAAACAGCTCCATGATCGCCCGATCACGTATCGCCAGCGGATCTTGCTCATCGGTAATATTGAGCAGCTGATGCATCTGGTCAACATCGAGATTTTTCGGTAACGGACGGCCAAGCTTGGGTAACGCAATGCCGCGCGCGGGGTTAGCCGCCAGAAAACCACGGATCACTAGCCAATCGGCAAAACTGCGCAGCGCCGACATTTTGGTGCTGATAGTACGCGGTGAGGTCTCTTTGTGTTTGCGCAGCGTGTGCGCCCATTGCCGCACCAGCGGATTATTCAGCTCACGCCAGTCACGGATCTGCTTTTCCTGCAGCCATGCAATCAGGGCCTGCAAATGACGCTGATAGTTACTAAGAGTGTGGGCGCTGAGCTGACGCTCAACGCGCAGATATTCCAGATAGGTGTGTACTACCGCCGCGAGGGGTTCACTCACAAGAGCGCGCCAAAGTCGGTAATAACAGGGTGACAAAGCGGCCTAACTGCTCCAGCAGCAAGCTGTCCATGCCCGGTTGATAATGTTGTGGGTTCGCATGACCAAAGGCCAGAAAACCCCATTCACCGTATTCGCCAAGGCGTAACAGCGCCATTGAATGCACCAGTGAGCCCTGCCCGAAAATCAGCTCACGGTCGCAATCATTGACGCGGCCAAAATAGACCAGCTGATCAGCCATCGGATACAGACATAAGCGCTGGAACAACGGATATTCCATCTCATACGGTTTATCAAAACGTTTGGCTTTCACCCGCGCCTGATTAACCCACAAGGCGCAGGCCGGAATACGCAACCGTTCGCGGAAGGTGCTGTGCAGACACTTCCACAATTGCCGCAATGAGGTGCAGGCAAATAATGCCGGATAAATATCGGTATAGACGCGGAAGATGAACTCGTTACGGCTGGCATTGGTCAGCAGATCTTGGCGCTCTTGCTCCAAGTGCTGCAAACGGTCGCGTTGTCGCTCTAGTTTTAGATCAAACAACGACACCGCGCCGCGTTGTTCATGGGGCACCGTCAACTCATCCAGCAGCGCTTTATGCCGCAGGAAAAAATCCGGATGCTGCTTGAGGAATTCGACCACCTGATTTTCCTGCAGCATCGCCTCCAATGCGCCCATGTCGATACTCATAACTCGATTTGTCCGTCAAACACATGTTCGGCGGGGCCGGTCATATACACTGGTGTGCCGGGGCCATTCCAGGAAATACTCAGCGAACCGCCGGGCAAATTCACTTTGACCCGACCTTTGAGTTTTTCCTGCTGGATACCGACCACCACCGCAGCACAGGCGCCCGTGCCACAGGCCAAGGTTTCACCGGCACCACGTTCATACACGCGCAGGTTAATTTCATTGGCCGAAACCACTTCCATAAAACCCACATTGACACGCTCTGGGAAGCGATCGAACGATTCGAGTTTTGGCCCCAGCGTTTCCACTGGTGCGGTTTTTACACTCGGCACTTCCAGCACACAGTGCGGATTGCCCATCGACACCGCACCACACATGACGGTTTGTTCCGCCACGCGCAGCAGATAGAGTTTTTCCGCTTTTAGTGCCCGAAACGGGATCTTCGATGGCTCGAATTCCGGCACGCCCATGTTGACCGTGACCTGATCGTTGTCTTCCAGCTGCAACACAATACGACCACTGACGGTGCTCACCGCAATACGATCTTTATTGGTTAAGCCCTTCAGGCGGACGAAACGCGCAAAACAACGCGCGCCGTTGCCACACTGCTGCACTTCCGAACCATCGGCATTAAAAATACGATAGTGGAAGTCGAGATCAGGATCATACGGCGGTTCGACCAGCAACAACTGGTCAAAACCGATACCAAAATGACGATCACCGAGGCGTTTCAGCGTTTCCGCATTAAAAAATACCTTCTGCGTTACGCCATCCACTACCACGAAGTCATTTCCCAGACCGTGCATTTTGGAAAACTGGATCAACATGCAGCCAAGCTCCTGTTACGGCAACAGATGTTCAAATTGCCACTGTGATGCCAGCGGTTCACGCTCACGCACCAAATGTGGCTGCTCACCGTCCACCAGCACTTCAGCAGCACGGGAACGGGCGTTGTAGTTAGAGGCCATAGAGAAACCATACGCGCCAGCAGAGCGGACTACCAGATAATCACCCGGTTCAATGGCTAATTCCCGATCTTTACCCAGGAAATCACCGGTTTCGCAGATTGGGCCGACCACATCATAACGTTGCGCAGTGCGTGGCAGTGCACGATTAACCGGCACAATGTTCATCCAGGCACTGTACAGCGATGGGCGGATCAGGTCGTTCATCGCGGCATCAACGATGGCAAAATGGCGATCTTCACCCGCTTTCAGATATTCGACTTTAGTCGCCAGAATCCCGGCATTGGCCATGATGGCGCGGCCCGGTTCAAACATCAGGGTCAGATCACGATCTTGCAGTTTCTGTTTCAGTGCGCTGGCATATTCGCTTGGGTGCGGTGGCGTTTCATCGTTGTAATTGACGCCCAAGCCACCACCCACGTCCAAATGTTGGATCTTAATACCCGCGGCTGCCAGCTCATCAATCAGCGCCAACAGCTTGTCTGCCGCCTCAAGGAACGGTGCAATTTCGGTCAGCTGCGAGCCAATATGACAATCAACACCATGAATGGCTAAGTTTGGCAGGCTGGCTGCGTATTTATACACTTCTGGCGCGCGTTCAATCGGAATACCGAATTTATTCTGTTTCAGTCCGGTCGAGATATACGGATGCGTACCGGCATCGATATCCGGGTTAATGCGGATCGAAATACGCGCCACTTTACCCATGCTGCCCGCTACCTGATTCAGGCGCTCCAGCTCCGGCTCTGATTCCACGTTGAAACAGAGAATGTCTTGTTCCAACGCATAACGCATTTCGGCTTCGGTTTTACCAACACCCGAGAACACCACTTTTTTCGCATCACCACCGGCGGCGATCACGCGTGCCAGTTCACCACCAGAAACGATGTCAAAACCAGAGCCCAAACGCGCCAGTACATTCAGGATCGCGAGGTTGCCATTGGCCTTGACCGCGTAGCAGATCAGATGCGGCACGTCGCCAGCAGCAGCATCAAACGCCTTCCAGTGACGTTCAATAGTGGCACGGGAGTAGATATATAAAGGGGTGCCGTATTGGGCAACTAACTCGCTGACAGCACATTGTTCCGCCAGCAGTTCGCCGTCTTCGCGATAATTGAAATAATCCATGGCGCCATCGTTTCCTTATGATTGGGTCTGGTGGTTGTCGTTCTGATTTTGCGGCTGGGCAGTCTGCTGTTGCGCCGGTTTTTGCTGTGGCATGTATAACGGCCCTTTCAAGCCGCAACCACTGAGTAAACCTGCTAATAACAACGCTAAACCCACACTGTATGTGCGCATTTTCATGATCTTGTGCGATTCGGTAATTTGGCCCACTATAATCTCACTCATCGCAGTAAATGCAAATAGGACAAGCCGTAATGAAAGACAGTGAATTTCACGCGCTGGTAGAAGAGCGCTATCAGGTTATTGAAGAAGCCATGGATAATTGCGATGCCGACATCGATTGTGAACTCAATAGTGGCGTGGTCACACTGAGCTTTGTCAACGGCAGCAAAATCATCATCAACAAACAAGAACCGCTGCATCAGATCTGGGTCGCTACCCGTGAAAACGGCTATCACTTTGACTGGAAAGACGGGCAATGGATCGAGAATCGCGGTGGTCGTGAGCTAATGGCGCTGCTGAGCGACGCCTGCAGTAAACAATCCGGTGAAACAGTCACGTTAGGTTAATCATCATGGATAAACCGATCATTGATATCTATTATTGCCGCCAGTGTAACTGGATGCTGCGCGCCAGTTGGATGGCCCAAGAGCTGTTGCATACCTTTAGCGAAGAGCTGGGTAGCGTGAATCTGCACCCGGATACCGGTGGCCATTTTGAAATTCTGGTCAATGGTGTCACGATTTGGGAACGTACAACCGACGGTGGTTTCCCCGATGTCAAAGCGCTGAAACAGCGGGTACGCGATCAGATCGCCCCGGAACGCGACCTCGGCCACACCGATAGAAAAGTGGACGAATGAACCAACAAAAAACGGCTCCTAAATCGGAGCCGTTTCTTAGCCTGACGCTTGCTGCGGCATTTCACGCATGATCGAGCGATATGGCATCACCTGTAGTGTGTCTGCCTCGGCCACCAGCTCATAAAACTGCGGTAAATTGAAATTGATCACCTGTTCGGTGAAATCAAAACGCTGATGCGTCATGGTGTAATAACGATTGACGTTTTGCACCAGATCTTCTTTGCTGCCAGCGTATTCGTGGTAGATCTCAACCTTGTTATTTTCATCGAGAATATAGACGTTAAAACCGTTGTCATTATCCTCAAAGAAATACTGGATCAAACCCTCACTGGCATACGCATCGACAATCGGCGGCACATGCAGGCCGTTATCGGGCTCGGCGGTCTGGCGTTCCAACTTGTTATCCGACACCTGACGGTAGAAATCAATCGCACTGCTCAGCTCACGCACCGAAACACCGCGGCGCTCGAGGAACAAGGCATAACGATGTTCACCTACCGACAGCAATTTCACCATGCGCTGTTTATCCAGCGCCAGACGCAAAGAAATGCAGGCGTTCACCAATTCTGTAAATTGCTGGCGGATCTCATCGCGGTAATACTGGCTGTAACAGAACACATCGATGGCATCCGGTGCTGCGGCATCCTGATGCATCTTACTTAAGATGGTGCTCAGCGCTTCAACCACGGCATCGAGGCCATTGAAGTGCAGGGTTCTGACTTCGTTCCACGAATTCCGATAAACCAAGTCTATCGTGCCCACCAAACATTCTTGTCGCTGGCCAAAACAGAGCATATCTTCGCCATGAGCCAGCACTGGAGGCATCTCTTCCGGCCAATCCGCGGTTGGATCACGCTCCAGATTGATGAAAATGCCCAGATGCCGGATCTCACACGGACGACTCAGCGCCAAATTCCCCGCTGGTGGTAATTCCACCGGGAACGTATCCGCCAGATCTTGACAGAATTGCTGCAAGGAGGAATGAGTAATATCTGAACCCATCTGGCGCAATGCTACTTCTGTGTCAGCCACCAGCAGGCCGTTAAAATAGGCCCAAGCCACCAGCTTAGAGAGATAACCGTTATATTCCAGTGGTGCGCGGCCAATGATGTCATGCGGGTTCAGCGAGTGTTTATACAGATACCAGCCCTGACGATTCAGATGCCCCGGTGGCACTTGGATCAGGCTTAAATTCGACTCTCGCAGATCAGGCGCAATTTTCAGGTTAATACGTTGCACTTTACCCGGTAATGCTTCAAACGCGGTGTAGAGTTTGCGTGACAGAATGCCAATATCTTCCGGGTTAATGGATTCACTGATGTTATTGCGCCGCGCAAACTGGATCAGCTTGCTGTAACTTTGCATCAGGGCGCTTAACAGCTCTTCGTAAGCAACTTTAACCTGCTCAACCTTCCACTGCGCGTGGCTGTCGAGTTGCTGCAGAATGGTCTGATTCCAACCCCACTGCCGCACCAGTTTCACTAACAATTCGCGCCGCCAGCGGCCGTGTTGGGGCGGTTCATTGCGACTCAGCGCATCGCAGATCTTCAGATAAAAACAGCGCCGTGCCAGATCGAGCCGTTTGGTGTCACCCAACTTGGTCAGATAGTCGGTGACCTTATCCAGCATCAGATAATAGGCATCGAGCGATAAACCAAAATCATCATTTTGCTGGAACCAGCGTTTGGCCTGGACGGCCAACAGTTCGGTATGCGGAAACTCGGAAGAATAGGCTTCCATCACCAGAATTTTTAATACCGCTTTGTAAGGCGAATCCAGCACCTTATAGAGCAGCCACAACGCAGAGCCAAAATACTCTTCCGCCGGAATATGACTGACACCACCCAGATCCAGCCAGTCATCTTCGGAAATCATGCCGGTGCTGAACAACGCCGATGCCAGTGCAT
>JAQUHG010000129.1 GCA_028683735.1 Tolumonas sp. | reverse complement strand
GGACGCTCAGATGGCTTGGAACCAGTTACCGCTGCCAAACAAAGGTAATCATCATTACCAAAGAGAGGGGCCTGCAACCGAAGTTGCAGGCCCTTTTTTATGCAGCTTATTTGGCGATTTTTTTGTATTTGATGCGGTGAGGTTGCAATGCCTCGGCACCTAAGGTTTTCTTTTTCCACTCTTCATAATCGGTAAAGTTACCTTCGAAGAAGCGGACATTACCTTCATCGCTATAATCCAGAATATGGGTCGCAATACGGTCGAGGAACCAGCGATCATGCGAGATCACCATAGCACAGCCAGGGAATTCCAGCAGGGCATTTTCCAGCGCACGCAACGTTTCGATATCCAGATCGTTGGTTGGTTCGTCGAGTAACAGCACGTTACCGCCGGTTTGCAGCAGTTTTGCCAGATGCAAACGACCGCGCTCACCACCGGAGAGTTCACCAACTCGTTTTTGCTGGTCAACGCCTTTGAAGTTAAAGCGACCGACATAGGCACGGCTTGGGATCTCGAAATTACCGATCTTTAGGATATCCTGCCCATTGGCGACTTCATCAAACACGGTCTTTTTGTCGTCCATGCTGTCACGGAACTGATCAACCGAGGCCAGCACAACGGTGTCGCCTAAGGTGATAGTGCCGCTGTCTGGTTGTTCCTGACCGCTCAACATACGGAACAGCGTTGATTTACCGGCACCATTCGGACCGATGATGCCGACAATCGCCCCTTTCGGAATACTGAATGAGAGGTTGTCGATCAGCTGACGATCACCGTAAGACTTGGACAAACCTTCCACTTCCACCACTTTGTCGCCTAAGCGCGGTCCTGGCGGAATAAACAGTTCGTTGGTCTCATTCCGTTTCTGGTAATCCTGACCACTGAGCTCTTCAAAGCGGGCCAGACGGGCTTTGCTCTTGGCCTGACGACCTTTTGGATTCTGGCGTACCCACTCCAGCTCTTTCTCGATCGATTTACGACGAGCAGCTTCGGTAGAGGCTTCTTGTGCCAGACGGGCATCTTTTTGTTCCAGCCAAGACGAGTAGTTCCCTTCCCATGGGATACCCTCACCGCGGTCGAGTTCCAGGATCCAGCCAGCAACATTATCGAGGAAGTAACGGTCATGCGTTATCGCAACGACAGTACCTTCGTAATCGTGCAGGAAGCGTTCCAGCCAAGCGACCGATTCCGCATCCAAGTGGTTGGTTGGTTCATCCAGCAGCAGCATGTCTGGTTTTTCTAATAACAGACGGCACAGTGCAACACGGCGACGTTCACCACCGGAGAGCACTTTGATTTTGGCATCCCACGCAGGCAGACGCAGCGCATCCGCAGCGCGTTCCAACTGGTTTTCCATGTTGTGGCCATCGTGCGATTGGATAATAGCTTCCAGTTCACCTTGCTCTTTCGCCAGCTTGTCGAAATCAGCATCCGGTTCGGCATAGGCGGCATACACTTCGTCAAGCCGTGTCATGGCGCGTTTCAGTTCACCCATGGCTTCTTCAACGGCTTCACGCACCGTCTGTTCAGGATCAAGTTTCGGTTCCTGTGGCAGATAGCCGATTTTAATGCCCGGTTGCGGACGTGCTTCACCTTCGATTTCGGTATCGATACCGGCCATGATGCGGAGCAGGGTTGATTTACCGGCACCATTCAGACCCAGTACACCGATTTTGGCGCCAGGGAAGAACGAGAGGGAAATATTTTTTAAGATATGACGCTTAGGCGGTACAACTTTGCCTACGCGATTCATGGTGTAAATAAATTGCGCCATGGTGTTCTCTTCGTCATTACAGATGGCGGATAGTTTAGTGCAAGGTTTTCACAGGGAAAAGCGCAGAAAGGAATTTTTGGTATCTTGCAGGTACAAAAAAACCCGCAATGCGGGTTTAATGATGGTGCCCAGGGACGGACTCGAACCGTCACGATTATTCATCGGCGGATTTTGAATCCGCTGCGTCTACCGATTTCGCCACCTGGGCAACAAATGTAAAACTTAACTCGCTGATAACTCAGTCTGCCTGTCTTACGGGGTCGCATTATACAAAGGTAAATCGCGAGCGCAAATTGTTTTTCACGTGATCTGCTTCAGATGCTGAATAAATGCTCGCTTTGATGATTCGCATATCAACGACTGACTCGTTAGAATGCAATTTCCCTGAAGATTGGTATATGTGAATTATGAGTAAATTAAACCGTTCCCGTACGACGACTGGTAAGTCGACAGCCACATCAACTGGAATCTCACTGAACTTACCCCGTGCCGGATTTCGTCGTCGCCTTGGTGCCTGGACAATAGATGCCTTACTTGTTCTGCCATTATTAGTCGTCGCTGGTTATTTAGGTTATGGATTGGCGCATTTGCTGGTGGGCGTTGGCTTATTGTCACTTGATGAGGGGGCGACAGTCGGGGAATGGTTGGCGCATCAACTGTGGTTTAGCCTCTGGCTGGCGGGGGTGTTGTGCAGTTATTTTGTCTGGTTCTGGTGCCGGGATGGGCAAACTCCGGGCATGGTGCGTTTTCAATTGCGTGTACAAAATACCGATGGTTCTTTATTACGCGTTGGTCAGGCATTAGTTCGTCTGGCAACATCGGCGTTTGGCTTGGGTAATTTGATGGTGCTTTTTGATCGCCGTGAATTTCTGGCATTTCAGGATTATTGGGCCAGTTGTGAAACGGTGGTAACTTCACCTGCTGCAGGTCGTTAAAATTATAAGGCGTCTGTGCTGACAGACGCCTATACCCTTCGTACTTGAAGTTGCAGCATCGTTGACAGCGTTCACTCACCCCAATCACATAGCATCTCTATGCTCATGGGGATTCGCTCACTTGTCGCCTTGCTGCAATTCCAATTACTTTGGGTATAAATTATCTTACATGCTTAGGTTCGGCGCCGGAGCATATAAAGGGCGATACCCATAAACAACAGACTAGGGATACTGGCTCCGAGCAATGGTGGTACGTCATAAACCAGGCTAAATGGCCCTAACACCTGATTCACCACAAAAAAGGCAAACCCCATCATTACGCCGGAGATCAATCGGGCACCCATACTGACCGAGCGTAGCGGGCCGAAAATGGTCGAAGCAGCCAGCAGCAGCATGGCAATCACACCGAGTGGTGCTAACAATTTCCGCCAGAACTCCAGTTCATAATCATTAACTTGTTGACCGTTACTTTTCATATAACTGATGTAGTTATACAAACCCTGTGCAGACAACTCATCTGGTGATACGGATACCACGCCCAGCTTGTCAGGCGTCAAATTCGTTTGCCATGTCCAATCCGTCGGATGGTTGAACTGAATTTGTTGTTTATTCTGCAGTTGCGTTATCACCGCATCCTTTAGATGCCATAGTTGTTCTTTATAATTGGCTTGTGGTGACCGAACGACTTCCTGTAATTCCCCATTATCGTTAAACCGGTACATCGTCAGATCATGCAGACTGCCATCACGAAATAGTGCACCAATACTGATAAAGCGGTTGCCTTCTTTGATCCACACACCATAAGTTGACGCGCTAATTTTACCACCGGTTAGTGCCATGGTTTTCAGATCATGGGCTTTTTGCTCACCGAGTGGTGCCACATATTCACCTAATAACATAACCAAAAACATGGCTGGAATAACGGTCTTTAATGCGGATAAGACAATACGGGTACGCGATAAACCGGTCGCTTGCAGAACCACCAATTCACTGCTGCTGGCCAGTTGGCCCAGGCCAATCACACCACCTAAAAGTGCTGCCATAGGGAAAAACAGCACAATGTCACTGGGGGTGACATATATCACCCGCAAGATGGCGCTCATCGTGGTGTAATTACCTTCACCTACTCGCTGTAATTGATCAACAAATTTGATTAACGAAGACAGGCCTACCAGCGTGACAGTACACATCATTATAGCGAGCAGTATGGTGCGCCCGATGTAACGATCGAGAATACCAAACATCAGCATTTCTCCTTATGCCAAAACAAGCGGATACGTTGCCATAAGCGCGTATTGGCAAAGTTCATCGGCACAGCCAAGAACAGCGTAAATAACAAGGGCTGAAGATATAAACCTGGCATAGCAGGAAGTTGTCCTTTTTCTACCGCAGATTCGCCAGCACTGAGTAACAAGAAATAACTGAGATAGAGTAAAACGGCTGGTAGCAGTTTGGCATAACGGCCCTGACGTGGATTCACCATCGCCATGGGCACGGCAATTAGCGTTAAGATTGGAATCGATAATGGTAAGGCAATGCGCCACTGCCATTCGGCAATTTCTTTCGTATCCGTGCTGTGATACAGCTGTTGCGATGGGATGGCACCGGATTTACGATTCGACGGCTCAATGTCTTTACGCTGGATCTGAGCTTTGTATTGCGTAAATTCCGCAACGCTAAATTCGGTTGTAGGCGGAGTACCCGCGTAACGTTTGCCATTGTTTAATGTCACCCACGGTATCCCTTTCTCATCCGTGGTCAGGTTGCCATCACTGGCTACAATAATGGCGGCTTCTTCAGGCTTATCGCTGTGTTGCAACAGGAATATCCGCTGCAGACTGCGGCCGCTTTTCTGCACATCTTCGACATAAGCGACGAGTTTGCCATCATCGAGGCTGAGAAACCGACCACTTTCCAGTGGTACTGCCAATGGATCTGATTTTGCTTCATCCAACAGTTGGCTCTGTTTTTCCCGCGCCATTGGCGCCAGCCACATGGTGTTAGTCACAGCAACGGCCGTCGTCAGGAAGGCCAGCACCAGGCTGACTTTCATGATATAGCCAGGGCCGACACCGATCGCGCGTAATACCGTCATTTCACTGTCGGCATATAAGCGGCCATGTGCAAACAAAATGGCGATAAATAAACTGATGGGTAATAGCAATAAACCCATGTATGGAATGTTGAGCAGCATCAATTGACCAATCAATGACACTGGAATGGAACCATCAGCAGCTTTCGATAACGTGCGGATGAATTGCTGACTGGTAAAAATCAGTAGCAGGATCAGCAGGATTGAAAGCTGCGTTTTGAGTGTTTCTTTAAATATATAACGGAAAACTATCACGCAGGCCTCGGGAAAACTTGTAATTACTGGCGAATCGCTAAAAAATAGTTGCCTTAATTCCATTTTATGATGTTTTGCGTACCGAACCTGTTCATCCTGAACGGGTGGGTCGGCCTCTATTATCGACCAATCGGTGGGCTTTGTCTTTAGGTAGCAAGGAGTCCTCATGGAATTCGGCGTTAAAAGCGGCAGCCCGGAGAAGCAGCGCAGTGCCTGCATCGTGGTCGGAGTATTCGAACCACGCCGGTTATCTGCGGTGGCGGAGCAACTGGATCGTGTCAGCGATGGTTATCTGAGCTCGTTGTTGCGTCGTGGTGATCTGGAGGGTAAAACCGGCCAGATGTTGTTGCTGCATCAGGTTCCCGGGGTGTTGAGTGAACGGGTGTTGCTGGTGGGGTGTGGTAAAGAGCGTGAGCTGGATGAGCGTCAGTTCAAACAGATCATCCAAAAAACTATCAGCACACTGAATGAAACCGGATCGATGGAAGCGGTCTGCTTTTTGACAGAATTACATGTCAAAGGACGGGATGCTTACTGGAAAGTAAGACAAGCGGTCGAAACTGCGCAAAACAGTCTGTATACGTTTGATCAATTTAAGACTAATAAGGCGGAATTGCGTCGTCCGCTGCGTAAACTGGTGTTTAACGTAGCAACGCGTCGTGAGCTGTCGATTGGTGAAAAAGCGATTGCGCATGGTTTAGCCGTGTCGAACGGTATGAAAATTTGCCGTGATGTTGCCAATATGCCGCCTAATATTTGTACACCGGCGTATCTGGCATCACAGGCGCGCCGTCTGGCCGATAGCAGCCAATACATCACTACTAAGGTGATTGGCGAGCAGCAAATGGCCGAATTAGGCATGAATGCTTATCTGGCAGTCGCGCGTGGTTCGTCTAACGAAGCCATGATGTCAGTGATGGAATATAAAGGCCATCCGGATGCCAAACCATTGGTGTTGGTGGGGAAAGGGCTGACGTTCGATTCGGGTGGTATTTCGATCAAACCGGCTGATGGCATGGATGAGATGAAATACGACATGGGCGGTGCGGCTTCAGTATTAGGCACTATGACGGCACTGGCTGAACTGAAACCACCAATCAATGTGATCGGTGTATTGGCGGGTGCGGAGAATATGCCTGACGGTAAAGCTTACCGCCCGGGCGATATTCTGACCTCGATGTCAGGCCAGACCATTGAAGTATTAAATACCGATGCGGAAGGGCGTCTGGTATTGTGTGACGTTCTCACCTATGTGGAACGCTTTGAGCCGGAATCGGTGATTGATATTGCGACGTTAACCGGTGCTTGCGTGATTGCGTTAGGTAGCCATGCCAGTGGTTTGATGTCGAATCATAACCCGCTGGCGCATGAGCTGCTGAACGCATCGGAGTTGTCAGGCGACAAAGCGTGGCGTTTACCGCTGTGGGATGAATATCAGGAACAGATCGAAAGTCCGTTTGCCGATATGGTGAACACCGGCGGTCGTCCGGCAGGTGCCATTACGGCGGGTGCATTCCTGAGTCGTTTCACGAAAAAATATAACTGGGCGCATCTGGATATTGCCGGAACGGCCTGGAAATCGGGTAAAGAGAAAGGCTCGACCGGACGTCCGGTACCATTGCTGACGCAGTTCTTGTTGAACCGCGCTGGCGTAGAAGTCGACGATTAAGACAGTCGACCCATTAAAACGGAAATAGGATAGGGCGGTCACGCCCTTTTACTGCATGCCACATGTCACTTTTTATTTACTGCCGGATGACACTGCAACCACTTCGCTGAACGATGGTTTAAGCCACGCGGTTGCGGTATTAGCTTGCCAGTTAACAACAGCACGATTTCGTCAGAATCAAACGCTGTTTTTATTGGCACAGACCCAAGAACAGGCTGAGCAGTTAGATGAAATGCTGTGGCAGCAAGATCCGAATAGTTTTGTGCCACATGGTCTCTCTGATGAGGCTACGGTGACACAAGCCCCTGTTGAGATTGGCACCGGTATGCCAAAGCGCAGTCGACAGGTGCTCATCAATTTGGCCGATAGCATTCCTGCATTTGCCAATCGTTTTGCTCAGATCATTGATTTCGTTCCTGCGGACGAATCACAAAAACAACAGGCGCGCGACCGCTATAAGCAATATCGGGCGCTGGGTTTCACGCTGGAGACGGTGCCTGCACCGACACTCCCATAAGACAGATGAAGACAGATGGAAAAGACGTTTAATCCAAACGCCATTGAACAGGCGATGTACCAGCACTGGGAAGAACAGGGCTATTTCAAACCAAGCGGCGACACCAGTAATGGTAGCTACTGTATCGTGATCCCGCCGCCGAACGTCACCGGCAGCCTGCACATGGGTCATGCGTTCCAGCAGACCATCATGGATTCGTTGATCCGTTATCAGCGTATGCTGGGCAAAAATACCTTGTGGCAGGCGGGTACTGACCATGCCGGTATTGCGACCCAGATGGTGGTGGAACGTAAGATCGCCGCCGAAGAGGGCAAGACACGCCATGATTATGGCCGTAATGCGTTTATCGACAAAATCTGGCAATGGAAGGAAGAATCCGGTGGCACCATCACCCGTCAGATGCGTCGTTTAGGCGCTTCTGTGGATTGGGATCGTGAAGCGTTCACCATGGACCCAGCGCTGTCGCATGCGGTACAGGAAGTGTTCGTGCGTCTGTACGAACAGGATTTGATCTATCGTGGCAAACGCCTGGTGAACTGGGATCCGAAACTGCACACGGCGATCTCTGACCTAGAAGTTGAGAACAAAGAAGTTAAAGGCCACATGTGGCATCTGCGTTATCCGCTGGCCGATGGTGAAAAGACTGCCGAAGGCAAAGACTACCTGATCGTAGCGACCACCCGTCCGGAAACCATGCTGGGTGACACGGCGGTGGCGGTGAACCCGGAAGATCCGCGTTACAAAGCGCTGATCGGCAAGTTTATCGAACTGCCGCTGGTGGGCCGTCGTATTCCGATCGTGGCTGATGAACATGCCGACATGGAAAAAGGCACCGGTTGTGTGAAGATAACGCCAGCGCACGATTTCAACGATAACGAAGTCGGTAAACGTCAGCACCTGCCAATGATCAACATCTTCACGCTGGATGCACACATTCGCAGCGAAGCGGAAGTGTATGACAGCAAAGGCAACCCAAGCGACGTGTATCCGGCGGCATTACCAGCCGAGTTTGCTGGGCTTGAGCGTTATGCAGCGCGGAAAGCGATCATCGCCGCACTCGAAGCCAAAGGTCTGATGGACGAGATCAAAGATCACGTGTTGCAGCAGCCTTACGGCGACCGTGGTGGTGTACCGATCGAGCCGATGCTGACCGACCAGTGGTATGTGCGTGCGGATGTGCTGGCGAAACCAGCGATTGAAGCGGTGGAAGATGGCCGTATTCAATTCGTGCCAAAACAGTATGAAAACATGTATTTCTCTTGGATGCGTGACATTCAGGATTGGTGTATCTCCCGTCAGTTGTGGTGGGGCCATCGTATTCCTGCTTGGTACGACAACAACGGTAACGTGTACGTTGGCCGTGATGAAGCGGAAGTGCGTGCGAACAATGGCTTAGCGGCTGATGTGGCATTACGTCAGGATGATGACGTGCTGGACACTTGGTTCAGCTCTGCATTGTGGACCTTCTCGACATTGGGCTGGCCGGAAAAAACACCAGAGTTGGAGATGTTCCACCCGACTGATGTGTTGGTAACTGGCTTTGACATCATCTTCTTCTGGGTTGCCCGCATGATCATGATGACCATGCACTTCGTGAAAAACGAAGATGGCACGCCACAAGTTCCGTTTAAGACGGTGTATGTGACAGGTCTGATTCGTGACGAAGAAGGCCAGAAGATGTCGAAATCCAAGGGCAACGTGCTTGACCCAC
>JAQUHG010000128.1 GCA_028683735.1 Tolumonas sp. | reverse complement strand
TGGAAGATGCGCATGAGAACGGCCAGAATGTAGAAGTGATTTGGCGTTATCATCCGGGTAACCCGAGAGCACAGGACACTGCGGAAGAATTCAGTGAAGATCTGACTTTCCCATTTTTGATTGAGGCGGTTGCTTGTGAGTAATCATACCGATGAACATGAAATGCAGATGCGCTTGTCTGCATTGGCAGAGCAGTATGGTGAACACCCGCTATTTGAAGAATTGCAGCATTTAGCACAGCAATATCATCGCCTTGAGCGGCGCCTGAATAAGGTTGCCCGCATTGGCGATATGATGCAGTCGCAGATCATGGAGCTGAATCAAAAGCTGGAACAGAAAGCGAGCAGCGATGCGCTGACCGGTTTATTGAATCGTGCTGGTGCCTATCAGCGCATTAATGCGGTAGCGTCTTATTTATTCCGGGAACAACAACCGTTTGCTTTACTGTTATTAGATTTAGATTATTTCAAACAGATCAATGACAGTTTTGGTCATCAGGCTGGTGATCGTATTTTGATGGAGTTGGCGGCTGAGTTGCAACGCAATCTGCGTGGGTATGATTGCTGTGCCCGCTGGGGTGGTGAAGAGTTTTTAGTCGTGTTGCCTGATTCCTCCAAAGAGTCGATGTTATCGGTGGCCCAAAAAATATTGCAAGGTATTCGCCAATTACCGATGCCGGCAGAATGGACTCAGAGTTTAACGGCCAGTATTGGCTGTTACCTGTGTTTAGAACCGGAAGCGATCGATGACAGCATTCGCAAAGCGGATTTAGCTATGTACCAAGCTAAAGCACAAGGGCGAAATCAATTGGTTGTTTATGAACCAGCCTTAGAAAAAACAAAAGTTGTTCTTTAAAGCTGACTCTGATAAATTAGCGGCCGTCTTATCAGCCGGTCTGTAACAGTCTGATGTTACAGTGTTTTCATTCTGACCGGTATGCCTTGCGGGCATCGTATAATGGCTATTACCTCAGCCTTCCAAGCTGATGATGCGGGTTCGATTCCCGCTGCCCGCTCCAATCTTGCCTTCATACGTATCTTTGCTTAATCCCCTGATTTTTAATACAAAAAACTAGAGATCTATTGATATTTCAAAGCAAATCATGGAGTGATATGGTGATTTGATAATCATTTTGCAAAAAACAATCCCCACCAAATTACCATTTCTCAAATAATGCCAACAGATGAATACCGGTCAAAGCTAACCAGACGGTGATTGTGGTAAATTACACCGTAATTGTATGACCCGGTACACGTAGAGGATGTTATGAGCAATATTAACCATCAAATTCGCAGATGCGCCAAAATCAATTCAGCCGTATTTGATATTGTATATGAAGATATGTGCCTGAATGATGAGGTAAAAAGCATTCATGCTGTTGTTCTGGCATCCTGCATTGACAGTAACGGTGAACTGAAACTGAGCCCATGGATCCCAGCTTCGTTAGTGCCGCATGTTCACAAAGATGACAATCTGTGGTTTGTGACTCTGTCTCTGACGCCGGCTGCGATGAAGTATTTTATTCATAGTGACAATGTGATCAACTTTGAGTGCAGAATTCAGAACGTAGTTACACGAATTTCATTCTGTACAGATCAATTGATCGGCCTCAATGGGTTAAACGGTAAAGAACTGGTTGACGCTCAACCTTTCCAATATCTTATCAACGAAGATAAGCCAATTGCACAGCCTGAACCGCAGACTAAAAAAAGACCGGCTCTTTCAGTTGTCAAAAATTAGTATGAATTGCTATTTTATTCTGGCGTGGGTGTTGTTTTAAGGTTCTGACATTACCGGGACGTTTGGTTATCAACCTGTCAATATCAACCTCTTTCAAGGCATCACATTTCTCTGCGCCTTGATAACTCGCATCCGCTAAAACAAATTATTCCTAGCCGTGAAATCGGTTTTCTAACGGGGTCACTTGAATAGTTTAACGATTTCACATTCGGGAATTATTCGCACTTTCCAACGTTTTTTCATGTCAAAATTCCCAAGAGATTTCCTCTGGGGCGTTACGATAGCCACTAAGCAAGTTGACTAGTCGATTTTTCCGGCCAGCGCTCTTTTATCTCAATAATTTCAGGCAGACGCTCCAGAAATAATGGGATCAACGCTGGGTCAAAATGCTGTCCGGCTTCCTGTTTCAGGTAGCTCACGGCATCACTGACGGTCCAGGCCTTTTTATAGGGGCGGGCGGTGGTCAGGGCGTCAAAAACGTCGGCTATCGCCACAATTCGCCCTTCAATGGGGATATCTTCACCTTCCAGTTGATAGGGGTAACCGGTACCGTTCCATTTTTCATGGTGTGTTAAGGCCATCAGGTGTGCCATGCGCAGTAACCCAGAGGAGTGGTGGCCGATAATTTCGGCCCCAATTTCGGGGTGTTTTCGCATGATCACCCACTCTTCTTCGGTAAATTTTCCCGGTTTTTTCAGCACACTGTCTGGTACGCCAATTTTCCCAATGTCATGCATTGGTGCTGCGTTCAACACATCGTCGGCATAGGCTTGAGAAAAGCCGGCCGCCAATGCAATGATGCGTGAATAGTGACTCATGCGTATGACATGGCGCCCGGTTTCATTATCTTTGTATTCTGCCGCCATTCCCAGACGTTGCACGATCTGCAGGCGGGTTTCTTTTAATTCATTAATACTGACTAACGCCAGATGCGTTCTGATCCGGGCGCGGACAACTAACGGGCTGACCGGTTTAGTGATGTAGTCAACAGCTCCCGCGTCAAAGCCCTGTGCTTCATCGACATCTTCCGCTAATGCGGTGACAAAAATGACAGGAATGTTCATCGTGAGCGGGTTTTGTTTCAGCCGGCGGCAGACATCGTGGCCGCTGAGATAAGGCATCATTACATCGAGCAATATCAACGCGGGTTGCTCTTTGGTCGCTAATTCCAGCGCTTTCAAACCATCTTTGGCGAACAATAAGCGGTATTCTTCCTGCAATATTTGACGTAAGACCTGCAGGTTGAGTGGTTCATCATCTACCAGTAATAAAACGGGTCGAGTATCGATCATCATGCGTTGACCTCTTTGGTCTGGTATGGCTGATACAAATGTTCCAATGCCTGTAATGCTTCATCAAATTCGAAACTATCTAATGCGTTACGCAAGGTTATCCAATCCGGATGCAACTCTTTTTGCGGTAGCTGTTTGGCTAAAAGTTGCAGTGCTTCGTCATTTAATTCACCATGTTTCAGTGCTTGTTTTAACTCTAGTGCAGCTTTTAATAATGCGCTGATATCTAACGGAGATTCGTTGCTGTCTTCGTTATCGCTCACATCAATGGATTTATTTTGTCCCCAGATTTGTAAGGCTTGTGAGGTTTTATTGAGCCCTTCGGTGAGTCGTTCTAATAGTGCCGGTGCTATTTCTTCACGCAGTAAACAGTGACTTTCCAGTTTTTGCGCTAAAGCGGCTAATTGTTTTAAGGCCAGATTATTGCAAACGCCTTTCAGTTTATGTGCGTAATAGCGCCCTTGTTCGGCATTGGCGAATGTTTGTTGTAATTGGCTCAGTGATATCTGATATTCATTAGCAAATCGCAACAATGCCTGCCGATAAGCTTGGGGTTGCCCCCATAATTTCAAACCTTGCCGATAATGTAAGCCGGGGATCAACGGTGTCTCATCCACTGCTTGTGATGACGTTGATGAGCTTGATGGCAGCGCCAATGGGCTAAGTTCCAATCCCAAAACGCGGGCTATCTCCAGCTGTAATTTTTCGATGTCGATAGGTTTTGAGGCAAATCCGTCCATCCCCGCATCTCGGGCTGCAAAACGATCATCCTGAAACACACTGGCGGTCAGGGCGATCACCGGAACTGGTGGCTGGTGTTTTTCCTGCTCATATTGGCGGATCTGACGTGTCGCAGTGAGCCCATCCATGCCCGGCATTTGTACATCCATCAAGATCAGATCAAATGGCCGTTCCCGTGCCAGTTCAACGGCTTCGAGACCATCGTGTGCCAGTGTGATTTTATGCCCGCGGTTGCGCAAAATTAACGCCAGCAGATCCAGATTTTGCTGCACATCATCGGCGACCAAAATATTGAGTACTGGTAAGGTAAGGGCCGTTTGCTGAGTTAATGTCGCAGGGGCTTCGCCGATGACAATAGGCAGCAGTACATGGAAATGAGTACCGACACCGACTCGGCTATCCAGCCAGATCTTGCCGCCCATGAGTTCAACTAATTGTTTGCAGATCGTTGTACCAAGCCCGGTGCCACCATAACGCCGGGTGACGGACGCATCGGCCTGCGTGAAAGGCTCAAATATTCGTTCCTGCCGCTCACTGGAGATCCCGATCCCGGTATCCTGAATATTGAAATGCAGCTGATCTTGCTCCCGGGTAATGGATAACACGACTTGGCCATGTTCGGTGAATTTAATGGCATTACCAATCAAATTGGTCAGCACTTGTCGTAACCGCAGTGGATCGCCTTTCAGATAAGGCGGTAAGTCAGGGGCTTGTTGTAAGATGAGTTGCAGCCCTTTGTTACGAGCCCCGATCTCTAATGACTGCGTTAATTCTTGTAGCAGCTCAGAAAGCGAAAAATCGATCTCTTCCAGTTCGATGCTGCCACGCTCCATTTTGGCCGTATCGAGTATGTCATTCAAAAGCCGCAGCAGTGATTTGGCTGATTGGCGGATCGTTTCTAAATGCTGCCGCTGTTGTGGTTGTAGGTCTGAGGCCAGTACGACATCGGTGAAACCGATGATGGCATTCATCGGTGTGCGGATCTCATGACTCATATTGGCCAGGAAGGCGGTTTTGGCGGCCGCCGCTTGTTCAGCGCGGTTTTTGGCTTCCACTAACGCTTGCTCCATGGCGTGACGTTCGGAAATATCAAAGATCACGCCGTCTAACCATACCAGCTGGCCGCGATCATCAAACACACTGCTGCCGTGTTCCCATACCCAGTGGTATTCACCATCGCGATTACGTAAGCGATATTCCACGGTATAAGGCTGACGCGCCCACACACCATCGGCGATGGCTTCCTGCACCCGATCCCAGTCATCTGGGTGGATCAATGAGTTAAAATTCAGCTCCTGGCGTTTATTGATGAAATCAAAAGAGGGATAACCGGTCAATTCAATAACCGCATCACTGACAAACACCAATGGGCGGTTGTCTTCCGGCAGAGCACGATAAGAAACGCCGGGCATATTTGAGATCAGCGAACGAAATTGTTGTTCGTTATCCCGCAGTGCAATTTCTACCTGATGGCGTTTAGTGATGTCTTCGACAAAGCCGACAAATAACTCTTCGCCCGGAATGTGCATGTGCCCGACCGACAGCTGCAGAGGAAAGGTTTGGCCGGATTTACGAATCCCCTGAATGACCCAAGTACGGTCTGCACGCAGAGGTTCGTCATGATGCAGCATATAAACCATGCGGCTGAGCTGCACGGGCATCAGTGTTAAGCGGTTGACATTCTTACCTATAATTTCATCGGCTGACCAACCGAAGATCTCTTCTGCGGCGCGGTTAAATTGCTGGATATGCCCACGCATATCGGTGATCACAATGCCGGTGACGGCGGTATCAATCACAGAACGAAAGCGGGTTTCATTGATGCGCAGGTGATCCAGCATATCGCGGTAACGCATCAAGCCGCTGGTGGCCACAATCAGCAGAATAACAATCAAGGTGATCAGCGCAATCATGATGCTGAGGTATTCCGGCTGCATATTTTCCAGTGGTATGTCTTTATGTGGCATAGCGACCAGACGCAATGCGGCCATGTTGCTGTAATGCATGCCAGCCGTCGCTACTCCTATCAAGATGCTGCTGAGTAACATATGTGCCGTATTCCCAAACGTTTTACGCAATTGTGTCTGGAGAAAATAAACCCAGAGTGCGACGGTTGAGAACACGATGCCAATGAATAAAGAGATGATAAATAAGGCGGCGTCATAACGAATGGCGGCATCCAGCTGCATCGCACGGATGCCGGTTTGATGCATGATGGCAATACCGAAGCCTAAAATGAGCCCGCCTTCAAATAGCCGGAAATAGGAGTTTGGATGATCAATGAATAATGATAAAGCCAACCAGGATGCGGCAATGCTGGGAATTAGTGAAATCAGTGTCAGGGTAAGGTCGTAACTCACATAGGTATGTAGCGGGCACGCGAGCATGCCAATGAAATGCATAGCCCAGATTCCGCCGCCTAAACCAAATCCGCCAGCCAGTAACATGGCTCTTTGGGTGATGTTTTGATGTGTGCGTTGCGCTTGACCCACAATAAAAAAAGCCATAAACGCGGCAAAGATAACCACCAGAATGGATAATAAAACCAACCACAGATTGTACTCATCCATGAGTAGCAGCGCTTGCTCATCACTTGGGTGCCAGAATTTGATTGGAAATTCCATGTGGTGTTCTCTGTTCGTCGATAAGGTTAAATCATCGGTGTTCATTAACTCATTGAGAGATTTGCCTTGTTGAGTGTAGCTGTAATTATTCTACTCTGGTGTGAGTTCAGTTGCGGGTGATGGTTTTTCTCTGCGCAGGCGAGTGTTAGAATGTGATCTATCCGAAAGTCCTGAAATAATTCCAGCCACAAGGAAGCCCATGAAAGTCAAAACCCGTTTTGCGCCGAGCCCGACCGGCTTATTGCACATTGGTGGTGCCCGTACAGCACTCTACTCCTGGTTATACGCTAAAAGTCAGGGTGGCGAGTTTGTTCTGCGTATCGAAGATACCGACACGGAACGCTCTACTCAGGCGGCCATTGATGCAATTATGGAAGGCATGACATGGTTAGGTTTTGACTGGGATGAAGGCCCGTATTACCAGACCAAACGTTTTGATCGTTATAACCAGCTGATCGATCAGTTGCTGGCGGAAGGCAAAGCGTACAAATGCTATTGCTCGAAAGAACGTTTGGAAACTTTGCGTGAAGCGCAGATGACGAACGGTGAAAAACCGCGTTATGACGGTCGTTGCCGTGACAGCCATGAGCATCACGCTGACGATGAACCCTATGTCGTGCGTTTCCGTAACCCACAGGAAGGTGTGGTGGCGTTTGATGACCACGTACGTGGCCGTATCGAATTTGCAAACACCGAGCTGGATGATTTGATCATTCGCCGTACTGACGGTGTACCAACTTACAACTTCTGTGTGGTGGTGGACGACTGGGATATGCAGATCACCCAGGTGGTGCGTGGTGAAGACCATATCAATAACACGCCACGTCAGATCAATATCTATCATGCGCTGGGTGCACCAGTACCGGAATTCGCTCATGTATCGATGATTTTGGGTGATGACGGCGCCAAACTGTCTAAACGTCATGGTGCGGTGGGGGTGATGCAATACCGCGATGATGGTTACTTGCCGGAAGCAGTGCTGAACTATCTGGTGCGTCTGGGCTGGTCACATGGCGATCAGGAAATTTTCTCTCGAGAAGAGATGATCAAGCTGTTCAGCCTCGACAACATCAGCAAATCAGCCTCGGCTTTTAACACTGAAAAATTGAAATGGCTGAACAACCATTACATCCGCACGATGGATCCGGTGTATGTCGCTTCGCATCTGGAGTGGCAGATGAACGATCTGGGTATCGATTATAAAGATGGCCCGGCACTGACCGCGATCATCGGTATGTTGGCAGAACGTTGCCATACCCTGCGTGAACTGGCGCAGCAGAGCCGTTATTTCTATGAAGAGTATGAAGCAATTGACGAAGCTGCAGCTAAGAAACATCTGAAAGCTGCCGCACGTGAACCACTGTCATTGATCCGCACGAAACTGGCGGCATTAGACAGCTGGGAAACGGAAGCCTTGCATCAGGTGATTCAGGACACCGCGACCGAATTGAATTTAGGTATGGGCAAAGTCGGTATGCCACTGCGTGTGGCAGTAACTGGTGTTGGCCAATCACCGTCTATTGATGCGGTGATGCAATTGATTGGCAAAGAGCGCGTATTAGCGCGTCTGGACAAAGTGCTGGCGCAGTTGCCAGCGGTGGAATAAATTAATATCAGGGGCGGGTAACCGCCTCTATTGTTAACAATGATGGGAGCTCCAACATGAACAAATACAGTATGAGTCTGCTGGCTGCAGCAACGCTGGTTACTGGCGCTGCACAAGCCGATGATTTTAGCATCGGTGGTGGTCTGGACTACATGTATTCAGACATGGATGGTTCTGCACAACACCAGAATCGTGATTTTTCCAGCAATAGCATGTGGACAACATTTGTTGATTTCCGTCATCCGCTGTTGATGGTGCCAAATGTCAATTTTCAGGCCACTGATCTGTCTTCTACCGCATCCGGTTTTGATAACAAACTGAGAGCCTATGATTTTGCATTCTATTACTCTCCATTGGAACTCGATACGCTGACACTGAACACGGGGTTGAACTTCCGTCGTTACGATGGCACGCTGAATCACACTACCGATTACTCTAACGACACCATTATGTTGTATGGCGAAGCTGAAACGCTGATCCCAGGCACTGATTTAGGTGCGTTTGCTGATGCACGTGTGGCGCATTGGGATGGAGATCATTCACATGACTGGAAAATCGGTGTGAGTTATGTGGTTTTCCCGGAAGACGTATTGAAATTTAAAGTTCGCGCTGGCTATCGTAACCTGCGCGTGAATTACAATCAGGACAGTGTTCAGTTAGATCAACATCTGGATAACTGGTTCTTAGGCGCCGAGCTGCGTTATTAATTTTTTCGATATAGAAAAAATATAATACCGATAAGCAGATGAGGGGATGTTATTGATAGCATCCTCTTTTTTTATGCAGATTTTGGGTGTTTTTTAGCCTTGTTGGGCTTGGTGTCTAGGAAATCGGCTGATTTCTTCATTCTTCTGTCTTTTATATCCACATTTTAACTATAGATATGATATTTCTATATTAAGAATTTCGATAAATTCTTTGTGAAGTACCGATTCTGCTTGTAAGCTGACAGCATTCTTAATGCAGGAATTGGCATATGAGCGACAAATCTCCATCTTTAGCTGGCCCGATAGCGGGACCGCATCTTTCTAAACTGGCGGAAGCCGTAGCAAATCTCTCTCCGA
>JAQUHG010000127.1 GCA_028683735.1 Tolumonas sp. | reverse complement strand
TTGGTTATATCGGCTCCACCATTGTTTCGCTGATTTACGCCTCGTTTACCTTTATCTTTTTCGCGCTGGAAGCCGCGATCATGTCGATGGCGTTGGAACTGCTGTTGGGCATCCCGCTGTTTTGGGGTTATATCATCAGTGCGGTGGCGGTGATCCCGCTGGTGATTTTTGGCATCACTAATATCAGCCGCTTTCAGATGTTCTCACAGCCACTGTGGCTGACCATGCAAATTGCTCCCTTGTTTTATGTTTTCAGCCACCCCGATTCACAACTCGATAGTTGGCTGGCTTACACCGGTATCAATCAAAATGGAAATGGCTTTAACTGGTTATTGTTTGGCAGCGCATCGGCCGTATTACTGGCGGTGATTGCGCAGTTAGGTGAGCAAGTCGACTTTTTGCGTTTTCTGCCAGAACAAAAGAAAACCGGTCGTTTCAAATGGTGGTTGGCGATGCTATTCGGCGGGCCGGGTTGGATGCTATTTGGTGCCGCCAAACTCGCGCTTGGCAGCTATCTGGCGTGGTTAGCCATCCAGCATGGCTTCTACCCCACCGAAGCCAGCGACCCTGCGCATATGTATCTCAATGCCTTTGGCTACATGACCGACAACACCAAGCTGGCACTGCTGGCGGCGGGTGTGTTTGTCATTATGTCGCAGCTTAAAATCAACGTTGCAAATGCCTATGCCGGCTCACTGGCTTGGTCGAATTTCTTCTCTCGCTTAACGCACAACCATCCGGGCCGCGTGGTCTGGATGGTGTTTAATGTCGTGATTGCACTCTTATTGATGGAGCTCGGCATCTACCAGTTGCTGGAAAAAACCCTGCAAGTTTATTCTGTCTTAGTTTTGGCGTGGATAGGCAGCCTCGTTGCCGATCTCATTATCAATAAACCGCTGGGTTTAAGCCCCGCAGGAATCGAGTTTAAACGCTCGAAACTGTATGACATTAATCCGGTCGGTCTCGGCTCGATGATCATTGCCTCATCGGTTGGCATAGCCGCCCACCTCGATGTGTTTAATGAAGCCATTAAAGCGTTTGCTTCCTATATCGCTTTTGCCTTGCCGTTTATCACCGCACCGCTGATAGCATGGTTTACCAAGGGCAAATTTTATCTGGTCAATGCCAATACTCACATTCATGTTCATCACGATCACGAACTTACCTGCTCGGTGTGTGAAAATGCTTACGAACCGGAAGATATGGCCCATTGCCCGGTTTATGGCGGCCACATCTGCTCGTTATGTTGTTCACTCGATGTGCGCTGTGAAGATAAATGCCGCCCGAAAGCCACCATCCATGAGCAGATACACACCTTCCTGCATCCGTTTGTGCCCGATGAATTACTGCATAAACTTACTAGCCCCATCAGTCAGTTTATAATTGTATTAACCATCGTCAGCAGTTTTATGGCGGCCATTTTCATGATCGCCTACAGCCAAATCCCTGCGCTGGCGCCCGATAACATGCACACAATCACGGGCGGCATGCTCAAAGCGTTCGTGATGTTACTGATTCCGGTTGGCATTATCAGCGGCCTGTTTGTGCTGGCACGTAACACCAGCCGCAATGCCATCACTGAGCTGAAAGCCCACACCCAACTGTTAACGCATGAGATCAGCGCACACGAAAAAACCTCCCGAAAGTTGGAACAGGCGAAAAAGTCCGCAGAAACTGCCAATAACGCCAAAAGCCGCTACTTGGCGGGGCTGAGCCATGAATTGCGCACGCCGCTGAATGTCTTGCTGGGTTACGCGCAATTGTTAAGTGACGATCGCAAACTGGACCACCAAACCCGTGAATATGCCCATATTCTCCGGCGGAATGGGAAACACCTTTCTGATCTGTTGGAAGGGTTACTGGAGATCTCCAAAATTGAAGCGGGTCGTCTTGAGCTGCAACGCGTTGAATTTAATCTGGCGACCATGCTCGATGAGCTGGCCGAGATGTTTGCGATGGAAGCTTCACAGAAAGGGCTTGAGTTTGAATACATCCCCTGCGTGAATCTGCCCGTCCATATCGCCACCGACAAGCAACGCTTACGGCAGATCCTCATCAACTTACTGAATAATGCCATCAAATATACTCGCGAAGGCAAAGTCATTTTCCGCGTCACTTACCGCAATCAGGTGGCACGTTTTTCCGTCCAAGATACCGGTATTGGGCTATCTGAGCACGACATCCAGCAGATCTTTAAGCCGTTTGAGCGCATTCAAACGCAAAGTACGCGCGCCATTCAAGGCACAGGGCTTGGGCTTACCATTTCTCATGCGCTGGCCAGCCTGATGGGCGGCGATATCTCCTGCCAAAGCCAGCCGAACGTAGGCAGCAATTTCACACTGACCATGATGATGTCAGAAGTCGAAAGCCCCGTTTCGGTTCCTGTGCTGATTAACCAGAATATTACCGGCTATACCGGTGCACGACAGACGATTCTGGTCGTTGACGATATTGCCGACCAACGCAATCTGGTGAGCAATATTCTCACGCCGCTGGGTTTCAACATTTTACAGGCGAATGGCGCGGCTGAAGCGCTGAAGATGGCCGAAAATCACACCATTCACCTCTATATTCTTGATATCACCATGCCTGAAGTCAGCGGCTGGCAACTGGCAATCCAGCTACGACAAAAAGGCATTCGCAGCCCGATTATGATGCTGTCAGCCAATATTCATGAGTTGGAAAAAAGCAACATGCTCGCCAAATACCACAATGATTACCTGAGCAAACCCATCTCGCGGGAACAATTGCTCACAAAACTCAGTAATTTATTACCCGTCGACTGGCTTTTTGCCGATGAACCGGAAGATAAACCCATCGTCGCCAATTCAGATGCGCTAGTAACGCCTGCTGCGATCCCATCCCATGATGATCTGACGCAGTTGATCAATTATGCGGAAATTGGCTTTATGTCCGCATTCCTTGAGAAGCTTGATGAGATCGTCAGTTCCGGTGCCAGTACAGAGGCTTTTTTCGGCTCAATACGTGGTGATGCATCGCAATGTAAATTTGAAAAAGTCGTACATAACCTGAACGAGTTGATAAATGAGCATTATTGAATTCAGTAACATCATTGTCTTAGTGGTCGACGACTCGCCAGAGTCTCTAGGCATGCTTAACGCCACGCTCAATAAAGCGGGGCTCACCGTATTGGTGGCGCTAAGTGGTGCACAAGCATTAGCGATTGTGGAAAAAGTGCAGCCCGATGTGGTGTTGCTTGATGCGATCATGCCGGAAATGGATGGTTTTGATACGTGCAAAAAACTGAAAGAAAAGCTCCCTTCCACCCCCATTATATTTATGACTGGGCTTAACGATTCAGAGCATGTCATTCATGGTTTTGAAGTGGGTGGCGTCGATTACATCACCAAACCGGTTGTACCGAATGAAGTGCTGGCACGAATCAAGGTGCACAGCCATAACGCCAAACTGGCGAAATCGGCACAATTTGCCCTCGATTACGCTGGGCAATATGTCTTCTGCGTATCAAAACAAGGCCGCTTAGAGTGGGCAACACCCTACGCGCAAGAGCTGATCGGCAAGATAAATGGCGATATTCTGGAAACGTGGAAAAGCATTCAACCCGACATCGCCCGTTGGATCACATCCGAGCATCGGAAAGAGCCGCTGCAACTGAACCAATTTACTCCGCCGATCCAGGCAGAATACGCCGGAGAATATGATCAGTTGCATGCATTGATCCGCTTGGTCACGCCGAAAAAACGCGGTACAGAAGACGATTTGCAACGCGAACTCAATCTCACTAAACGCGAATCTCAGGTGCTCTACTGGCTGTCATTTGGCAAAACCAATTGGGAAATTGCCACGATCCTCGAAATGAGCCCCAGAACAGTGAACAAACATCTTGAGCAGATCTACAAAAAGCTCAACGTTGATAACCGCACTGCCGCGGCAAGTATTTCACTACGGTTGCTGGAGGTGTCGTAAATTAAGAAAAATGATCTAAGCAAGAATGACTACACACGATCGCGGGCTAATGATGTGAGATAAACCCGCTTTACCCTTTCATCTTCAGTTCGATACCAGACACAACCAAATACATCTCTTTTGCTTTGGCGGCTAACCGCTGGTTAACTCGCCCGGCAATATCACGAAATCGTCTGGCTAAGAGATTATCGGGAACAATGCCAAAACCAACTTCGTTCGTGACGATATAGACTGGGCATGGGCTTGCGAGACAAGCGGCGATCAAATCTTCAATCTCAACCATGATCCGTTGTTCAATGGCCGTAAAATCCATCATTTCTGCAGGAATATCACCCGTTTTATCGAACATCAGGTTGGTGATCATAGTGGTAATACACTCCAGCATGATGGCATCACAATCAGCACTTCGCTGGCGGATCACCCTACCGAGTTCACTATACCCCTCATGCGTAAGCCATTGCTCAGGTCTGGTTTGTTGATGAATGACGATGCGTTCAGCCATTTCATCGTCCGTGATAATGGATGTAGCAATGTATAAAACATGATCGCCTTGCTGCGCGGCAAATTGTTCTGCCAATCGACTTTTACCGCTACGCGCACCACCCGTGATCAGAATCATAGTGCAGTCCTAATTGGTTTTTGTACCCGCGTAATCCGATTCATGCGTTACAACCCTTTTAATTAAATATCCAATACATGATAGAAAATAGAACCAATGCCATCGCTGAGGCCATAAACATCAAGCGGATAGTAAGTTTGATATCCTGCTGATTAATTTCTCGCAGCGGATCACCAATCCACGGTTTTTCAACCAATTCACCGAAATAGCTGTTTGGCCCGCCTAAACGCACGCCTAATGCACCTGCAACCGTGGCTTCGGGCCAACCACAATTAGGGCTTTTATGTTGATAGCGGTCGCGCCAACCGATCCTGAATGCCTGACGAGCATCGAGCTTTAAACACCAGGCCGCCATAGTTAGCAACAACCAACAGATTCGTGCAGGAATTAAATTTGCCAGATCGTCAATGCGGGCGGAGACACAACCAATCGCTTTATACTTCTCATTTTTGTAGCCGACCATCGAGTCCAGAGTGTTGATCGCTTTGTAGGCCATCGCCAGCGGCACACCACCGAGAAAAAGATAAAACAGCGGTGCAATAACACCATCAACCGTGTTTTCAGCCACAGTTTCAACTACACCACGAGTGATCTGAGTTTCATTAAACTGTGAAGTGTCGCGCCCGACAATGTATGACAGCTGCCGGCGACTATTCTCCAGCGAGCCGGAATCCAGTGCGCGATAAACATCCATTGCCGCATCACTCAGACAACGTCCCGCCAGAATGGTATAAGCCAGCCAAAGTTCAACCAATCGCCCCAGCCAGATATTGACTGCGCTCAGTCCTGAAATCACCACCCATGTGATCCACCAAGTAGTACCAACAATCACTACCCATAACACGGCACCACCGATATATAACGCAGATTCTGAATGACAAATCGCTCTGAGCTGTTTTTGCACCCAGCTAATACTATTCCCAATCCAGCGGATCGGGTGCGGCCAGTGATGCGGGTCGCCCAAGATCAAATCCAGTAAAAATGCCGTACTGTAAAGAACAAGTGTCATGACTTAAACCTCGTTTATGTACGGTTACTATACCTGTTGCTGTATTAAAAATGGCTGTTTTTCAATTCATTAGCACTTTTCCACCCACTATCATGCAGTTAGATGAATTTACTGAGATATTTGAGTTAGCATAAGCGCTTGAGCGGTCAGGTAGGAACAAATCATGGCGAAAAGCGGTCAGCATGGCGGTAACGTGCTGCAAATGGCGGAAAAATGTGGGCTCGACCCCAACTTGATGCTGGATTTCAGCGCCAATATCAATCCGTTGGGTATGCCCGATTCATTGAAAAACGCCATTATGACGCACCTGCATCTGGCCGAGCGCTACCCGGATATCGATTATCAGGCGCTGCATGCAGCGTTATCCCGTCATACCGGTTGCCCGCCGGAATGGATCCTGGCCGGAAATGGCGCGACCGAACTGATTTTTTCAATTGTTCGTTACCTAAAACCGAAGAAAGCACTGCTCCCCGTGCCGGGATTTGCCGAATATCGTCGAGCTTTACAGCGTGAAGGCTGTGAAATTATTCATCACCCGCTGTTGGAAGAAGACGACTTTCAGCCCACCGCACACATTCTTTCCGCGCTTACTGCGGATATTGATTGTCTGTTTCTCTGCACGCCGAATAACCCAACCGGACAATATCCCGATCATGCGTTGTTATTAGCGATTGTCTCGCACTGTCAACAGCACGATATTGCGTTGATCGTCGATGAGTCGTTCATTGATTTTCTACCCAAGCAGCAAGGTTTAACTGCGATATTAGCCGAAAACCCCAAGCTTTATTTGCTGCGTTCACTGACCAAATTTTTTGCAATTCCGGGCCTGCGCCTAGGTTATCTCATCAGTGCCGATGAACAAGCCATCGACAGCATGCGCAATTTGCAGGAACCGTGGACGATCAATGCATTTGCCGCGTTAGCGGGTGAAACTGTGCTGGATGATCAGGGTTATATCCAAAAAACATATCAATGGTTGGATGAAGAACAAAGCTATCTTTTTGAATCACTATCGATATTTTCTACATTAAAGATATGGCGACCAGCGGCCAATTACATTTTTATTCGCTGTCTCGATGAGGCATTGAATCTGCAAGATGCCCTGCTGGCGCATCGGATTTTGATCCGTCACTGCGCCAATTATCCGGGGTTAAACGCGCATTATTATCGGGTCGCAATAAAAAGCCATGCTGATAACCAAGCGCTTATTGCCGCCTTAAAACAGGTGCTGCCACATGGCTGAAGCCTGCTGCCCGGCATCTTGTGGAGAGCTGATCCAAGGCCTGATCAACGGTTCAGAAAAGCTCATCTCCTGCCCGATTGATTGGTACAGCACCGTTGAGGTGAAACAAGGCACAGCTCATCAATTTGATGAACGACCGTTAATGCGTCGAGCCGTGAAAGCAGCACTCAAACACCTGCAGATCGACGAATCGTGGCATCAAAAATTATCCATCCGCTTTAACTCAACCATTCCGGTTGCCAAAGGCATGGCCAGTAGCACCGCCGACATTGCAGCAACAGCGGTCGCCACTGCTCGTCATTTTGAGCAGGAATTATGTAGTCAGGCGCTGGCGCAGATCTGCACTTCACTGGAACCAAGTGACAGCACTTTCCTGCATCAACTCAGCTTATTCGATCATAACCGAGGGGAGATCCATCGACAGTTTGAATGGGTGCCCGATTTAAATGTTCTTATTTTTGAAAGCCCAACGCAGCTGAATACCGCTGATTACCATCGGATACCACGCCAGCAACGGCTAACACAAAATGAAAACCGATTAGCCAATGCTATCCGCTTATTTGAACAAGCAATACAGACGAAAGATGTCACGTTATTTGGCAAGGCGTGTACGCAAAGCGCGATTGCCAGTCAGTATATTTTGGCAAAACCGGGTTTTGAGCAGTTCCAAACTTTGATTGAAAAATTCGATTTACCCGGCATGGTTGTCGCGCACAGCGGCACCGTCGTTGGGCTATTATGCCACCCTCAGCAACATGACCCCGATGCTATTTTTACTACCATTCATCATTCTGCTTTACAGAATCATTACCCAACACGGTATATAAAAAAGCTCATTGCAGGTGGTGTGATCTAATAAAGATCATTTAACACGCAAAATTTGGTGGCTAATACCATTAAGGTCTAGCTGCACAGCTTGTGAACGCTTTAGCTGATTTATTTTTTGTAACATATCTTCGGTGTAGCCTTTTCGCATCATCCATTGCATCGGTTCATGAAAACTGTCTTCATTGACAATGAATGTATCTGTGGCAGAACTGTTACAAATACTGACAACCCAAATACGTTGCTGAAATTCCAAGATCTCAGAGAGTTGATTTAATAACCAATATTTGACTTGTATTAGTATTTTCATACTGTTCTTACTCGATAGTGTATTTAACCGTTCTTATTATGCGAGAACATGCGCTGTTATCTTAAAAAGAAAAATCCGGATCTTTTAAATAATCCGGATTTTAGTATTCAAGTAAGTCTATTTACTAAAAATAACTATGCATTATATTCGTCGAAATTTTCTATGTATTCATCAATGTTATCGATGAGCAACTGACGATATTGTTCTGTAAAATACTCCACCGCGGCATCTTTTCCAGCTTTTATGTCATCGGCTTTTTCAGCAGAAGAAGCAACAAGAAATGCATTAAAACGAGCTGTTGCGTACAGCAAAGAAGAGCTTACATCATCACTTTCAGCATCTTCTGCTTGTTTATTCGCCAGATTGATAATTTCATCAGCACGATCCCAAAACGATTCGTCTTGTGTTGTATCACTCATAAACATCTCCTACACATACTTAAGTTAACCCGTCAGAACCACAGATGGGCTGATTCAGCAGGCAATCTGCAGATTTTCTACCTGTTTGTAAATGAAAACATGTTTCTTAATTTATGACTTATCGAAATTGCAGCAGAACGATACCCAAATTAGTAGCGCCTTTAATTAAAGATGCCAGCGGTAATATTTCGACCTTAGTACTGTTCTGAATGAGTATTATCAGTAGCAAGCCATAGGTTCCAAACATATACACATTTCTCAGTAACTTAGGGCTAATGTCTTTCAAAAAAGTCATATAAAGATGGGAACCATCCAACGGTGGAATAGGCAATAAATTAAAGAAAAATAATCCGAAATTTATAACACCCCACAGGATGAGTAGATTAACCGTAGCAAGACCGAGCGCTGTAGCACTGAAATATGGGAAAAAGAAAAAAACTCGCGCCGTAATCAAAAAAAGAACTGCCAGTAAAAAATTGGAAACGGGTCCGGCAAGGGAAATCAAAATTTCGTCACGATGCTTATGCTTCAAATTATCAGGATTGAAACTTACTGGTTTCGCCCAACCGAACCCAGCAATCAAGATCAACATAAAACCAAGTGGATCAATATGCTTTAGCGGGTTGAACGTCAAACGGCCATCATTCTTTGCCGTCATATCGCCCAGTTTGTATGCCATATAGGCATGCGCTAACTCATGTATCGTCAATCCAATGATAATTGCCGG
>JAQUHG010000126.1 GCA_028683735.1 Tolumonas sp. | reverse complement strand
TGGTACTGATGTCATTATTCCAGAGCTTTAGTCCTACTGATAACTCAGGACGGCAGCTGGACTACTCCAGTTTTGTCCGTGATGTAGCACAGGATCAAATCCGCGAAGTGCACATTGATGGCAAAGTTATAAATGGTCAAAAACGCGACGGTGAAAAATTCACGACAGTTATGCCAATGCAGGATAATCAACTGATTAATGACCTGTTGAATCATAACGTTCGTGTTGTTGGCGATAAACCAGAAGAGCCGAGCTTGCTGGCAAGCATCTTTATCTCCTGGTTCCCAATGTTGTTATTGATCGGTGTCTGGATCTTTTTCATGCGCCAGATGCAAGGCGGTGGCGGCGGCAAAGGTGCGATGTCTTTTGGTAAAAGCAAAGCGCGTTTGATGGGTGAAGATCAGATCAAAACCACGTTTGCTGATGTTGCTGGTTGTGATGAAGCAAAAGAAGAAGTTAAAGAGCTAGTCGATTATCTGCGTGACCCATCCCGATTCCAGAAACTGGGCGGTAAAATACCAAAAGGTATTTTAATGGTTGGTCAGCCAGGTACTGGTAAAACATTGCTGGCTAAAGCTATTGCCGGCGAAGCGAAAGTACCATTCTTCTCCATTTCCGGTTCTGATTTTGTGGAAATGTTTGTTGGTGTCGGTGCTTCACGTGTACGCGACATGTTCGATCAGGCTAAGAAAGCAGCACCATGCATCATCTTTATTGATGAAATTGATGCTGTTGGTCGTCAGCGTGGCGCCGGGCTCGGTGGTGGTCACGATGAACGTGAACAGACACTGAACCAAATGTTGGTTGAAATGGACGGCTTTGAAGGGCATGAAGCAATCATTGTTATTGCCGCAACTAACCGCCCTGATGTGTTGGATCCAGCATTACTGCGTCCAGGCCGTTTTGACCGTCAGGTTGTGGTTGGCTTACCCGATGTCCGTGGTCGTGAACAGATCCTGAAAGTTCATATGCGTAAAGTACCGCTGGGTGATGATGTTGATGCATCTTTGATCGCGCGTGGTACTCCTGGCTTCTCAGGTGCTGACTTGGCAAACCTAGTCAACGAAGCTGCCCTATTTGCTGCTCGTGGTAATAAACGACTGGTTAGTATGAGCGAGTTTGAGCGCGCCAAAGACAAGATCATGATGGGTGCTGAACGTAAATCGATGGTTATGTCAGAGTCTGAAAAAGAGATGACGGCATACCATGAAGCGGGTCACGCAATCATTGGTCGTCTGGTGCCTGAACATGATCCTGTTTACAAGGTATCCATTATTCCTCGTGGTCGTGCTTTAGGCGTTACCATGTATTTACCAGAACAGGATCGCTGGAGTCACTCTAAGCAATATCTGGAATCAATGATTTCCAGTTTGTATGGTGGTCGTCTGGCTGAAGAGATCATCTACGGTAGCGAGCGTGTAACCACTGGTGCTTCTAATGATATCGAGCGGGCAACTGAGTTAGCCAGAAAAATGGTAACGCAGTGGGGCATGTCAGAACGCCTGGGTCCGATGTTATATGCAGAAGAAGATGGTGAAGTATTCTTAGGCCGTTCTATGGCGAAAGCCAAGCACATGTCTGACGATACGGCTCGTATCATTGATACTGAAATAAAACAGATCATTAATCGCAACTATGATCGCTCAAAACAGCTATTGATGGAAAATATGGATGTTTTGCATGCGATGAAAGATGCGTTGATGAAATATGAAACAATTGATGCACATCAGATTGACGATTTGATGCTTCGTCGAGAAGTTCGTTTACCTGCTGATTATGAGCGAGATAATAATTCGCAGAATGGCGGAAGCTCCGCGGCTACGAGCAATGATAATAATGTTGCTGCTAGCACTAGTGATACGACTTCTACACCGTCTGATTCCTCGCACTAATATTGTATAACCTTAACCCCGGGCATTTGCCTGGGGTTTTTTATTGGAGAAATATAATGATATTAACTGGCTGTGGACGCGAACTCGATCTGTCTCAACCACGAATTATGGGAATACTTAATATTACTCCAGATTCTTTCTCTGACGGTTCTCGTTTTAACCAGCTTGATCGCGCGTTGTTTCATGCGGAAAAAATGATTGCAGAAGGTGCTGCAATTATTGATGTAGGCGGAGAATCAACCCGTCCTGGTGCAGTTTATGTTTCTGAACAAGAGGAACTAGATAGAGTTGTTCCTGTCATTGAACAACTGTCCCAAAAACTGGATGTGATGATTTCTATTGATACTTATAAACCCGCAGTTATGGCGGCTGCATGTCAAGCTGGTGCTCATCTTATTAATGATATCAAGGCATTACAAGAACCTGATGCGCTTAGGGTTGCCGCACAAAGCCAGGCTTTGATATGTCTGATGCATATGCAAGGTGAACCACAATCGATGCAGCATAGTCCGGCGTATAAAAATGTGGTTGATGAAGTCTCACATTTTCTAAACAACCGTGTCGCAACATGTCTAGCTGCAGGAATAGCCGCTGAAAAACTGATACTAGATCCAGGATTTGGTTTTGGTAAAACGTTAGAACAAAATTACGAATTACTGGGCCGACTAAATGAAATGCAATCGACTTACCCATTGCTGATTGGGGTGTCACGCAAAAGCATGATTGGCAACCTGCTCAATCGCTCAGTAGATGAACGATTAGCCGGAAGTATTGCTGCTGCACTCTATGCACTGGCTCAGGGCGCGCGTATTATCCGTGTCCATGACGTACAGGCTACCTGTGATGCTGTGAATGTATTTTGGCACGCACAGCAATATCAAACATCACATATTAACTAGATTTAGTCGGGCGAAATAATGAGCAGAAAATACTTTGGTACAGATGGTGTCCGCGGTAAAGTGGGTGAACTGCCCATAACTCCTGATTTTGTAATGAAATTAGGTTGGGCAGCGGGCAAAGTTTTAGCCAAACAGGGCAGTAAAAAAGTGCTGATTGGTAAAGATACCCGAATTTCCGGCTATATGCTGGAAGCTGCCTTAGAAGCGGGTCTTTCTGCTGCCGGATTAAAACCTGTTTTACTGGGGCCTATGCCAACGCCTGCTGTTGCTTATCTGACTCGAACATTTCGTGCAGAAGCTGGTATCGTGATCAGTGCTTCGCATAATCCATTTTATGACAATGGCATTAAATTTTTTTCAACACAAGGTACTAAATTACCGGATGAAGTTGAAGATGCGATTGAACAGGCAATGGAACAGGATTTGCGTTGTGTTGAGTCCGCTCAGCTAGGTAAAGCATCCCGAATCGATGATGCCCCTGGTCGCTATATTGAATTTTGTAAAAGCACCTTCCCAAGCGAATTAAGTTTAGACGGGCTCAAAATTGTTGTGGATTGTGCTCATGGCGCAACCTATCACATCGCGCCTTCAGTATTTAGAGAATTAGGCGCTGAAGTGATCACGATGGGGTGTACGCCCGATGGTTTAAACATCAATGACCACGTTGGTTCTACGGCACCTAAAGCGCTGGTACAACGAGTGCTGCAAGAAAAAGCGGATCTGGGGATCGCTTTTGACGGCGATGGTGATCGCTTAATCATGGTTGATCATACTGGCTATGAAGTCGATGGTGATGAGCTTTTGTATATTATTGCTCGTGACTTGCAGCAACAAGGTACATTAGTGGGCGGCGTCGTTGGCACATTGATGACCAATTTAGGGCTAGAAGTGGCATTAACTAAACTGGATATCCCGTTGGTTCGAGCCAAAGTTGGCGATCGCTACGTAATGGAATTATTGCAGGAAAAAGGTTGGCGATTGGGCGGCGAAAATTCAGGCCATATTATTTGTCTGGATCAAACCACAACGGGTGACGGTATTATTGCTTCTTTGCAGGTACTAAAAGCGGCGAGCCGGGCTAATAAAACTTTATTTGAATTGCGTAAAGAAATTAAAAAATTCCCACAAATACTCATTAATGTGCGTTTTTCTGGGGAGCATGATCCGTTATCGTCGGTTGAAGTGCAGCAATCTGTTCGTGAAGTAGAGCAAGCATTAGGAAAAACAGGCCGTGTTCTGTTACGGAAATCAGGCACTGAGCCGCTGATTCGGGTCATGGTTGAAGGTGAAATTGAAGCTGAAGTTAAATCATTCGCTGAGAAAATTGCCGCACAGGTTACAGCTGCTAAGTAGTCTATTTTTGTTGTAAAAATATGCAATTAGTCGGCTTTTTTGAAAATCTGCTTGTCAGCATAAGAAAGGGTGGCTAGTATTGCCACGCTTTCGCGGCCAACGCTGGTATTCAGATTAGCCAGATTGAGAATTTTTGTTTTCAATGCTAGTATCCCGCCGCTTTATATTGCTGAATCGGCAAAATAGCTCGCTGTCGGGCGTGAGAGGAATAAAATGTACGAAGTTCTGCTGGTTGTTTATTTATTAGTAGCTATTACGCTGGTTGGTTTAGTGTTAATCCAACATGGTAAAGGTGCCTCAATGGGTGCATCTTTTGGTGCTGGCGCATCTAACACTGTGTTTGGTTCATCAGGTTCAGGTAATTTCCTGACCAAAAGCACAGCGATCTTAGCTATTGTGTTTTTTATTATCAGTTTATTGTTGGGTGCTATAACTAATAACCGTAGCAAACCTGCTGACGCTTGGTCTGATCTGTCTAAGCCGGCAACAACACAGCAAAAAACTGAGAAACCGGTAGAAAAAGCAGCGGATGTTAAAAAAGACGCTGACGTTCCAAATTAAGATTTAGCCCAGCTGGTGGAATTGGTAGACACGCTATCTTGAGGGGGTAGTGCCGTTAGGTGTGCGGGTTCAAATCCCGCGCTGGGCACCAATTTAGTTGATAGCATTAACCTCATTGTGCTATCATATGCGTAATTTGACGCGGGGTGGAGCAGCTTGGTAGCTCGTCGGGCTCATAACCCGAAGGTCGTAGGTTCAAATCCTGCCCCCGCAACCATTTTATATGATCATCATTTAAGGGTGATTAGGCTCAAGGCCCCAGTTCTTTGAACGGGGCTTTTTGTTATCCGGATTCTGTTACCACCACTCTGGTGGGCATAATATTGGGCCGTCGATGCCCTTTTTTTATTTATGGAGGGTCTATTGGCTACCTTGGAACAACGCCTGACAGAATTACTTGATGCACCTGTTGTTGCGTTAGGTTATGAGTTGTGGGGAATTGAATTTATCCGTGCCGGCAAGCATTCTACTTTGCGTGTTTATATTGATCATGCAAATGGGATCTCGGTAGATGACTGTGCTGCGGTTAGTCATCAGGTGAGCGCATTACTGGATGTGGAAGATCCAATTACCACTGAGTATTACCTCGAGGTTTCATCGCCGGGTATGGATCGACCATTACTCAAACCGGAACATTTTGCACGGTATATCGGCCAGGTTGCGACGGTGACATTGCGGATGGCAGTGAATAACCGACGTAAATATAAAGGCACTATCAAGCAAGTTGAGAGAGAAATGATCACTCTGACTATTGATGGTAAAGATGAAATTCTGGCCTTTGCCAATATTCAACAGGCAAACCTGATCCCGAACTTTGATTGACGAGGCTATTGGATAATGAATAAAGAAATCCTTTTAGTTGTTGATGCCGTTTCCAATGAAAAAGCGGTACCTCGCGAAAAAATTTTCCAGGCACTGGAAACCGCGTTGGCAACAGCAACCAAAAAGAAATACGAAGGCGATATTGAAGTTCGTGTCGCAATTGATCGTAAAACCGGTGATTTTGATACTTTCCGCCGTTGGCAAACGGTGGAAGGTGATGGCGTCATGCAAAACCCATATCGTGAAATTTCACTGGATGCTGCGCGCTTTGATGATCCATCTATTCAATTAGGTGATTTTATTGAAGAGCAAATTGATTCGATTACCTTTGATCGCATCACTACTCAAACAGCTAAACAAGTAATTGTTCAGAAAGTTCGCGAAGCTGAGCGAGCACAAGTAGTTGAACAGTTCCGAGATCAGGAGGGTACTATTGTTACCGGCGTGGTCAAGAAAGTTACCCGTGACAGCGTTATTATCGATTTAGGTAATAATGCAGAAGGTGTGATTTATCGCGAAGACATGTTACCGCGTGAGTCATTCCGTAATGGGGATCGCGTCAGAGGTCTTTTAGCCGCTGTTAAGCCAGAAGCTCGTGGTTCACAGCTGTTTGTTAGCCGCACACATCCTGATTTTCTGAAGGAATTGTTCCGGATCGAAGTACCTGAAATCGGTGAAGAAATCATTGAAATCAAAGGTGCTGCTCGTGATCCTGGTTCGCGTGCCAAAATTGCAGTAAAAACAAATGATCGTCGTATCGATCCTGTTGGTGCTTGCGTTGGTATGCGTGGTGCCCGTGTTCAGGCCGTGTCTGGTGAATTAGCGGGTGAGCGAATTGATATCGTATTGTGGGATGATAATCCTGCTCAATTCGTCATTAATGCTATGGCTCCGGCTGATGTAGCATCTCTGGTTGTAGATGAAGATAACCACACTATGGATATCGCAGTTATCTCCAGCAACTTGGCACAGGCCATTGGTCGTAACGGTCAGAACGTTCGTCTTGCTTCTCAGCTTTCCGGCTGGGAATTGAATGTAATGACTGTTGAAGATATGCAGACAAAACATCAGGCAGAAAAAGATCGCATCCTGACTTTGTTCACTCAGGCTCTTGATATTGACGATGATTTTGCTGAGTTGTTGGTTGATGAAGGTTTCTCAACTGTTGAAGAGATTGCTTATGTTCCATTAAGTGAACTGCAACGCATTGAAGATCTTGATGACGAACAAATTGAACAATTGCGTGAACGAGCTAAACAAGCATTGAGCACTCAGGCTCTGGCTAAAGAAGAGACCTTAGCAGGTGCTAAACCAGCAGATGACTTGTTGGCATTAGAAGGTATGACGCAGGATCTGGCTTATGAACTGGCTGCTCGTGGTATACCAACTCTGGAAGATTTGGCTGAACAGGGCATTGATGATCTGAGTGGTATCCCGGAAATGACCGAACAAAAAGCCGGTGAATTGATTATGGCAGCTCGTAACATTTGCTGGTTCGGCGAGCAGGCAGAGTAAACTGCGGAGGTAATGAATGGCCGATTTATCAGTAAAACAACTAGCCATTGAAGTGGGCACACCGGTTGACCGGTTGGTACAGCAGTTTAAAGATGCTGGTTTGACTAAAGATGCAGATGCAATGGTGTCAGAGCAAGAAAAACAAACTCTGGTTGAACATCTGAAAAAACAACATGGTGCTGATGGTGCAGAACCGAAGCGCATGACATTGCAGCGCAAGACTAAAAGTACATTGAATGTAGCTGGTGCTGGCGGTAAAAATAAAGAAGTACAAATTGAAGTTCGTAAGTCAAAAACTTACGTGCATCGTTCTGTAATTGACGAAGCTCAACAGCAGAAAGAAGCAGAAGAAAAGGCGCGTCAGGAAGCTGAAAAAGCGCGTCAGGAAGAGTTAGCCAAAGCTGAACAAGCGCGTAAGGACGCGGAAGCCAAAGCCCGCAAAGAAGCCGAAGAAAAAGCGCGCAAAGAAGCTGAGGCCAGAACAGTATCGACAGAATCTGTTGCTGATAATGCAGCAAAATCTCCGGATGAGAAGGCCAAAAAATTGAAAGCTGAGGCAGATAAACGCGCAGATGATAATGCCAAACGTGAAGCAGAGGCATTACGTAAGAAACAAGAAGAAGAAGCTCAACGTAAAACCGAGCTGGAAGCACAGCGTATTGCTGAAGAAGCTCGTCGTTTAGCGGTAGAAAATGAAGGCCGTTGGGCTGCGGAAGAAGAAGAACGTCGCCGTAAAGAATTGAACGATGATGTTAGCGAAGCCGCTTCGTTATTTGTAAAAGAAGCTGAAGCTGAACGTGAGCGTCAAGACGAAAGTAAAGGTCGTCGTCGTCCTGGTGTTGCCAAAGCTAAAAAATCTCCGCATGAAGAAGCTCGAGAAGAACGTAATTCTCGTGCGAGAAAAGGCAAGCGCGCTAAAGTTCATACACCAAACTCAATGCAGCATGGTTTCCAGAAACCAGCTCAGCCTGTTAACCGCGATATCGTGGTTGGTGAAACCATCAGTGTCGGTGAATTGGCACAGAAAATGGCTGTAAAAGCGGTTGAAGTGATCAAAGTGATGATGAAAATGGGCGCTATGGCAACCATTAACCAAATCATCGATCAGGAAACAGCACAGTTGGTAGCGGAAGAAATGGGTCACAAAGTGACACTGCGCCGTGAAAACGAGCTGGAAGAAGCAATTCTGCAAGATCGTGACTCTACAGCGAAGAGCGAATCTCGTGCTCCTGTTGTTACCATCATGGGTCACGTTGACCATGGTAAAACTTCTTTGCTGGATTATATCCGTAAAGCAAAAGTTGCTTCAGGCGAAGCGGGTGGTATTACTCAGCATATCGGTGCCTATCATGTTGATACCGAAAATGGCAGTATCACTTTCTTAGATACCCCAGGCCATGCTGCATTTACCGCAATGCGTGCTCGTGGAGCTCAGGCTACGGACATCGTGGTGCTGGTTGTGGCTGCCGATGACGGTGTTATGCCGCAAACGGTTGAAGCAATTCAACATGCTAAAGCTGCTGGTGTGCCAATTGTTGTCGCTGTTAACAAAGTTGATAAACCTGACTCTGATCCAGATCGCGTGATGAACGAATTGACTCGTTACAGCGTTATCCCAGAAGAGTGGGGTGGTGAGAACCAGTTCGTTAAAGTATCTGCGAAGAGCGGTGAAGGTATTGACGATCTGCTGAATTCTATCCTGTTGCAGTCTGAAGTTCTGGAATTAACCGCTGTGCGTGATGCGATGGCGAGTGGTGTAGTTATCGAATCTCGTCTGGATAAAGGTCGTGGTCCGGTTGCTACCATCCTGGTTCAGGAAGGTACTCTGCGCCAAGGCGATATCGTGTTGTGTGGTCTGGAATATGGCCGTGTGCGTGCGATGCGTGATGAAATGGGTCGCAGCGTTGATTCAGTTGGTCCATCTATCCCGGTTGAAGTATTGGGTCTGTCCGGTGTGCCTTCAGCGGGTGATGAAGTTACTGTTGTGCGTGATGAGAAGAAAGCGCGCGAAGTGGCTCTTTACCGTCAGGGTAAATTCCGTGACATCAAACTTGCTCGTCAGCAGAAATCTAAACTGGAGAACATGTTCTCTAATATGACGGAAG
>JAQUHG010000125.1 GCA_028683735.1 Tolumonas sp. | reverse complement strand
AGCGTATAACGAAGCAGAAGTGCAGCAAGCCAAAGTGATTTTTGATGTGGTCGCATTGCCTGCTGAAACGCCATTGATCCGTTATGCCAAATCGCAAAATAAAACCGTGATCACCGGTTCCGAAGTATTTGCCATACAAGCCGTTGAACAATTCGCGTTATATACCGGCATTCGCCCTAACGATGAATTATTCCGTCAGGCGGCAAAATATTCCCGGGAATAATATTTCGACCAGCCGACTTAAAAACGACAAGCACAGCAGAGACAGTGAAGTACTGACGTGCTTGTTATTCAGCAAACCAAAAATAAACCTAAGGTGTTCTCCATGAGCAAACGTATTGTTGCTGTTACTGCCTGTCCGACGGGTGTTGCCCATACCTTTATGGCGGCCGAAGCATTAGAAGAAGAAGCTAAAAAACGAGATTATTGGATAAAAGTAGAAACACGAGGTTCTGTGGGCGCAAAAAACGCGTTAACCACAGAAGAAATTGCACAGGCAGATATTGTTATTATTGCTGCCGATATCGAACTCGATTTATCCCGGTTTGCTGGTAAAAAACTGTATAAAACCAGCACCGGCGCTGCACTGAAAAAAACGGCACAAGAAATTGATCATGCGCTGGCTACACAAACCGTGTTTAAAAGTAATTCAGCGACAATCCGATCTCATTCCGGCAAAGCGGAATTACCCAGTATATACAAACATTTGATGACCGGCGTTTCTCACATGTTGCCGTTGGTCGTCGCGGGTGGTTTGTGCATCGCGCTCTCTTTTGTCTTTGGTATTACAGCGTTCAAAGAACCGGGCACATTAGCCGCTGCCTTAATGCAGATCGGTGGCGGCGCAGGAGCCTTTGGTTTAATGGTGCCAGTGTTGGCTGGGTTCATCGCCTTTTCAATTGCTGACCGGCCGGGTCTGGCGCCAGGCTTGATCGGTGGTATGTTGGCAACTTCTGCCGGTGCGGGTTTTCTCGGTGGGATCGTCGCAGGTTTCATCGGCGGTTACAGTGCTAAATTTGTCGCGGATAACGTCAAATTGCCCCAGACCATGGCGGCATTAAAACCAATATTGATCATCCCGTTGATCTCTAGTTTAGTGACCGGGCTTATCATGATCTATGTCGTGGGTGGTCCGGTATCTGCCGCAATGGCGGGATTAACACACTTCCTCGCCGGCATGACTTCCGCGAATGCAGTTTTGCTCGGGGTTATTTTGGGAGCAATGCAATGTTTCGATTTGGGTGGTCCAGTCAATAAAGCGGCTTATACCTTCGGTGTCGGATTGTTAGCCTCTCAATCATACCTTCCTATGGCTGCAATTATGGCGGCAGGCATGGTTCCCGCCCTAGGTATGGGTGTGGCAACTTTTGTGGCCCGCGATAAATTCACCGAAGCTGAACGCGAAGCCGGTAAAGCCTCTTTTGTTTTAGGTTTGTGTTTTATCTCTGAAGGTGCCATTCCCTTTGCAGCACGTGATCCGATGCGAGTTATTCCTTCCACTATGGCGGGTGGTGCATTAGCCGGTGCTCTGTCTATGTTGTTTGGCTGCACATTGATGGCACCACATGGCGGTCTGTTTGTACTGGCCATTCCAAATGCAGTCGGTCATGTCGGTATGTATCTGATTGCAATTGCAGCAGGTACAGCGCTTACCGGTTTAATGTATGCTGTTCTGAAACCAGCCATGGAAGTTCAGGAAGCGTAAAACTCTAATACGTGCGTCCTCTTCCCCGGCTGAATAATCCGGGGCTTTTTTAGTAACCGATGAAAGAAACCAAGACAAAGGAAAAACATAATGTTGAGCATTGCTGAACTTTTTGTTGATGTCATAAGGGTTTGCTGAGCTTTCATTTTTGTTACTGTGTAACTAAAAAGAGAATTACCTATATAAAGTAATTCTCTTTTTTATTTAAATAGAACTCTGCAGCCCAACCGAAACTTGTGGCTGCAGCAATTCAGTTAAAGCACCGAGATCTTGCTTAGAAAGCTCATCTAACAATGGCAGCGTTAACGTCTGATGCTGTTTCACCTCACTGATAGCATCATGACGCATCAGTATAATTAATCGTAATTTGCCAATGTATTAACGAAGAGTCACTGGTGTATGGCACTACTTGATTTGACGATACCTATGAAGTAATCCATGCTAATTCATATATCAACCTGAACATGCCATTTGCACAGTAAATAGCCTGTTTTTATTTTTCATTCGAATTGCATTTTAAACAGCACAAGAAATTGACGTGTTCTTGGGGCATCCATTATCAGGATGATGCGACTGGTTAAAGGGATTTGAATATGCACACCAATATTACGGAAAATGAAAAGCTCATGACCATTATTTCAGCCTTGCCTGATTTGGTCTTTATACTGACAGAGTCAGGTCGTTATGCTGATATTTTTGGTGGTTCAGATTCAGAATTTTACCATGATGGCTCAGGGCTAATTGGCAAATCGCTCTATGATGTTTTACCCAAAGAAAAAGCAGATTGGTTTCTAGAGCAAATTCGTTTGACCTTGCAACACAATAAACTCATGGTCGTTGAATATTCTCTGGCGGGGGATGATGTAGATAGCATCGATAGACAGAGTGGCCCCGCTGGCAGTATCTGGTTTGAAGGTCGGGTAAAACCACTACCCGCGCTCTACAATAACGAAAGAGCTGTAGTTTGGGTGGCGCGTAATGTCACCAATAAACGCCATCTCGAAATGGAGTTAAGATATTTATCCGAAATTGATGTTCTAACCGGGATCAGTAATCGCAGAAAATTACTGGAAAAACTGGATGAGAAATTTCAAGAATTTCAGCGCTATCAGCAACCCACCTGTTTTCTTCTTTTAGATATCGATCAGTTTAAATCAATCAACGATCAGTTTGGTCATCAAGCTGGCGATGCAGCAATAAAACACGTTACCCAATTATGTGTTACCCAATTACGTAACGTCGATTTAATCGGGCGATTAGGTGGTGATGAATTTGGCATTATTTTACCCAATACACCGATAGACGAAGCAACAGTCTGCAGTGAGCGGCTTAGAGCGGCTATTTGCTCAACACCATTTCACACGGGTAAACACGACATCTTTATTACCATCAGTATTGGGCTCAGTGAGTTTCAATCTGTTGACTCTGTTTTTGACGAGATCATCAGTCGCGCTGATAGCGCGATGTATCAATCAAAGCAACAAGGGAAAAATACAAGCCGGATATACAATCCATCCATTGACTCGTTGTAGTGTGCCGGTTCATGAAAGCCGATCTGTAGAGGAGAGGTGTTATGACTTATTTGCTCCAATGCCCTTCTTGTCAGCAAGAAGGGCTAGACCCTCGATATAGCCCATCACCTTGCTTACATTGCGGAAAACAATTCAAAATGGTGGGCTTTTGTCCAGTCTGCAATTCCGAGTTACTGAAAATGCAATGCTGCTCTGTTGGCTTTTTCTGCAATACCTGCAATAACCTGGTGTCAAAAAAACAGGTTAAGTTCACCATAACGCCTTGCGATGGTTGAATACGAAAAGTTAATCCGCATGGCTGATAAAATGCGCAGGATTTAATGTCGACTCCCCTTGAAACCGGTATGCCATCAGCTGCCCTTGTTTTGCCACACTAAAATCAACACACGCAACCATCTCACTGCGCGGTGATGGCTCACCTTGTAACCAGTAATGGCCGATGAAGGTCGGTTTTTTTATGTCGGCTAATTGCATTATTTCATCAGACAACGAATGTGCCGGTAAATGCTGAGCATATTCATCTGGCAGGATCGCTTTTTCACGGAAGGAGCCATGCTTTTGCCACCATTTTATCCGTGTCTTTTGTTGTTGGAGCCCATCTTTATCCAAAAAATAATATGTCGCAGGCAGAGGTAATTCAACGCCCTTGAGCAAAGACTCTATTGCCTGATATGCAATGTGACCTTTTTGATAACAATGTACGAGCTGTTGTTCTTGCAGCTGCTGGTGCACATTGATATACGGTCTAATTGCTGCCATTGCCTGCGGGTTCCAGCACGCATGAATGATCTGTAGCTCAGGAAGCTCTAACCAAAGTGGTAAAGTCTTAAACCATGAGATCCACTCCTTATGCTGTGCGCTGTTTTCGCCCACCTCATTTAAGAACGCGGCATGCTGTTTATGATTTTTTTCGGTATGGTCACGTAACGGTTCACCGTTGTTATTACAACTGAACCAACCGATCGCATTAAACTCATGATTACCCATGACAGCCAGTGCAGCGCGGTTTTCAATCATCGTTCTGACGATATCCAGCACATCTAATTGTGCCGGCCCTCGATCAATAAAATCACCGACAAATAATGCCGTGCGTTTCGGATGCTGATAACCCGATAGGGTTTGCTGATAGCCCAGTTTACTCAGCAATTGGCGTAATTCAGTGGCATGCCCATGCACATCACCGATGATGTCAAATTGGTTCATTGTCATTGCAAGCTACTTCAACTATTCAAATAAGTTACGCATTTACCGAAACGAAATACTTCCGTCTGATCCACAGCGAAACATTCACCAAACCAATCATCACCGGCACTTCCACTAACGGCCCGATGACCGCAGCAAAAGCAGCACCTGAGTTGATGCCATACACTGCAACAGCAACTGCAATAGCGAGTTCGAAATTATTACTGGCGGCGGTAAACGACAGCGTCGCGCTTTTTTCATAACTCGCCCCCAGCCGTTTGCACATGAAAAATGAGATGGCAAACATCACCACAAAATAGAGCAGCAACGGAATAGCAATACGCACCACATCAAATGGAAGAGAGACAATCAGTTTTCCCTTCAGGCTGAACATCACCACAATGGTAAACAGCAGTGCAACCAGAGTGATCGGGCCAATTTTGGGAACAAAATGAGTGTGATACCACGTTTTAGAAACAAAACGCAGCATGATCACGCGGGTCAGCACACCGGCAATACAGGGAATGCCCAGATAGATAAAAACACTCTCGGCAATTTGCGCGATAGAGATATCCACAATAGAGCCAGATAAACCGAACAGTGGTGGCAGTACGGTAATAAACAGCCAGGCATAAGCGCTGAAAAACAGCACCTGAAAGATCGAGTTAAACGCCACCAGACCGGCGGCATATTCCGTGGAGCCTTTTGCCAGTTCATTCCAGACAATCACCATAGCAATACAGCGCGCCAGACCAATCATGATAAGCCCCACCATATATTCCGGCTTGTCATGCAGGAAAATCACCGCCAGTGCAAACATGAGTGCAGGTCCAATGATCCAGTTTTGGATCAGCGAAAGGTTCAGTACTTTTCTGTCGCGAAATACGTCAGGCAGCTCTTCATAACGCACCTTGGCAAATGGCGGGTACATCATCAGGATCAACCCAGCGGCAATCGGAAGATTAGTCGTGCCGACCTGAAAGCTGTTAATGAAGTTCTCCACTCCCGGCACTAAAAAACCAAGACTGACACCCAACGCCATTGCGGCAAAAATCCAGACAGTCAGATACCGGTCTAAAAATGAGAGTTTGCGCGTTACATCGCTCATGACACTATTTTCCTTAATATGTTGAATCATTACTTCTGACGTTAAAAATACGAAACGTCTGTTAATGTCGGCAAAGTTGCTGAAGTCGTGCAATACCGGTTGGATCTTCCAGCTGTAATGGCACGACTGCCCAACGTTTAGCATGTTGTTCAATTACCTGAGCCAGAAATTGCTGCTCATTCAGCGCACGTTGCTGCAATAATGCCGATGAAGAAGTCGTGAGCATCAGACTGTTATTAATAATCCACGCCCACGGTTCAATGCCTGCGCGGCGTAAATCTGCCTGTAAGTTGGCTGCTTCTAAAACAGGCGTTTGTTCTGCCAATGTCACAATCAACACTTTGGTCTGCTTCAGATCCTGCAACTGCATCATTGGTGTAGTGAAGTGCAAACCTTTACTGTCCATCTGACGGGCAACTTCCCGGTGATAAGCGCCCGTTGCATCGAGCAACAGTAGGGTATGGCCGGTCGGCGCAGTATCCATCACCACAAATTTTTTGCCCGCTTCACGGATCACCCGTGAGAATGCCTGAAAGACCGCAATCTCTTCAGTGCAAGGCGAGCGCAGATCTTCTTCCAGCATGGCGCGACCTTGTGCATCCAGCCCCTGCCCTTTGGCAGCTAAAATCTCCTGCCGATAACGCTCCGTTTCCACACGAGGGTCGATCCGGCTGACAGTCAGATTACTCTGCGCTCCCAAGACTGTTTCCATCAGATGTGCAGCCGGGTCAGACGTAGTGAGATGCACGGGAAAGCCACGTTGAGCCAACTCAACCGCCACCGCAGCGGCTAGCGTGGTTTTACCCACACCGCCTTTCCCCATTAGCATGATCAATCCATGTTTATCTTCTGCCAATTCATCGACTAATGAAGCCAGATCAGGCGCTTTAACAGGTAATGAAACAGGCGCTTTGATAGCAGACAATGGAGACTGATCGCTTAATAATTGTTGAAGAGCTGCGATACCCACCAGATTAAATGGCTTTAACGGAACGTGATCGACCGGTAAGGATGTTAGCGCTTCAGGCAACTCAGCCAGTGCTTTCTGCTCTCGTTGCCAAACAGCTTTGGCAAGCGCGTCAGTACCCACTTCATGTGCTGGAAATTCACCATTGATCACTAAAAACTGCTGTGACAGGCCAATATCACCTAATTCCTGATGTGTTCTGGCTACTTCCCGTAGTGTTGGTGCTTGAGCCCGCGCCACCAAAACCAGTCTGGTCTGCTGTGGATCGGCCAGTGCATTGACCGCTTGTTTGTATTGTTCCCGCTGTTTTTGCAAGCCCGATAATGGGCCAAGGCAGGAAGCATTGCCTTTCCCTTCATCGAGAAAATTCGTCCACGCACCCGGTAATTGCAGCAAGCGGATCGTGTGTCCGGTAGGCGCTGTATCAAACACAATATGATCGTAGTCAGCCAGCAACTCACGATCCGTCAACAAAGCGGTAAATTCATCGAACGCGGCAATTTCCGTGGTACAGGCTCCAGAGAGCTGCTCTTCAATACCTTTGACTATCGCTTCGGGCAATTTCCCGCGCACCGGAGCTACTATGCTTTCCCGATACTGTTGTGCCGCAGCCTGAGGGTCAATTTCCAATGCCAATAAATTATCTACATCAGGAATGGCTTTAATCTGGTTGCCAATGTTCAAACCAAACACTTGCCCGATATTAGACGCCGGATCAGTACTCACGAGTAGCGTCCGTTTCCCCACCGCCGCTAAATTAATCGCACTCGCACAGGCTAACGATGTTTTACCAACGCCGCCTTTACCGGTAAAGAACAGGAATGGTGGTGGGTTATCCAAAAATTTAGGCATGTATCCTCCAATAACCACGGATCAACAGCAGCCCGAGCTTCCACAACATCCGGCTTTTTTAATCGATTTAATGGTTACTGCTGCCATTGTGATACCTGCCCAGCGCGCCAATTCTTCGCGTTTGGCATATCGACCGGCTAAGACTATCTCGTTATCGACCAGAATAAGTGGGAGACCGGCTTCACCTGAGCGCATTAAAAACGCACTGACTTGGGGGTTGTTAGCAAATGCCAACGGCTGCTGCGCCAGATTAAATCGCTCAATCTGACCACCTTGTTGTTCTAACCAAGCCACATCCGCAGCAAACTGGAGCAGCTGTTGATCAACGTCTGTACCGCATACCCCACTAGAACAACACATTGCCGGGTCAAAAATCTGAATAAGTGCCATATGACTAGTCTCTGCAGAGAAATTGAACATGCATACCCGAAAACTAAACCTGGGTATGGGTATGATTTTGAATTCAATACTACAAGAATAGTTGAAATGTTCAAGTTGGCTGACAGAAGACCCGAGCATTAGTTGACAGAAAACAAGAAAGGATTAAATAAGCGCTTCGGCGCTCAACTTGCTTTATAGCATCAGCGAACCATACTTTTAAGAGAACCTCGCCAGATAATAACCCCTTATCATCGTTAGAAAACCGCGTTGTTTCTTTAGGTTCTTACCGATGTCTCCCCCATCACCACAATTCATCCATTCCAGCGAGACATCTTCCAATTAAGTCAAAAAGGAGATTCAAAATGCTTATTGACTACACATCAACCTGGATGGAAGTTTTCATTGTTATTGCTGTATTTGGGTGGTTTCTGTCATCCGCGATCTATATTTTTCGGGAATATGAACGCGGAGTGGTATTTACACTTGGTCGATTCTGGAAAGTAAAAGGTCCAGGCCTCGTGATCATTATTCCTTTTATACAAAAAGCAGCTCGCGTAGATCTGCGAACTATCGTGCTGGAAGTACCAACTCAAGATGTAATTTCCCGTGACAATGTTTCCGTCAAAGTCAGTGCCGTTGTCTATTTACGAGTGATTGATCCTGAAAAAGCGATTATTCAAGTGATGGATTACCTCAACGCAACCAGTCAATTAGCCCAAACGATGTTACGTTCGGTGTTGGGTAAACACCAACTCGACGATATGTTGGCTGAACGTGAAAAATTAAATACCGATATCCAACAGGCACTAGATGCGCAAACGGACTCATGGGGAATTAAAGTATCAAACGTTGAAATCAAACAAGTTGATTTAACAGAATCGATGATCAGAGCGATTGCCAGACAGGCAGAAGCCGAACGTGAACGTCGCGCTAAAGTGATCCATGCGGAAGGTGAACTGCAGGCATCGGAGAAACTATATCAAGCAGCTAAAGTGCTTGCCCAAGAGCCGCAGGCAATACTGCTGCGTTATTTAGAAACATTGACAGTGATTGGAGCCGATAAGAATACAACGGTAGTATTCCCTTTACCGATGGACGTAATTGCACCACTTCTGGAGCGAGTAAAAAAAGAGCTTAAATAGTTAAAACACCATAAACAAAACCAATAATATTGATGCTCAACAAAAATAAAAACACCGCGTATATATTAAATATGCGCGGTGCTATTAGATCAAATCCAGACGATTAGATCAGGAAATCGTTCAGCGATTTACCTTGGGCAATTGCTTCACGAATTGGTACTGGCTGACGACCTTGGCCAGTCCAGGTTTTTACAGAACCATCAGCATCAGTGTACTGATATTTAGGTGGACGTGGCGCACGCTTAGAAGTTTTTTCAGTTACTGTAGAGGCATCAATTAAATCAGCTAAATCGATACCTTCTGCACGCAACATTTCTTTATATTCAGCAA
>JAQUHG010000124.1 GCA_028683735.1 Tolumonas sp. | reverse complement strand
CGGTTTGATGGCGGAACCGGTGCATATTCACTCGCACGGTGGCCGCGTGCATCTGATCCAATCCGGTGAACTGAATATCGATGTCGCCTTTTTAGGTGTGCCATGCAGTGATGAGTTCGGTAATGCGAACGGTTTTTCCGGTAAATCACGCTGTGGCTCGTTGGGTTATGCCCGTGTCGATGCCGAATACGCCCGTCATGTGGTTTTATTAACCGAAGAGCTGGTCGCCTACCCCAACTACCCGGCCAGCATCGCGCAAGACTGTGTCGACAGCATTGTGCAGGTTGAGCATGTGGGCGACCCGGCCAAAATCGGCGGTGATGCCACCCGCATGACCTCCAACCCGCGTGAATTGCTGATCGCCCGTCAGGCTGCCGATGTTATCGAGCATTCTGGCTATTTCAACGACGGATTTTCGCTGCAAACCGGCACCGGTGGTGCATCACTGGCGGTAACCCGCTTCATGGCCGACAAAATGGTGCGCAACAAGATCAAGGCGTGCTTTGGTCTCGGTGGTATCACCGCCAGCATGGTGGCATTGCATGAACGCGGACTGATCCAAACCCTGCTGGATGTACAGTGCTTTGACAGTGTGGCGGCAGAATCACTGGGTAAAAACCCGCATCATCAGGAAATTTCCGCCAATCAATACGCCAATCCATCATCGAAAGGTGCGTGTGTCGAAAAACTCGATGTGGTGATTTTAAGTGCGCTGGAGATCGACACCCAGTTTAACGTCAACGTGATCACCGGCTCTGACGGTGTGTTCCGGGGCGCGTCTGGCGGTCATTGCGACACCGCAGCGGCGGCCAATCTGACCATAGTCGTGGCACCACTGGTACGCGGGCGAATTCCGACTGTCGTTAACAAGGTTACCACCTGCATCACCCCCGGCAGCAGCATTGATGTGCTGGTCACCGATCACGGCATTGCCGTTAACCCGGCCCGACCAGAAATCAAAGAACGCCTGCTGGCCGCCAAACTACCGATCATGTCGATAGAAGAGCTGAGTGAGCGCGCTTATTCACTGACCGGAATGCCTGCCGAGATCGAATACACCGACCGCATCGTCGGCGTGATCCGCTATCGCGATGGCAGCATTATTGATGTTGTGAAACAAGTGAAATAGCGAAGCAGGTGAAATAAGCATGGAACTGATGAGCAGCCGCCCGACCCATCTGCGGATCGGGCTCACCCAAATGTTGGTCGCTCGTGATGAACGAGTGCAACGCCAGCGGATTTGGCTGAAACGTTATGGCGAAAGCCTGATCTCTTTTTGCATCAATATGCCGGGGGAAATTAAAGATAACGCGGCGGCTCATCAGTTACAGGCTGCCGGTGTGATTGCCGTGCAGCGTGAACTAAAAGCCTTGGGCTGGCGTGTGTTGGCTCATGCGTCCTGGCGTCATATCACTGGCCCCGAAGCCTTTTGGAGCGTCGCCGTTCCGGCCGCGACACTGAAAAGTGCCATGATCACGCTGGAACAGCAACACCCGCTCGGACGGCTGTTTGATCTCGATGTTTTACAAGCCGATGGCCGCAGTTTGTCGCGCCGCGAATTCGATTTGCCGCCACGCCGCTGCCTGATTTGCGATGAACTGGCCGCCGTGTGTGGCCGTAGTCGTCGCCACAGCAATGAAGAGCTGCAGGTTCGTATCCATCAGATTTTACACTCTTATTTATCGATACAGGAACAACGCCATGTATGCACTGTTTGATACCGATTGCGCCATGCCGGTTACCATTCAACCCGCTATTGTGCGGGACATGGCCTCCCTCGCCCATCACGCCATGTTGATTGAGGTTTACACCACGCCGAAACCCGGTCTGGTCGATCGCGCCAATAACGGCTCACATCGTGATATGACCGTCGCCACCTTTGAACACAGTGCCGAAGCTATCGCGCCTTGGCTGGCGTTATTCACGCAAACCGGTATCGATAGTGCCAACCTGCCCGCCAATCAACTGCTGCCTATGTTACGCCCGCATGGCAAACAGTGTGAACGCGATATGTTGCTCGCTACCGCCGGCGTCAATACCCACAAAGGCATGTTGTTCTCGCTGGCACTGCTGTGTGCTGCTGCCGGGCGCTTGTGGCAACAAGGTAAAATTCTCAACCAGCAAACCGTGTGTCAGCAAGTAGCGCGCGCCACCGAAGGATTGGTACAACGGGAATTAGCCACCAATGCACAACCGAAAACCGCTGGGGAACGATTCTTTCACCAGCATGGCCTAACCGGGGTTCGTGGTGAGGTGGAATCAGGTTTCTCAACGGTGCGTGAATATTCGCTGCCTGTTTATGCCAACGCCATCGCCCATGGTGCCGATCGCAACAGCGCACTGCTCGAAGTAATGCTGACGTTACTGGCGCACAATAACGACACCAATTTAGTAGCCCGCGGCGGCATCGATGGGTTGCATTATGTGCAGCAGCAAGCCAAAGCAATTACCCAGCAGACACCATTTCTTTCCATTGAACGGATGCGCGCCTTGCAACATTTAGATCAACAATTGATCGCTCGCAACCTCAGCCCCGGCGGCAGTGCCGACCTACTGGCAGTAACTTGGTTACTGCATCAGTTAGATCGCTAAATCCGCCGCCTTTTTCTATGCCGGCCATTCACCTTTCTGCATTCTGTTTTACATAACTCTTTAGCCTCCCGTGTACAGGAGGCTTATTTTTTCTTTATTGAAAAAAATCCATGAATAATTGCTGACGGGATGTCAGCCGCAGATATTTCGACTATAAATAGGTTGCAGTTGGGCATCTTTCTGGTAAAGAACTAAACTCAATACATAATTTCATCGGTCACGTTTTTTTGCCCAAATCAAACGATGTCTGTCTCGGTTCAAGAGGGATCTATGGATGAATTCAATTTCAACTGGCAGCAACTCGGGGACATTCAAGAAGGACGCCCGAATCTCGGTAACATGACTTCTGTCGCCGCCTATCGACTGATGCAATACACCATGCGCGCCGTGCTGGAACATGAATTTGGTGATGAAAAAACCAAACAATTGCTAACTGAATCGGGGCGATTAGCCGGAAAAGCGTTTTGCCAGAATATTCTGGATGCCTCATTGCCGCTGAATAAATTCATTGCGCAATTACACGAAAAGCTTATCGAACACTCTATTGGTATTCTGCGGGTTGAAAAAGCCGATCCGGAGAAATTCAGTTTTGTCGTCACCGTCTCAGAAGACCTCGATTGCTCAGGCTTGCCGCTGCAAGGTGTGACCGTTTGTGATTATGATGAAGGATTCATTGAAGGTATTTTTCATCTCTATACCCAACAAAATTTTATCGTTAAAGAGATCGATTGCTGGGCTACGGGCGAACGAACTTGCCGTTTCACGATTGATCTCAGTGAACGGGAATTGACTGCCACATGAATCTGTTTAAACCCGAACAACCAGATCCTCACATCCTTGAGCAACTTAATCAGATCTTGGAACAAGTCACTACCGGACGTGTGGTGCAAAATCTTCCTCAGAATTTTCCGCTATCTGTCGATCCAGCCCAAAATCAACTGATCAAAAACGTTCTAACACTAGCCCGACAGTACAACGAGAGTTTTAATTTTCTGCAAGATCTGGCCCGAGGCAAACTTGATACGGCACCACCGATCCGTAACTATTTTTCGAATCCGTTTAAAAATCTGCATTCCGAATTGTTACATCTGACCTGGCAAATTCAGCAAATTGCCAAAGGTGATTATGAACAAAAAGTTTCCTTTTCCGGTGATTTTTCTGACGCCATTAACAGCATGATCCAGATCCTGCAGCAAAAGGAAGATCTGGACAAAATGAACCGCGAAAACGAAATAAAACTACAAAAATACGCGGATGAATTAGCCGATCTGAACAACAAATTAACTAAACTTTCTATTACCGATGCATTAACCGGCGCATTAAATCGGCGCCAATTTGATGTGCAGATGGAACATGAACTGCAGCGTTCCCAACGTTTTGGCAAAACCTTTTCCCTGGTAATGTTTGATATCGATCATTTCAAACAATTCAACGATTGTTACGGCCATCCGGCGGGTGATAAGGTGCTGATAAGTATCTGTCAATTTGTAAAAAATGAGATCCGCCAAACGGATCGTCTCTATCGTTATGGGGGTGAGGAGTTCACCATCATTTTACCAGAAACCGATTTACGTAATGCGTCGTTCGTGACCGAAAAACTCCGTAAACACATTGCGCAAACTAACGTGGAATATCAGGGCAATAGTTTGCCCCGCATCACCGCATCTTTCGGTGTCGCCAGCTATAGTCAACAGATACAAGAACCTGCGCAGCTGATCCATGCGGCAGATAAAGCATTATATCACGCCAAAAACAGTGGTCGGAATTGTGTAAAACTGTTTGAAGACAACCTCGTTATATAAGGCATCACTATGGCTCGTCTGCTTTTATGTTGTGTCATGTTGCTAATTTTTCCAAACATGAGTCAAGCGAAGACAAACATTGGTGTCAGCATGTCCGCGTTTGATGACTACTTTCTTTCTCTGCTGCGAGATGCTATTGCCGACGAAGCGCAAGAGATGAGTGATATCACCCTCCAATTTGCTGATGCCAAACAAGATACGACACGTCAGCAAGCACAGATTGATGAATTCATTGCCAAAAAATATGCTGCCATCATCGTCAATCCGGTCAATGTAAGCGTTCAATATACCGAGGTCATGAGTCAGAAAACCCGGGCCGCAGGCATTCCATTAGTATTTGTGAATCGCAAACCCGACATTCCCTTAGGAAACGGGGTCTATTATGTTGGCTCAGACTCTTATCTTTCCGGCAAATTGCAGATGGAATATCTGGCTGAAAGCAGTAACGGAGAAGGCAATGTTGCAATTATGGCGGGGATCCCCAATTCTGGCGTTGCCCGAGATCGCACGCAGGCAGTCAAAGATGTCATCGCCCTGCATCCTAAAATGCATATTATTGTTGAAGGAGTCGCGAATTTTAATCGGACAGAAGGCGAGCGTCTGATGAGTCGTTGGATACACGAAGGCAAACACTTCAACATGCTGGCAGCGAATAATGATGAAATGGCATTGGGCGCCTTATTAGCCATGAGAAAAGCCGGTATTTCGCCACGACAGATCAAAATTACGGGTATTGATGCGACCCCTGAGGCGTTGTATGCCATGTACCAGAATGAACTGACAGCAACCGTATTTCAGGACGCAGAAGCACAGGGGAAAGTCGCACTCAGCACTGCAGCGGCATTGGCTGCGAAATCCGATAAATTACCGGCAGAAATACTCATTCCCTATCAGCTGGTGACACCAGAAAACTACAGAATGTATCTGCGCCGGTAATGGCATCAACCCCGAGGTGATATGGATAATAAAACCAACCCCGCAACGAAAAACGGGCGATTGCGTTGGCTACTTTCAATACAGCTATTGCTGGTGTTACTGATACCATTGCTGGTATTCCATATACAGAACCAGCCACTCAAACAAGATAACCTGCGTGAACTGACGTCGATGGCACAACAAAAAGCCAGTCAGATCGAATCATGGCTAAATGAGCGCCTTGGTGATGCACAAGTACTGCAAAATAATCCGCTGTTTATCAACATGGCCGTGCAGCTCAATCGAAATCCGCACTATGCTGCCACGGAAATTAATGAGACATTTTCATATTTACAACGCCGGTATGGTTATGAATCGCTGACTGTATTTGATGAACAAAATAACCCACGGCTGGTGTTAGGTAATCCCCCCACTGACAAGCTCAACTCGACCCCGTTTCGCACCAACGCCCGCAACATCACCACCGATTGGTTTCGCGATAATAGTGGACAACTTTACTTAGGTCTCACCATCCCTCTGCGTGATCCCGACTCATTTTTCATCATTGGAACATTGCATCTGACACAGGTGGTAAAAAATGAATTATTACCACACATAGAAATGTGGTCGAGTAGTAACACCGGTGTGACCCTGTTATTGCAAGCCTATGATGATCGGGTGTTACAGATGCGCATTCCCGCTAATGATGCGCTGCATGCAGAAATTAGAGATATTCCCTATCCGCAAGATCGCTTGTCGTTACTGGCCAAAGCACTATCAGAACAAGCCAATACCTATGATGGCAAAGATGACCGCCACACCGATGTTTTTGCCAGTTATCAGCCGATTGCGTATACCGGCTGGCATATTCTGGTCCAGCAAAATAAAGATGAAGTGTTTGCGCCCTTATACCGTCAACTTTGGTGGATCACTCTGTTTGTGTTTGTCGCCGGGCTGTTAGTGGTGCTGTTGTTACGCATGTCGTGGCGACAACAGCAATATCGTACTGAATTAGACATGCAGCGTCAGACCGCAGAAAAAGACCGTTTATTACGACATTTTTTTGAGCTGCCATTGTTCGGAATGGCCATCACGCATTCGCAAACTGGCCACTGGATCCGTTTTAATAACCAGTTATGCGACATGCTCGGTTATACCCGCGAAGAGTTGATGAACACCACACTGGCATCACTGATGCCCGCAGAAAATTCCGATGCCGATATGCAGGCCATGATGCTTGATCTCTCTGATGGTTATCAGCGGGAAAAACAACTGCAGCACAAAGATGGTCACATCATTTATGCCAATGTGGATACACGCTGTATTCGCTCAGAAAACCGGCGCATTTCGTTCATCATTACCGTAGTAGAAGATATTTCCCGCCGTAAAGTCAGTGAAAACGAGCTGCGGAAACAGACCAATCTGTACAACATGTTATCGCGAACTAATCAATCTATCGTGCATTGTCAAAACCGCGCTGAACTGTTTGAGCGAGTTTGCCAAACGGCGATTGAAGATGGCGGATTTTCATTAGCCATGATCGTGCAATGCTCACCGGCTAAAGATGATATTGAAATTACGCATATTGCCGGTGACAACAACGGATTTTGCGACTGGATCACAGAGCAGAAAAAACTGTTACCGGAGCTCATTCCGCGAACCGGCGTCATGCAGGCGATTTATCAACAAAAAAATATTGTCATTAATGAATATCTGCAGGAAATACTGACCACCCCGTTTCATCAGGTCGCTAAAGACGCAGATATAGGTTCGGCGGGTTATTATCTGATCTATGAAGGAGACGACATCTTCGGTGTCATGGCGTTATATGCCAGCGAAGCAAATTTCTTTACTGACAAAGTGCAAGCCACTTTGGAAGAAATTGCCGGTGATGTTTGTTTTGCGTTGGATAACCTGAAGCGCGACCAGCAACTGATTGACAGCGAACGACTGTTTCATAATTTAGCCACCTTTGTCCGAGTCGGTATTTTCCGCCTTAATCTTCAGGGCAAACCGGTGTATATCAATGAATTTGGCACTTCACTGCTCCAAATCAAGCCAAATGCCTCAGCTGAATACTGGCTTAGAAAGATCATACCGGACGATTATCAACAGCTGCAGCAAGAATGGTTACCCAGTTTGCTCAGTAGTGGCGAAAGCGAAATGGAGTGCCAAATCCAACTCCCCAATAATCAGCTTGGATGGCTTATCATCCATGCCAGAGCTGAAACAAATACTCAGGGTAAAATCATTGGTTACATCGGCACACTGACCGATATTCGCAAAATAAAAGAAACTGAAGCGCGGCTGAAATATCAAGCACACTATGATCCGCTCACCCAACTACCCAACCGGATACTATTAGCGCTGAACCTGAATCAATCCCTGCAGGCCGCCATGCTCCGCCGCCAACGCGTTGCATTACTGATCTTAGACTTGGATCGCTTCAAAGATGTAAATGATAGCTTCGGCCATCAGATGGGTGACGTATTGCTACAGGAAGTGGCGCGCCGGTTACAACAATACCTGCAGATGACCGACGAAATAAGCCGCTTAGGTGGTGATGAATTTACAATCCTTCTCGACAACAACCCACCATTAGAACTTATCAATGCTATTGCTTACGACACCATCCAGTTAATGAAGCGTCCGTTCCATTTACCCAACGATCGTGATGTGATCTTGGGCGCCAGTATCGGGATCAGCCTCTATCCCGAACATGGCACCACACCGGAAGAACTGATGCAAAAAGCCGATGCCGCGATGTATCACGCCAAAGCCAGTGGCCGCAGTTGCTATAAATATTTCTCTGATGAATTAACCGGCATCGCCGATCACCGGTTGGATATGGAAATTCAGCTCAAACGCGCCATCGAACAACAAGAATTTCGGGTGTATTTCCAACCACAAGTTGATATTCATAGCGGCAAAATTATCGGTGCTGAAGCCTTAGTGCGCTGGCAAGATCCCAAACGCGGCTTAATTCCACCGATCTTATTTATTCCACTGGCCGAAGAAACAGGGCTTATCAAACAGATAGGCGAATGGGTTTTGCAGGAAACTTGTCGCCAAGGTAAGTGGTGGTTAGAGCAAGGTTTACCCCCGCTGACATTGGCGGTGAATATTTCCCCGATCCAGTTCCACTACAGCGATCTATTTAGCACCGTGATCCGCATTCTCGGCGATACCGGTTATCCAGCCAATTTACTCGAACTGGAACTGACGGAAAGCGCGTTAATGGAACGGGAAAAAGAAGCGGTCGAGATCTTGAACCAGTTACAAGCAGAAGGCGTACGGCTGGCAATTGATGATTTTGGTACCGGCTATTCATCACTGTCGTATCTAAAGCGATTGCCTTTAGACGTGCTGAAAATCGATAAAAGTTTTGTCGATGACATTCCACACAAAAAAGATGATATGGAAATCGCCGCCACTATTGTGGCCATGGCACATACGCTACGTCTGAAAGTATTAGCCGAAGGTGTTGAAACCTGCGAACAACTGGCCTTTCTGAAAGAGCAAGGTTGTGACTGTTATCAAGGCTATCTAATGAGTAAACCCATTCCCGCCGATCAGTTTGAACAACTCCTACGACAGAATTACTCATTACCACCGACATAAAACATAACCCCCGGAACAATACACGGGGGTTATGTTTTACTTCATGTCATCGCCTTGATTTTTTTAATTTTATGGTTCCCAGAACGATTTATTCAGCTCTTCCTGACGTTGTGCTTCGCTGAGACCAATATCACGCAGATCTTCTGCACTTAGCTGTGCCAATTGGCGACGGGTTTGCCAGTTTTGTTTCCATAACAGCAGCAGATGCTGAATATGAGATAACGTAGATTCATCATGGTGTGGGCGCTGTGCATACTGTGGGATCTTGGCATGCATCAATG
>JAQUHG010000123.1 GCA_028683735.1 Tolumonas sp. | reverse complement strand
GAAAATTACAGGCACTGCATGACTGGCGACTAACAAACTGACCAGTGCTGCATTTAACCCTATGACGGTAATCAGGAAAACCTGACGATGGTTACGCTGCCATGCAATTGACAGCATTACTGCGATGGCTGTTAGTGCCGTCAGCAGCAGCGGTAGTTCAGCAATCAATTGTGCAAAGTTAAACATACATATCTCCTAAGGCTGACCGGTAACGGCAAGTGCACTGTCAGGTTGTAACAGTGTTCCCGTCATGCCACTGACATCCAGCACAGGCTGTGGATAAACGCCAAGGCCAACCAGCAAGGCAACTAACAGCAGTAATATACTGAACTCACGCAGATTTAGTCCGCGCAAAGGGGTATTTACTTTACCTTGTCCAAAACAAGCGCGTTGTAGCATTGTCAGTGAGTAAACAGAAGCCAGCACTAACCCCACGGTGGAAACAATAACAATCGTCGGTACAGATGGGAAACTGCCTAACAAGATCATGAATTCACCGACAAAATTACCGGTGCCTGGTAAGCCCAGCGATGCGACAGAGAAAAACAACATGATGCCCGGTAGATAGCGAAGCCGGTGCCATAAACCACCCATTTCACGCAGATCACGAGTGTGCAGACGTTCATACAATTGTCCGCACATGATGAATAAACCTGCTGCTGATAAGCCATGAGCCACCATTTGCACCACCGCACCCTGAATGGCGGTTGCGGTACCGGCATACAGCGCGATAACCACAAATCCCATGTGCGAGACGCTGGTGTAAGCGACCAGGCGTTTGATATCTGTTTGGCTGAATGCCAAGACGGCGCCATAAATGATTCCAATCAAACCCAGCGTCATGGCAATGGGGGCAAAATCAGCGGAGGCATGCGGGAATAGCGGAATACCGAAACGTAACAACCCGTAGGCGGCGGTTTTCAGCAAGATCCCGGCTAAGTCAACAGAACCGGCAGTTGGCGCCTGACTGTGTGCGTCAGGTAACCAGCCGTGCAGCGGCACCAGTGGCATCTTCACCGCAAAGGCGATGAAGAAACCCAGCATCAGCATAAATTCCACTTCCGGTGCCATGCTAGTGTTCAGCAGTTGGGTGTAATCGAAAGAGAACACACCGGTTGCGCGGTAATGGATAAAGACTAATGCCAGAATAGAGAGCAGCATCAGCAAACCACTGGCCTGGGTGTATAAGAAAAATTTGGTTGCCGCGTAAATACGGGTACGACCATCAGAGCCACTGTGTCCCCACAGCGCGATCAGGAAGTACATCGGCACCAGCATCATTTCCCAGAAGAAGAAAAACAGGAACAGATCCAGTGACAAGAACACGCCGATAACACCACCTAAGATCCACAACAGGTTCAGGTGGAAGAAACCGACACGATCCTGAATTTCATTCCAGGAACAGACGACCGCCAAAATACCCAGCAGACCGGTCAAAGACACCATCAGCAGGGAAATCCCATCCATAGCTAAATGAACGGAAATACCGAAGCGGGGGATCCACGGCAGTTGGTAATCAAGCGTCCAGTTGCCTTGTCCTGGCAGCACTAAAGAGAAATTATGTGATTGCCACAAACTGAGCGATAACAGTAGTTGCAGTGACATGGTCACCAGCGCAATCCAGCGCGGAATGTTGGTTCCTTTGTGGGTGAATTCCACCAACCAGCAGAGGAAGCCGCCAATAAACGGTAACAGTATTAACCAGAGTAAACTCACGACAGGCCTCCTAGTACACCAACAACAAAGTCAACACGACCAGCGCACCCAGACTCATGCTGGCGGCATACCAGCGCAGATTTCCGGTTACCATTTGCACACTCAGACGATTCAGTGCACCAACAACCAGAGCACAAAGCGCTATCATTCGGTCTAACGGGTCACGTTGTAATAGTTGTGCAATTGCCCGATATGGCATCACAAACAAGTGATGATAAAGCCAGTCAAAACCCCAGGCATTGAACCACAATGCACTAAGCGGTTTGCCAATAGATGAATTAACCAGTTGACTCGCCAGTTTACGTTCACCCAGGAACAAGAATGCCGACAGCGCAATACCCGCAATGGCAATCGTTGCCGAGAGCAGTTCGATCAGTAACTTTCCGTCATGGCTTTCATTGACTGCAGGGAACACGCTCGCCAGCGGTGGGGTGATCAACGCACCAACAAAGGTAGACAACAGCATTAATACCAGCAGCGGCAGATGGTGACTGAGGCCATGTCCCGGATGTGCCTGCAGCTTACTTTCACCGTGGAACACGATAAAAATCAGACGGAAGGTATACAGCGAGGTCAGGAATGCACCGACCAGACCAGACAATAGCAGACCGGAATAACCACCCTGATAAGCGGCAAACAAGATCTCGTCTTTACTGAAGAAACCAGCGGTGACGAAGGGCAGGGCAGCCAGTGCGGAACCACCAATCAAAAACGCGGCATACACCAGTGGAATAGATTTGCGCAGCCCGCCCATCTTGAAAATGTTCTGTTCATGATGGCAGGCAATAATGACTGAGCCGGCCGAGAGGAACAGCAACGCTTTAAAGAACGCATGTGTCATCAGGTGGAATATTGCACCACCCCAGGCACCCACACCTAACGCGAGGAACATGTAACCAATCTGACTCATGGTGGAGTAAGCCAGAATACGTTTGATGTCGGTCTGCACCAGAGCCGCGAAACCAGACAGTATTAACGTGACTGCGCCAACAATGCCGACCAGATGCAAAACATCCGGTGCCATCAGGAACAAGCCATGTGTACGAGCAATCAGATAGACACCGGCTGTCACCATGGTCGCCGCGTGGATCAATGCAGAAACTGGCGTTGGGCCCGCCATTGCATCCGCCAACCAAGTTTGTAACGGTAATTGAGCTGATTTGCCCACGGCACCGCCCAGTAACATCAGTGTGGCGAACTCGATCGTTGGGTCACCTGCGGTCAGTTTCTGGGGGGCTAACACCAGAATATCGGCAATGTTCAGAGTGCCTAATTCACGGTAAAGCACAAACAAACCAATCGCGAGGAACACGTCACCAACACGGGTGACGATAAAGGCTTTCATCGCCGCGGCAATGTTATTGCGATCTTTATAGTAAAAACCGATCAGCAAATAACTGCACAGACCCACACCTTCCCACCCGAGATAGACGAACATCAGGTTATCGGCCAGCACTAAAAACAGCATGCTGGTAATAAACAGATTGGTGTAAGCAAAGAAGCGTGAGTAACCTTCTTCACCGCGCATATACCACGATGCAAACAGGTGGATCAGGAAACCAACGCCGGTCACCACACCCAACATGGTCAGTGACAGACCATCGAGATGTAGCACTAAGCCTACTTTCAGGGTTGCGGTGTTGATCCATTGCCACAGGGTCTGGTTGTAAATCGCGCCTGCAGTGGCTTGTTGCAGAAATTGCATGCCGACAACGAGGGTGGTTAGTGCGGAAAGCCCGATACTACCGACACCCACCAACGCCGCACGATTTTCACTCAGGCGACCTGCAGAAAACGCGAGGATCAGAAAACCGATAAACGGGAACAGACAAGTCAGGAATAACAGATTCATCCGCGCATCTCCTTAACCGCATCGACATTCAGCGTGTGGTGACGACGGTACATTCTCATCAACAGCGCCAGACCAATACTGGCTTCGGCGGCTGCGAGGCTGATCACCAGAATGTACATGATTTGGCCGTCTACCTGACCGTAACGACTACCCGCGACCACAAAAGCCACCGCAGAGGCATTCATCAATACTTCGATACTCATCAGAATAAACAGCAGATTGCGACGGAGTAACAAACCGCATAAACCGAGTGAAAACAGGATGGCTGCGACGATCAGACCATGTTCAAAGGGAATGCCATTCATGCGTCATCCTCCTCGTTGCGGGTGGAAATAATGTCGCCGCGGCGGGTTTCGCGCCCCAGATGATAGGCAGCGACCAGACCTGCCAGCAGTAACAAGGAGGCCAGTTCTACTGCCAGTACATACGGGCCATACAAACTAATGCCAACCTGTTTGGCGGTAATCGGCTCACCAGTGATGGTGCCTTCAATGCCATGTAATGCCACGTAAAACACGGCCATTTGGCCAGCACTTAACAGCAGAGGGCCAACCCAGGTCATGGGTTTCATCCATTGCCGCTCTTGTTCTTGCGCGGTGCCTAAGTTCAGCATCATCACCACGAACACAAACAGCACCATGATGGCACCGGCATAGACAATCACTTGCATAGCACCGACAAAGCTGGCACCGAGGCTGAAGAAAATCATGCCGACCGCAATCAGCGACACGATCAGATATAACAGGGCATGCATCGGATTGGTTCCGCTGATGACCCCGAGGGTAGCCAGTATGGCGACTACCGACGATCCATAAAACGCGAGTTCCATATCAAGCGGCTCCTTAAGGCAGAATGCTCTTCACATCAATTGGTGCAGCTTCTTTCTGGGCACTGCCTTTCGGCTTGCCATCAATCGCCATACCACTGACACGATAGAAGTTATAATCCGGATATTTACCGGGGCCGCTGATCAACAGATCTTCTTTTTCATACACCATATCCTGACGACGGAATTCGCCCATTTCAAAATCAGGGGTAAGCTGAATCGCCGTGGTTGGGCACGCTTCTTCACAGAGGCCACAAAAGATGCAGCGCGAGAAGTTGATACGGAAAAACTCTGGATACCAACGTCCGTCAACCCGTTCGGCTTTCTGTAATGAAATGCAACTGACCGGGCAGGCGACCGCACACAAGTTACAGGCCACACAACGTTCATCCCCGTCAGGATCGCGGGTCAGCACAATACGGCCACGATATCTTGGCGCTAAAGGTACCTTTTCCTCGGGATAACAGAGCGTGTCACGCGGGCGGAAGGCATGTGAGAACACCATTGCCAGACTGCGTAGCTGAGTTCCGACACCATTTACTATATGTTTTATTTTCACGGTCTTTTCCTCACTGCGCCAACAACACCATGGCACCTGTTACCAACAGATTGAGTAGCGTCAGCGGCAGGCAAACTTTCCAGCCAAATGACATCACCTGATCATAACGAGGGCGTGGTAACGATGCTCTCAACAAAATAAATAACATCATGAAGAAACCAGTTTTCAGGGCAAACCAGACTACCGGTGGCAACCAAGGGCCATGCCAGCCGCCGAAAAACAGGGTTACGAGCAGGGCGGAAATCAGCACGATACCGATGTATTCACCTACGAAGAACAAACCCCATTTCATCCCGGCATATTCGATGTGATAACCATCAGCCAATTCTTGTTCTGCTTCCGGTTGGTCAAATGGATGGCGGTGCGTTACGGCGACCCCTGCAAATGCGAAGGTCACAAAACCAAAGAATTGCGGAATGATATTCCAAACATGACTCTGCGCTTCTACGATATCGCGCATGTTGAACGAACCGGTTTGCGCGACGATCCCCATCAGCGACAGCCCTAGAAACACTTCATAACTCAGTGTTTGTGCTGAGGCACGCAGACTACCGAGCAGCGAGTATTTGTTATTACTCGACCAACCAGCAAACAGCACTGCATACACAGCCAGACCTGCCATGCAAAAGAAAAACAAGATCCCGATATTGAGATCCGCAACACCCCAAGTCGGTGTGACCGGTACAATCGCAAAGGCGATCAGGAATGAACAGAACGCAATCATCGGCGCCAGAACAAAGATCAAACGGTCAGCAAATGGCGGGATCCAATCCTCTTTGAAGAACATTTTGATCATGTCGGCAACGAGCTGGAATATACCAAATGGGCCAACCCGGTTTGGGCCATAACGATCTTGCCAAAGGCCAAGCAAGCGGCGTTCGATGAAACTCATAAATGAGCCTAAACCGACCACCACCAGCAGCACTATCAGGGCTTTTCCAACTGCAATAAGCAGATCGAGAAACTCTGCAGATATTGTCATGTTCTGACCTCCTGCAATGATTCAATCGTTGTGGCCAGCATGGCTGGAGTGAATGGCGCGATACCCAGTGGTAGACCCACCAGACCATCAGCTAAATGGTGACTGACTTTTAGCGGCAACTCAAAACGCTGGCTATCCCAGATGAAACTGACTTGGCAGCCATCTTTTAATTGCAGACGTGCTGCATCGTCTTCGCTGAGATATAACGTTGGTGCAGACATACGTTGCTGAATAACATCAGAACGTTGTGTCAGTTCATCACTACCGAATAATTGCCAGTAAGCAACGGCGAGTGGTGCACCAGTTGGGATATAGGCTGCTGGGATATCAGTACAATACGGTGTGGCCGCAGAAAGCCCGCTGTCAAACAGATGTGTGCCTGGATCTCCCGCTCGTAAGTGACCACCCACTTCATCCTGGAATTTATTCCAGGCAGAAGGTGAGTTCCAACCCGGTGCCCATGCAAAAGGCACTTGTTGGAACGCTTCACGACTCCCGCTGTAACCTTCCATTGAGAAGGTAAATGCAGAATCACTGTCTTGCGTTGCTTGCGGTTCGCTGACATCAATATCCGCGCGCATAGAGGTTCGGCCACTATAACGGGGTGGTGAGCGAGCGAGTTTTAACCCTTTGATACGGAATTTTGCATTCGGTGCCGCATCAACCATGGCGCGCAGTGTTGGAACAGCTTCCACACAACGGTTAATGAGTTCATCCATGACACCCCAATCCATCCGACGATGCACCAACAGGCTGTTCAGCGCATGTAACCAGTGCCAGCTCTCTTTGACGGAACGGGTATTATCGTAATATGCCGGATCAAACACTTGGAAGAAGCGCTGCGCACGGCCTTCATTATTGATTAATGTGCCATCGGCTTCTGCAAACGTGCCAGCGGGTAATACCCAATCGGCAGCAGCGACCAGCTCGGTTTGCTGGTGGTCGAGCACGATCAGTTGTTGCACTTTTTTCAACGCGGCTTTAACGCGGGAAGCCGGCGCGCGACGTAACAGGTCATTTTCCATGACAATCAGTGTGTCGACATGGCCTTCTTCCACTGCAGTCAGCATTTGCTCTAATGTTTTGCCGCCTAACAAGGCGCTACCTACACTGTTAGCTTCTGCGGCCACGAGCGACAAACTGACATCCGGTTTTTTCTGGCGTAATGCATTGACGATATTAGCTGCGGCATCCAGCAATGCAGGTGTTTCGCTGGTGGTACCGCTGATGATTAACGGATGTTTCGCTTTCGACAAACCATCTGCAATCTGACGGGCAACTGACATCAATGTGTCATCGGCATCGGGAACTGCCGGTGCATTGCTATCCAGTAAATGCGCGACGGCAAAACCGAGACGTGCCTGATCAACATATGCCGCGTGGTAATGCACACAAGCCACATCATCCAAACGCGTACTGTCTAAGCTGGTCAGATAGAGTGGGAAGCGATCATTCTGGCCGATATTCTGGATGGCTGCGATCTGCCAGACATCCACTTTTAACTCGGTTGCTTTCTGGCGAGCTTTTCCTTTCACCGCCTGACGCACGGCCAATGCCATGCGTGCTGCAGTCTGGGTCAAATCTTCACCTAACACAAAAATGGCATCACAGGTTTCAATTTCACGCAGCGTAGGCGTATTCACACCACTATGGCGCAGTAACTCGGTCATTTTTTGCAGACATTGCCATTCTTTCTCGGCGACACCGCTGGAGTAATGTTCTTCACCGACCAGTTCACGTAAGGCGAAGTTACTTTCGATACTGGCGCGCGGTGAGCCTATGCCTGCGATACGTTTAGTACGACGTAATGCATCAGCTACTTTCTCAGCGGCTTCAGTGGTGCTGAGTTCAAACAACTGATTTTCATGACGATGATAGGCTTTATATGGGCGTTCCGGCAGATTGACATAACCATAACCAAAACGACCACGGTCACACAGGAAGTAGTGGTTAATGCCGCCGTGATAGCGGTTTTCGATTCGACGCAGTTCACCATAACGTTCGCCGGGGCTGATGTTGCAACCTAAGCTACAACCGTGGCAGATGCTTGGTGCATACTGCATATCCCACTTGCGGTTAAAGTGAGCAGATTGGGTTTTGTCGGTAAATACACCGGTTGGGCAAATATCAACTAAGTTGCCGGAAAATTCGCTTTCCAGCGTGCCGGATTCTACGCGGCCAAAATAGACATTGTCGTGTGCACCATAGACACCGAGATCCGGACCGTCAGCGTAATCTTTGTAATAACGCACACAGCGGTAACAGGCGATACAACGGTTCATTTCATGCGAAATAAACGGGCCGAGATCCTGATTTTCATGTGTGCGTTTAGTGAAACGGTAACGGCGGGTGTTGTGTCCGGTCATGACCGTCATATCTTGTAAATGACAAGCGCCACCTTCTTCACACACCGGGCAGTCGTGCGGATGATTCATCATCATCCATTCATTGACGCTCTTACGAAATTCGACCGCTTCTTCGTCTTCAATTGATATATAGCTGCCATCACTGGCCGGCGCCATACATGACATCACCAGACGCCCGCGTTTGTCATCGGGGCCGGAATATTGTTTTACTGCGCATTGTCGGCAAGCACCCACGCTACCCAACGCCGGGTGCCAGCAGAAATACGGTACGTCTAACCCCAGAGACAGACATGCCTCAAGCAGGTTATCGGAACCGTTTACTTCATATTCTTTGCCGTCTACATGAATTGTGGCCATAGCAACATTACTTCCTTTTCTGTACGTCCGGCGAGTCACTCACCGGACAGGCAATCACCAGCGTTGGTTCAGCAAATTTGGCTGTATTCCGGTTGGGATCGGCGTTGCCAACATAGGTTCGGTGGTGATACCCGCTTCAAATTCAGATCTGAAATATTTGATCGCACTTTGCAGTGGTTCGACGGCGCCAGGTGCATGAGCACAAAAGGTTTTCCCCGGGCCCAGTTGGCGACACAGCTGCTCCAGCGTTTCAATATCGCCACGCTGACCTTCGCCTTTCTCCAACGCCTGCAGAATCTTCACGCTCCATGGCAACCCTTCACGGCATGGCGTGCACCAACCGCAGGATTCACGCGCAAAGAATTTTTCCAGATTCAGCGTCAATGACACCATGTTGATTTCGTTATCAACGGCCATTGCTAACGCAGTGCCCAGACGACTGCCTGCTTTACCAATTGAGTCAAAATCCATCGGCAGATCAAGATGTTGTTCGGTCAGAAAATCGGTACCGGCGCCACCGGGTTGCCAAGCCTTTAAGGTCAAGCCATCCCGCATCCCACCGGCGTAATCTTCCAGAACTTCACGGGCTGTTGTACCAAACGGTAGTTCCCATAAGCCCGGATTTTTTACCCGACCGGAGAAACCCATCCATTTGGTGCCGGTGTCATTACTCTTACCGGCAGAAATACC
>JAQUHG010000122.1 GCA_028683735.1 Tolumonas sp. | reverse complement strand
CGTTTTACCTGCGCAAGCGTTACATCCCATAACTCTTCCAGACCGGTCGCTTTATGTTGTTGCGTGATACCACAACCGGCATAGATATCGGAAATTTTGCCGATCGAAACCACTTCACCACCCGCGGCTTTCATGCGATCGAGCAAAGTCGGCATCGGCGGTTCAACCGCATAATCATGACGATTGCCAGTGCGCACAAATTCACCCGGTTTATTGCCAACAAACGGGCGCGCAATGACACGACCAATGTTATACGGCTCAAGCAACTGGCGCGCTAATTTGCACAGCGCATAGAGGCGCTCTAAACCGAACGTCTCTTCATGGCAGGCAATTTGAAACACCGAGTCGGCTGAGGTGTAAAAGATCGGTTTACCGCTTTGCATATGCTCTTCGCCAAGGCGATCGAGGATCTCGGTGCCGGACGCGTGACAGTTGCCGAGATAACCCGGCAGATCAGCCTGCGCCACCAAGGCATCAAGCAATTCCTGTGGAAAGCTGTTTTCTTTGGCAGAGAAATAACCCCAGTCAAATAACACCGGTGCGCCGGCCATTTCCCAATGTCCCGACGGAGTATCTTTCCCGGATGACAGCTCTTTGGCATAACCATAGGCGGCCATCGGTACAACGGCTTCATCTAATCCGGCTGGAAATTCACCGCTGGATGCGGCACAAGCATGTGCCAGACCCAGTTTCGTCAAGTTTGGTAACTGCAGCGGGCCTTGGCGGCCAATGTCTGCCTGTCCTTTCGCACAGGCTTCCGCAATATGGCCCAGCGTATTCGCGCCGACATCACCAAACCGAATAGCATCAGCACTGGCACCAATGCCCAGTGAATCCATCATCAATATAATCGTACGTTTCATAACAACCTCAAACGTCTGCCAGGGTGATCCGGCGATAGATCGCTGGTGGTGGTGTGACCGCGTCATCACCCACCTGAATAGCATTACGGATCACCGCAGCGGTTTGTTCATATTGGGCTTCAGTGCGCGCGTGCACCCACGCCAGCGGAACGTCTTTATCTGCTTGAGTACCTAAAGAGATCACATCCGTTAAGCCCACAGCATGATCAATCAGATCGGCGGCACGTAAGCGCCCACCACCTAAAGCAACCACCGCCATGCCGAGCGCACGGGTATCCATGCTAGTCACGATACCGGATGACTGCGCATACACAGGTCGCATGATTTCTGCTTTTTGCAGGTGATTATCATAGTTCTCGACAAAATCCGCCGGGCCACCCAGTGCAAAGACCATGCGGGCGAATGTTTCCGCCGCTTTGCCGTTATCCAGCACCAGTTGTAATTTCTGGCGTGCTTGTATTTCATCGCTGGCTAAGCCGCCGGAAATCAACATTTCCGCACATAAAGCCATCGTGACTTCATGTAAGCGAGGATGACGGTATTCACCCGTCAGATAACGCACCGCTTCACGCACTTCCACCGCGTTACCGGCACTGGTTGCCAGCACCTGATTCATATCGGTCAGCAGTGCAGTAGTGCGACAACCCGCACCATTGGCGACGGCAACAATGCTTTTTGCCAGCTCTTCTGATTGTTCATAAGTAGGCATAAACGCACCAGAGCCGACTTTAACATCCATGACCAGCGCTTCCAGCCCTGCCGCCAGTTTTTTCGACAAGATAGATGCCGTGATCAGCGGAATGGATTCTACAGTCGCCGTGACATCACGGGTCGCGTAAAAGCGTTTATCGGCTGGTGCTAAATCAGAAGTTTGCCCAATAATGGCCACCCCGACATCTTTCACCACTTTTTTGAAAATCGCATTCAGCGGTGTCGTTTGATAGCCGGGGATCGCATCAAATTTGTCGAGCGTACCACCGGTATGCCCCAGCCCGCGGCCAGAAATCATCGGCACATAACCACCACACGCCGCGACCATCGGGCCTAACATCAGCGAGACCACATCACCGACGCCACCAGTCGAGTGTTTATCTAATACCGGCCCCGGTAAATCCAGCTCAGACCAATCCAGCACCGAACCTGAATCACGCATAGCACAGGTTAAAGCGATCCGTTCCGGCATAGTCATGCCATTAAAGAACACCGCCATCGCTAATGCAGCAATCTGCCCCTCGGTGACCGAATTGTGCGTAATACCTTGTACGAAAAATTGAATTTCACTGTCGGTCAGTGTTTGGCCGTCGCGTTTTTTACGAATAATTTCTTGCGGAAGGAACATAGAGCCCCCTTAAATGGCTAATTCAATTAATAACCTGACGCTGCTGCTTGCGATTGATGACCTAATGTGGCGAGTAGATCAGCGAGTAAACTGGAGGCCCCGAAACGGAAGGTTCTTGCCGAGATCCATTTATCACCTAATATCGAGGTGGCTAATGCCAGATATTCCGCTGCTTGCGCCGCATTTTTTACACCACCCGCCGCTTTAAAACCCACCGCCGGATTTTTTTCTTTAATCACGTCTAACATGATTTTTGCCGCTTCCAGCGTGGCATTAACCGGTACTTTCCCGGTTGAGGTTTTAATAAAATCAGCGCCCGCATCGATAGCAATTTCCGATGCTAAACGGATCAGTTCCGGTGTTTTCAGCTCACCACTTTCAATGATGACTTTCAGCAATACGGCTTCACCACAGGCGGCTTTACAGGCTTTGACCAGCTCAAAACCAACCGCTTGATCACCATTCATCAAGGCTTGGTATGGAAACACCACATCGACTTCATCGGCACCATAGGCCACCGCTGCCCGGGTTTCCGCAACCGCAATGTCAATATCATCATTACCATGTGGAAAGTTGGTCACGGTGGCAATCCGCACGTTGTAGGCACCAATCTGACGCAATGTTTTACGCGCAATCGGTACGAAACGTGGGTACACACACACTGCTGCGGTAGAACCAGCCGCAGTTTTGGCTTGCTGGCACAACGCGATCACTGCTGCATCGGTGTCATTATCATTCAGGGTCGTCAGATCCATTAATTGTAAAGCCAGTTGAGCGGCTTGCTGTAAATCAGGCATCCGTATCTCCATATCGAGCACACCGGATAACATCCGGTCAAAGAGTAAATTGATGTGTTTTAATGATAGCGGCTTTACCGCAGGGCATCGTGCCCGAAAGGTGATGGGAACACTCCCAGCCCTGAGCTTCCATTCCTGGAGACCGGCGAAATCTCACCAGACTCGTAGATAACGCGAAATGGCGCAATAGCGAAGTATTGTGCAGATTAATAAGAATATCGTGAAATAGACTGAAATTCTTCTGCCTCTGACACATAAGTGATAGAAAACAGTGATAAAGACTATTTTTGAACAGGGATCCGGAACATTTTTTCAACGTTTCGTTCGATAGCTTCGCCCAGCACAGCCAGCGACATTTGTCTGAGCACAGAGAGCTCGGCTAATACCTCAGGTATATACGACGGTTCATTCCGCGCACCTTGTCGTTGGAACAGTGGCATGGTCGGGCCATCGGTTTCCAGTAATAAACTCTCAACTGGTAATTTGGCCACTGCTTTGCGGGTTTTCTCAGCCCGCGGATAGGTGATCACACCACCAATGCCCAGCATAAAACCCAATTCAATAAATTGTTCTGCCTGCTGACGTGAGCCAGAAAAGGCATGCCAGACACCGCCGCGTGGCAAAGTAAATTGTTTGACGATACGCAGCAGTTCATTGTGCGCTTTACGGCAATGCAAGATCACCGGTAACTGATATTGGCTCGCCAGAGCTAATTGCTTTTCCAGCATCGTAATTTGTAATGACATCGGTACCTCAATGGCACCATCAAGACCACATTCACCAATCGCGACCAACCCAGCAGGGCGCTGCTGTAACAGTAATTCTAATTCAGTGAGAGCTTGCTCAGCTTCATGGGCTAAAAACCACGGATGCAGACCAAAGGCATAATAGAGACTGGGGTGTTGCTGATGTAAAACAGGTAACTGAGCCCAGTTGGCCGAACTAATCGCCGGCACAATCCAGCGGCTCACGCCCTGACTCTCACTGCGCATTAAGACCTGTGGCAGATCATCCGCATATTCGTTGAGATCAAGATGAATGTGAGTATCAGTCAGCATATTATCAGCAACAAAAAGGCCGTACGATACGGCCTTTATATAACGAACATAACGATTTAGAAACTATAGGATGCTTTTAAACCAATTTCGACAGTACGATTACGAGGTTCATACCAACCAGCACTGTAATACCATTGATCTTCACTGGCTCTGTATACATAGAAATTGCCATCTTCTGATGTTTTAATATCCCAGTAAGTAATATATGGTCCGAATGACCAATTATTCATAGAAACCATTGAGCTGGCACGCAATCCATAGCCATTTTTTTGCTTATTTTCTATTTGTTTGGTTTCAGTAATGCCATTAGTGCCTTCATAAACATCACCCATTCGCGTTACTTGTTTACCAGTGCACAAATAATCATATTCTAACGTTGTCTCTAGCATCGATTGACTTTGTAGTTCAATACGATGTGTTACACCAACTGGAATATAAAAATAATTACTTTTTCTTCGATATCCCCATGCACCTGTGGACGATTGCCCACGAGAATCATTATAAAGATGACGAGCACCAAAGCCGGTATAAGGGGCTAATACTGAACCTGCAACAGAAAAATCTTTTCCAACCAAACCACGCAGATCGAAATACCAGTCTTCCTGATTATTCATGGTTCCACTACCCGTGTAATCCACATCACCATAAGCAAAACGACCATCCACCTTAACGAAATAGTCATCTTGCAGAGCTAAAGAGGATGTGTAATCCAAACCTAATTTATTACCTTTATCTTCAACATCTGCTGATGGTTCGCGATATTTATATTTAGATACAGTGAAACCAATTTGCTGGCCTGTTTTTGTATTTAATTGTTGATCAGCCCATACCACTGATGGTGATGCGATAATGAAAGCCAATACTCCGGCTTGAATTACAGATGACATGAATATTTCCTATTTCAGTTTTACCGTGGTGTTTATTGTTAATATTTGTAGGGAAATATTATGCCTGATACCTAAAATAGAGCCAATAAGAACTAATAATAAAGAAAAAAGGCCGCCCGAAGGCAGCCTCTGATAACAAAAATAAAATCAATGCTCACGCGTTTTATGGAATTTCACATCCGGATAACGTTCCATGGTCAGATTCAAATTAACCATAGTTGGCGCGATGTAAGCCAGATTATCGCCACCATCTAACGCGAGATTTAATGAACATTTACGCTCAAACTCGTCGAATTTCTTCGCATCATCACAGGTCACCCAACGCGCGGTTGAGACGTTAATGGTTTCGTAAATCGCTTCGACGTTGTATTCCGATTTCAGACGCGAGACTACCACGTCAAACTGCAGTACACCGACCGCACCGACGATCAAGTCGTTATTATCGATTGGGCGGAATACCTGCACAGCACCCTCTTCTGAGAGCTGCACCAAACCTTTCAGCAGCTGTTTCTGCTTCAGCGGATCTTTCAAACGAATACGGCGGAACAGCTCGGGCGCAAAGTTAGGAATACCGCTGAAATGCAGATCTTCACCCTGCGTGAAAGTATCACCGATCTGAATCGTACCGTGGTTATGTAAACCAATGATATCGCCCGGGTAGGCTTCTTCCGCCTGTTCACGATCACCGGCCATAAAGGTAACCGCATCGGAGATGTTTACATCTTTACCAAGGCGAACATGACGCATTTTCATGCCTTTTTCATATTTGCCGGAAACCACACGCATGAAGGCGATACGGTCACGGTGTTTCGGGTCCATATTGGCTTGGATCTTAAACACGAAACCAGAGAACTTTTCTTCTGTCGCGTCAACCAAACGCGTGTCGGTTTTCCGCGACATTGGCGCTGGCGCCCAGTCAGTCAAACCGTCCAGCATATGGTCAACACCGAAGTTACCCAGTGCCGTGCCGAAGAAGACTGGAGACAATTCGCCTTTCAGGAACAGATCCATATCAAATTCATGTGAAGCACCTTGTACCAACTCCAACTCACCACGGAATTGTTCAGCCAAGTCTTCGCCAACTGCCGCATCCAGATCAGGGTTATTCAGCCCTTTAACGATACGGACTTCTTGAATGGTGTGACCTTTACCCGATTGATACAGATAGGTTTCATCTTTAGCTAAGTGGTAAACGCCTTTGAATAATTTACCGCAGCCAATTGGCCAGGTGATCGGCGCACACTTGATTTTCAGCTCACGCTCAACTTCATCCAGCAGATCCATTGGATCGCGGATTTCACGGTCAAGTTTGTTCATGAACGTCAGGATCGGTGTATCCCGCAGACGGGTGACTTCCATCAATTTACGCGTCCGGTCTTCAACCCCTTTCGCAGCGTCAATCACCATCAAACAACAGTCAACGGCCGTCAACGTGCGGTAAGTATCTTCCGAGAAATCTTCGTGACCCGGTGTATCCAACAAGTTAACCAGACTGTCGCGATAAGGAAATTGCATTACCGAGGTAGTGATGGAAATACCACGCTGCTTTTCCATCTCCATCCAGTCAGACTTAGCATGCTGACCGTTACCACCACGGCCTTTAACTGTACCTGCCGTCTGAATGGCTTGTCCGAACAACAATACCTTTTCGGTGATTGTTGTTTTACCCGCATCGGGGTGAGAAATAATTGCGAAAGTACGGCGTTTGCCCACTTCCTGCAGGAATGGAGAATTAGACATCAACTCAAATCTTCTAATTGATATACAGACGAATTGAACCAGCTATAACACCTAAGTGCAAAGCTGGTTCGACAGACGACGCTGTAAGAGATAAACGAAATTATGCGCTATTTTCGCTGATCCTTGCTTTTTAAACAATCAAAGCTTTCCAACAATATGTTGGGATCAATGGGTATGGAAACGGCTGACTAACTCACTTAAGCGATTAGACAGTTTCTGCAATTCCGTCGCTTGGACCGCTGAACTTTCTGTTCGGCCTTCTGTTGTTTCCGATAAGGTATGAATATCGGAAACATTTGCTTCCATCTCTTTAACGGTGCTCTGTTGCTGACTCAATGCGGTGGTAATTTGGGCATGCATCGCCTGCACATCAGTTACCAGTTGTCTGATCTGCTGAATTTCTGTCGCGGTCTGTTGCACCAGTTGAATGCCTTTATCAGCGCTATTTTTCGCAGAATTAACCCGATTTACCGATTCGTCAGCAGCACTACGCAACACTTCAATCTTACGTTGAATATCGACCGTAGCATTTTGTGTACGGGATGATAACGAGCGAACTTCATCTGCCACTACCGCAAAACCGCGACCTAACTCACCAGCTCTGGCCGCCTCAATGGCTGCATTTAATGCTAATAAACTGGTCTGCGATGCAATGCCATTGATCACGGCTAACACACTGCTGATCTCATCAATTTGCGCGCTGAGATACGACATGGAGTGAGCCGACTCGGTGGTATCCAACGCCAATTTTTCAATTTCGACTGCTGAACGCTTCGCATTGTCTGAACCGGATAAGGTGACCTGATCGGCTACTGACATCGCATTGTAGGTCTCATGGCTGCTACGGGCGACTTCGTCAATGGATGCCGCAAATTCAGTCATCGCGCTGGCAATAGTTTGTGTCATACCGCGCTGACCAGAAATACCACTCAAGACATCACTGGTTTGTTTTTGTAATTCGCCAGACACTGACGCCAACTGCGCTGCTGCACCTGATACTTCAATCACGACACTGCGAATATTTGCAATAAACGAGTTAAACGCACGGGACAGTTCGCCAATCTCATCGGCTCGTTTTGCACTGGCCAGTTGAACATTTAGATCGCCTTCCCCTTTCGCTAACTCCTGAAAAGAATCTACCAGCTCACGCAATGGATTGATCAAACGACGCGCCATGGTTAAACCAAACAACACAGCAATCACCAACACAATCAACGCAATAACGATCGTATTTTTAGCGATAGAACTTAACATTTGCTGTTTATCGGCAAAGGCTTCATCAGTAGAAAGTTCAGAAATGATAGCCCAATTCAGCCCCATTAATTTCATCGGCGCATAAGCTGCAATCACATCTTCGCCAGCCGCACCTGGTGTGGTGATCACACCGGATTTGCCCGATAAAGCCAACGTGGCGGCTTCAGAATTATCCCGTTGCAACGCGACAGCACTTTTGCGTTGCTGCATCTCATTGATACGATCCTGCCAACCATTTTTTGCAATCTGGGTTAAATAGTTTGCGGGTGCTTCTAAGAGACCGCGGCTTTCAGAACGCAGACGCTTATCAGCACCCAACAAATAAGCTTCACCTGTTTTACCTAGCCCTACCTTTCCCCACTGCTTATTATTAGTCATCAATGTGGTGATTTGTGCTTGTGACACCTGAACAATCAACGAACCGATACGGTTATCACCATCAAAAATAGGCAACGCCATAAATGCCGCAGGAGCACCATACGATGGTATATAGGTCTCAAAGTCGGTCAAAAAAACAGTTCCCGCATTCGCAGAACGCACGGCATTCCATGCTTTAGCAATACCAGAATCTTTTAGCTGACTGCTCGTCAGTGACATCGCAAAATCCGACTCTTTAAAAACCGAATACACAACGCGACCGTCGTTATTCACTAAAAACAAATCGTAAAAACCAAACTCTTGTTGCACCTGTCTTAAATCAGGATGATACGTCGTATGATACATATCATAGCGGGCAGCAAATTTTCCTTTTTTTGCAGCTTGATTCAGTAACTGTTTAGAACCTAACGGATTAGGGTTCTGACTAATATAATGAGACTGATAAAATTGCGCGGGTTTATCTAAACCAGCCAGATAAGACGTTACCACTTCAGCCTTAATTCCCGGATCTAACTGCCGGTAGTGATTCATATAAGTATCGTTGTAATACTCGCCAATGCTTTTTTGTTCCTGCTCATCTGGCTCAGCAAAAAGATCAAACCCATTGGAAAAATCGCGCATCGCGGTGATGGTATGCGAATTCATCGCAATACTCTGGGTAATCGTTTTTAAATTGTCGAAATAACTACTCAATTGATCGCGTTTCATCTCCCGCACAGCAACCAATTTTGCTGCGACTTGATCATACAACGCAGTGTCCATTCGCTCTGAAATAGAATAACTGATCACTGCCGTCGCACCAAGAATGGGCAAAACACTAATTCCAATGATGGCTAACAATATACGTGTCTTGATTTTCATTAATAGGATCTCGGATATTTATCGCTAAACATCACCCATTAAAGCAAGAAATGCGCCACGAAAAATCAATATGACAGATTAATCAATCACTCATCCATTAAAAATTAAATGAATCCTCTTTTAAGAAATAATCATTCAACTGTAAGAAAACTGCTTTCCATCCGACTAACTCCTGATACTCAACGAATCAGGGATCTCAATCATGACAAACTTACTCAGTTATTATCACCAAATACAACG
>JAQUHG010000121.1 GCA_028683735.1 Tolumonas sp. | reverse complement strand
CCTTGCTTCATCGCTTCTTCAATCACCGCTAATGCCATACCCGGTTTTGAGCGACGAGAAACTGCACGCTCGATAATTTTGTTCGCTGGTAAATTATGCAAATCACGATTACCCGCTTCCCGCCGATAGACATCTTCAAAACCATGCGTAAAAAGAAAATGCTCAATATCTCGACTGGGTAACAACGTCAAATTGCTAGCACTACCATGCTGATGTTCCTCGGCCATTAATCTTCTGGCACCCTGAACATATCGAACCCCCGCTTCATCGCCATCAGCCAGCATATGCCATGATATACCCAGATCATTGGCCAACTTAATCAATGGCGAATAACCACACTGCGCATATTCAATGATACGCACGCCTTCGCCAGGCAGATGATAACCACATAACTGAGCCAATTCAGAAAGTAACCACAGCTCTGTTTCACCCTCAACTAGCAGCCAGCAGCGGGCAAATAGTGACATCGGACGGTTGATACGCACATGAAACGTGATCTTGCGTAAATCATCCGCCGTGAAACGATTTTCATCCATCTGATAACTTTTGGCTGTGCCATTAGTGCGAACTAACCGCCTGATCTGGCTCAAAGGTAATGTGGTCAATAAATCGCCAGAGTTAGTCGTTAATATTTTTTGCCCCGGCAGTTGCTGGATAAGCCCCCAGGCAATTGACATCATCGTGGGATGCAAGCGACTTTCCGGATCTTCCAAAATATAGATAGGACGCGCCTCGTGTTCTAACTTACGCCCGGAATGCGATGACAACAAAGCATGACCAATCCGGGCCAGCATTTGCTGCATGGTGTCATTATCCATATTCCGCAACAGATCATGCCAGTCAGTCAGACCATGCAATGAACCTGGTTGGTTGATAATGTCGCGCTGGCTGCGTTTGGTTTGATGAGGAACGTTCATGAAATAGCGATCAAGCAAATATTCTGCGGCATGAACACCTTCCGTAATATGCTGTTGCCGGTCGGGAGTGCAATCCGGTAATAAGTCGGTAATGTCACCGACAAAATCATCTGGTTCGACAGCAGGTTCAACTAATGCACTGATTGATCGGGAATCACGCAAACGCAACACCGGGTTCATTGAGCTTAATAAACGAATCAATTCCACACTATTTTCATCAGACACACGGTTGCCATGCGCATCTTCAAAATAATGTTCTGAGATAATGTTCTCCGCATTCAAGGTGGCTTTGGCAACGTAATGAATACGGTGAAACATATCTAAGTGATGGCGAGTCCAGATACTGGATAATCGGTTTAGGCGGTGAGAATGCTGACTGATACCCGGGCGATGTTCCCGGAAGGTAAGACGGATAATAAGTTCCTGACCGTCGGCGCCATCACAGGGCGCTCGGTAAAAATCGTCAGCTACAAATTGATAAGGTAATTCATCATGACCAAGCAGACTCCATAATGCTCTTAATAGACTGCTTTTACCCCAGGCATTCTCGCCGATCAGCGCGGTAATTTGCCCCAGTTTTACTGATAGCCTGGAGATGCCACGGAATCCTGTTATTTCAATTTGTTCCAGAAACATAAGGCATTACCAGCGTTTATTTTTAACTATAACAAACTGATAGCAAAGCCGCCGTCTGTTCTGCAAGAACAACCGTATTTATCGTTCGCTGACCTTGATTGGTGTCAAATTTGCTTGATTGACTGGTGATAATTCATGCTGCCATAAGCTGAACCACATATGGCGCTGTTTAATTTTTTTACGGCGTAGTTTCATCGGCCCTCTCTTTGGTTATTTTGTTCGAATTACCGGTGCAGAGTGCCAGTGGAAAATGACAATATGATGACTAAAAATCAGCCTGCGTAATGTTGCCAGAGTAATCGCGCCGACATCACCAATGACATAGTCACCAGTAAAGGGCGAATAATTTTGCTTCCCTTACTGATTACCATTTTTGAGCCAAGACGCGCACCGATGAACTGGCCAACGCCCATCACAATGCCCACTTGCCAGAGAATTTTTCCACCCAGCATAAAGAAAATAAGTGAAGCCACATTCGATGTGAAATTCAATAATTTGCTATACGCCGTTGCTTTAGACAGATTAAAGCCAGCAAGCGCGACAAAAGCGATAGCAAAGAATGAGCCGGTTCCCGGGCCGAAAAAGCCGTCATAAAAACCCACGCCCAACCCGACTAACAAACAAAACAGTGAAAAATTGATCCGTTGCTGGCGATCTTCTTCGCCAATACGCGGAGAAAACATGAAATACAGGGCAAAACCGATCAGCATAAAAGGAATGGCTTGTTTTAATGCCGACGGGTCAATTTGCTGAACCAGCAAAGTGCCTAACGCACTACCAATAAAGGTAAAAAAGATACCGTTTCTGATCAATTTCAGATCAATATAGCCGCGGCGTAAAAAATAGAATGTGGCAGAAAAACTGCCAAAGCTACTTTGTAATTTATTGGTGGCCAACGCCTGAGCTGGCGAAATCCCCACACTCAGTAAAGCGGGTACAGTTAATAATCCACCGCCACCGGCAATTGAATCGATAAATCCGGCAGCAATGCCACAGAAAGCCAGTAAGAACAGGGTTGAAAGCTCTAATTCCATGATAATTATGATAGATGTGGAAAAGTGATCATCATCACACAGATAACTGTCTATTTCTATCTTTGCTGATTTGCTATTTCGGCCTTCATCTCCTACTCTGTCGGCTTATTTTTATATGGCAGAACATGAATCAATATGTCCCAATTTCAATCCAAAGATCCGCTGCATGGCGTGACGCTGGAACATATCGTTACAGCACTGGTAGCTCATTATGGCTGGGATGAGTTAGGTCAGCGTATCGACATCAACTGTTTTCAAAATGAACCGAGTATTAAGTCGAGTCTCAAATTTTTACGCCGCACACCTTGGGCCAGGGCCAAAGTAGAAGATTTGTATGTATTAACTCAAAATTCACCTTGGGTTAAAAAAGAGCCCAATAAAGAGTAACAACCATGTCTGATTTAATGTATCTGAATGGTTACCCTGAACAGTTACTGCAACAGGTCCGGCAACTGATCACAAAGCAGCAATTAGGGGATTGGTTGGCAAAACGTTATCCGGAACGGCATGATATCCAGAGTGATACCGCGTTGTTTGATTATGTTGCTGAACTCAAAAATCGTTATATGCGTAACGTTTCCGCCATTAGCAAAGTTCGGTATGACAGTAAATTATCGGTCGTACATCATGCGTTGGGTTTGAATGTACGAAAAGCACAGCTGCAAGGCAGTAAAATAAAACGGAAACATGACATCATTATTGCCAGTGTTTTCCGGGAAGCGCCGCCGGAGTTTTTACGCATGATAGCTGTACATGAGCTGGCACACCTGAAAGAAACTCAACACGATAAAGCGTTCTACCAGTTTTGCACTTATATGGAACCGGCATATCATCAGTTAGAATTTGATTTCCGCGTGTTTATGACCAACCGCGATTTGATTAAGAAGACACAAAATACCGAAATCTGATTTTTCCGCTACAATACACAAAACTGTATTCATCCACTCAAATTGGACAAATTAATATGACAGATCACATCGAACAGCACATCCCAGAAAATTTTATCACCGAAGTCAATGATAATGGTGTTCTTTGGGGGCTGCAGTTTGAAGATGAATGGGTGGTTTGCGACTCACAAGACGATGAAGCTGTTGATGTCTTACCTTTGTGGTCATCTGAACGTGCAGCGCAACTCTTGTGCTGTGATGAATGGAAGGAATATCAACCTGCCGCCATTCCATTGGACGAATTCTTCGACGAATGGGTTAATGACCTACATGCCGATGGTGTATTGATCGGGGTGGAATGGGATGAAACCCTGAGTGGTGTGGAAATGGATATTCTGGATTTCGCGCGCGTACTGTCTCATTTCGAGTAAACGCTCAAGATTTAAGGGGAAGAACACGCTTCCCCTTAAACCGTCGACTCAACGCTTAGCCATTAACGGATGTTTGTTCTTCTGCTGTTATCACTTCTTTTTCCGGTAACTGACTAATTAACACGCCAACGAATACTGCAGCACAAGCCAGACATTGCCAGAAATTCAGCCGTTCATTCAATAACCAGAATGCCAATAACAGGGTAAAAACGGGGATCAAATTAATATATGCGGTGCCTAGTGACACCGGCACTCGGCTGATAGCCCAGTTGTACAACCAATAGGCGCCGATGGTAACAATCGTTGCCAAATAGATGAAATTACCCCACTGAAATAGCGGAATATTAGCTGGCATATCATGTTGCAAAGCTAACGGGCCAAAGAAAATAGCACCGACAAAGGCCTGAAATGAAGTCAACACCAGTGCTGAATAACGCGTTGATAATTTCCGGATCGATATTGAGTAAACCGCACCGCATAACATCGCCAAAAACTCCAGCATATTTCCCAATAGCGGGTTGCTGGCTTGTTCGCCATTTTGAGCTGCCATACTTAACCCTGAACAGCCAAGAATCGCGATAATAAAACCGATAATTTGCGGTTTCCCAATACGCTCTTTTAAGATCAGGAATGCAGCCACAGAAGCCAGTAACGGCAATGTCGCGGTGATCACGCCCGCTTGCCCAGCGGTGGTGTATTGCAACGCCGATGTTTCAAATAAGAAATATAAACAGGGTTCCGCAATCCCCATTACCAGCAGCCAGCGCCAGTCGCCGGCTTCATAACGAAACCGTAAAAGCTTCTTACCAAAAAGCAAAAAACAGCCGCTGGCAATCAACATACGGATGAATACAATCTGTGTCGGATGAAAGTAATCCAGCAGATATTTCAATGAGATGAATGCACTGGACCAAAGCAGCATGGCAAGAGTAAGTGCCAGCATCGATAAGCCACCCAAAATTACCTCCTGAAAATGGGGCCAAAGAGAGCAAAGTCTAGCCATTCAGCGTACCAATAGCCAGAAACCCTTAGGATTAAGGGTTGTTAAGCATCTGGCATACTAAGATAATGTGCCCGCTTGCAAGCTGAGGTATGAATTATGTCCGAATACCTGTTACTTCTGGTCAGTACTGTACTGGTCAATAACTTCGTATTAGTTAAGTTTCTCGGCCTTTGCCCTTTTATGGGCGTGTCGAAAAAAATTGAACCCGCTATTGGCATGGGTGTCGCTACTGCATTTGTATTAACGCTGACATCGGCTTTCTGTTATCTGGTTGACCATTACATATTGACGCCGTTGAATGCTACATCACTCAGCACATTGGCATTCATATTAGTCATCGCCGTTGTCGTGCAATTTACTGAGATGGTCATTAAGAAAAGTGCGCCTGACCTTTATCGCGTGCTGGGTATCTATCTGCCGTTGATCACCACCAACTGTATCGTGCTGGGTTTGGCTCTGCTGAACATCAATCTGCAGCACAACTTTATGCAAAGTGTGGTGTATGGCTTTGGTGGTGGCATGGGGTTCATGTTGGTATTAGTGCTATTTGCCTCTCTGCGCGAACGCATCGCGGCGGGCGATGTACCAGTACCGTTTCAAGGTATAGCCATTGGCATGGTGACCGCAGGGTTGATGTCTCTGGCTTTTCTCGGTTTCACTGGCTTAATAAAGCTCTAATATCATGAATCAGATCTTATTCATCATCATCATTTTCACCTTGCTTGCGCTGATTTTCGGGTTGTTGCTCGGTTATGCTGCGATTCGATTTAAAGTCGAATCGGACCCGATTGTCGAAAAACTCGATGCGATTTTGCCGCAAACACAGTGCGGGCAATGCGGTTACCCCGGTTGCCGCCCATACGCTGAAGCCATTGCTAATGGCGATACTATCGATAAGTGTGTGCCAGGTGGTTCACAGACAATCCAAAAAATTGCCGATCTGATGGGGGTTGAACCGCCGTCGGATGATGATGAATTGCTATTAACCCCACCGAAACGCGTGGCATTTATCCATGAAAATCTGTGCATTGGCTGTACTAAATGCATTCAGGCCTGCCCTGTAGATGCCATCATTGGTGCGCCAAAACAGATGCATACCATCCTGCGCAGCGAATGTACCGGTTGTGATCTGTGTGTTGACCCCTGCCCAACTGACTGTATTGAAATGATCGAATTACCTGCCACGCCGGATCGCTGGAAGTGGGATGTTGAAACAATTCCAGTGAGAATGGTGCAATGAGTATTCTGAATATCATCAGTAAAATCCGTAAAGGAAAGATCTGGGACTTCCATGGCGGTTTACATCCCGATGAACATAAGCGTGAATCCAGCGAAGCACCGTTAGTTAACGCCGGTATCCCCCCGTTTCTGGTTATTCCAATCAAACAACACAGTGGTCGCATCGGACGTTTGTTGGTAAAAGTCGGCGATCATGTTTTAACGGGTCAGCAGTTGACCGCCAGCGATCACCCGATGGAAGTGCCGGTACATGCCAGTAGCTCGGGTGTCATCACCTCGATTGAATTGCATACGGTGGCGCATCCATCCGGTTTAAGTGAACCTTGTATTCACATCAAGCCCGATGGTTTAGATCAATGGCGTGAGCGTGAACCCTGGCCAGATTTTCGCCGTTATGATGCGATTCAACTGTTCGATCGTATTCGTCAGGCTGGTATTGCTGGTTTAGGCGGTGCAGGCCTCCCGACTTATGCCAAATTAAGTGTAGCCCGTGAAAAAGCTGAGATCGTCATCATCAACGGTGCGGAATGCGAACCTTACATTACCGCCGATGATCGTCTGATGCGTGAGCATGCTCGGGAGATCCTTGAAGGCGTTGAGATCATCAAACATATCTTGCGCCCGACTATTACTATCGTCGCGATTGAAGATAACAAACCGGAAGCTATCGCCGCTTTTTCATTACACCCGTTGCCTGACGATGTGATTGTACGAGTTATCCCGACCAAATATCCGTCTGGCAGTGCACGTCAGCTGATCGAGATCCTGACTGGCAAACAGGTTCCAGCCGGTGGACGCTCATTGTCGATGGGTGTTGTCATGGTGAACGTCGGTACGACTTACGCCATCCGGCAGGCCATTATCGAAGATGAACCGTTGATCCGCCGTGTCGTGACACTCACTGGTTCACAATTTAAGAAAGCAGGCAATGCTTGGGTACGGTTAGGTTCCTCTGTTCGCTGGTTACTGACACAATTCTCATTGGTTCCGGAACCACGCCAGCGTGTCATCATGGGCGGTTCCATGATGGGCTTTACCCTGCCCCATGCCGATGTACCGGTAGTAAAAATTACCAACTGTCTTTTAGCGCCCAGTGTGTCTGAGTTACCGCCGCGCGATGACGAAGTGAATTGTATTCGCTGCGCGAAATGTGCCGATGTGTGTCCAGTCAAATTACTGCCACAGCAGCTCTATTGGTATAGCCGGGCTGGTGATCACGAGAACGCTGAGAAATATAATCTGTCTGATTGTATTGAATGTGGCGCCTGTGCGTGGGTCTGCCCGAGCAACATTCCACTGGTGCATTACTATCGTCAGGAAAAAGCAGAAATCGAACATCTGCGCGAAGAAGCAGTACAAGCCGAACGCGCAAAATTGCGTTTTGAAGCAAAAAAACAGCGTTTGGAAGAAGAGCGATTGGCTCGCGAAGTCCGAGCGCCTGCACCAGCTCGCCCTACGGTTGCTGGCGGCAGTGATCCAGTAGCCGCAGCTATTTTACGGATTAAAGCGCAGCAAAATAAAGCTGCAGCTAGCAACATAGACATTCAGGCTGAACGCGAAGCTCGCAAAGAACAAGCTCGTCAGCATCAGGCAGAAAAAGCACAGCAAGCTGCCAGTGGAAATACTAACCCAGCAGTTGCAAGTAGCGACGATGCCCGTAAAGCAGCTGTCGCGGCGGCACTGGCAAGAGCGAAAGCACGCAAAGCGGAATTAGTCGGCAATACATCAGATAGTTCAATGATAAACGCAGAGCAAGAACCCGTGGCATCAGTTGATCCAGAAGCAGCCAGAAAAGCAGCTGTCGCTGCTGCAATAGCCAGAGCGAAGGCTAAAAAAGCCCAGACTGAACAACCTGCGGTTCCTGTCATAGACGAGGAACAAGCCACCGAAGCGGTTGACCCTGATGTAGCCAGAAAAGCGGCTGTTGCTGCTGCAATTGCAAGAGCGAAAGCCAAAAAAGCGCAGACTGAGCAGTCTGTCGCTCCTGTCGTAGACATGGAACAAGCCACCGAAGCAGTCGATCCCGATGCCACCAGAAAGGCCGCTGTAGCCGCAGCGATTGCACGGGCGAAGGCCAAGAAAGCACAGGCTGAGGCTGACTCAGCCAGTAACACTGAAAAACAGGGATAATCATCATGTCGTTTGCCATTGCGATCTCACCCCATGGCCATAGCCAGAAAAGTACCAGTAGCGTGATGCGGCTGACATTGCTGGCGTTAGTGCCGGCGATTGGCGCTCAATGGTATCTGTTTGGCTGGGGTGTCTTACTTCAACTTGCAATAACCTGTGTTACCGCGCTCACTGCTGAAGCGGCTGTTTTACGCCTGCGCGGTTATGCCTTGTTACCTTCCTTGCGTGATAGCAGCGCACTGCTGACAGCGGCATTAATTGCGGTTGCGATCCCACCATTGCTTCCCTGGTGGATGACCGTGCTGGCCACGACATTTGCGATCGTCATTGCCAAGCAACTGTATGGTGGTTTGGGCCAAAATCCATTTAACCCAGCAATGGTGGGTTACGTGATGTTATTGGTTTCCTTCCCCGTGCCGATGACTACATGGTTAGCGCCACAAGCCGTATCCGCACAACAATTAACGGTGGCTGATACTGCGGCGGTTATTTTTAAAGGCAAAACCAACGAAGGATTGAACAGCTATCAATTAAAAACGCTGGTTGATGGCACAACCATGGCTACGCCGTTGGATCACATGAAAACAGAAACTCAGCGTGGTCATTCTGTTGAGTCAGCGATCGCACTGCCACACTTTTCTGCCATCAGCCATGATGGCTGGCGCTGGATCAACTTAAGTTTTCTGGCCGGTGGCGTAATGCTGTTTGCTTTCCGCTTGATCCCATGGCAAACCCCATTCGCAATGCTGGGCACTCTGGCCGCCTGTAGTGCTATCGCTCATTATTTGTCTCCGGCGCACTTTGTGGTGCCTGAAATCGAGTTACTTAGTGGTGCCACCATGTTGGGTGCATTCTTTATTGTGACCGACCCAGTAACCAGCAGCACCACGTCTCGTGGACGCTTGATCTTCGGCGCACTTGTCGGCGGGCTCGTTTTCCTGATCCGGCATTTTGGTGGTTATCCTGATGGTGTGGCGTTTTCCGTGTTGTTATGCAACATACTGGTGCCACTAATCGATAAATACAGCCAATCCCGCGTATATGGACACTAACCCATGCTGAAATCTATGCAGAAAAATGGTCTTCGCCTCAGTATGTTTGCTTTAGCATGTACAGGACTGATTGTGGCAACCGATTACAGCACGCATGATGCAATCGTGGCTCAACAACAATCGATGCAAC
>JAQUHG010000004.1 GCA_028683735.1 Tolumonas sp. | reverse complement strand
ACGCGATAGAATCAAAACAGCAACCAACCAAATAAGCTACCTGCAAGACTACATCATCAGCACTTGCCAAAAACCATCCCCATCAACCAATAGCACGAATAACAAGTAACAATGGCTAACGACTGGAACGCTATCAACCAACTCTTCCAGATAGAGACGGAGAGAACCGGAGTAAGCGCAAAGGAATGGTGTGAGCAAAACGGGTACAACTATCAATCTGCGCGTCGCTATTTAAAAACTCGCGCACAATCAGTCACAACAAGTAAAACTTCTCGCACAGCCGCGCAATCCAGTAATAAGAAGCCCAAGAAAAATGCGCAAACTGCGCAAAAGTCACTGCGCAAACCGAATGCGCAAAATAACCCTGCGCAAAGTGCGCAAAGTGCGCAATGCGCAAATGGTAATATTGATGCCGATGATGAGAATGATTCTCCAGAAATTGAACCAGACATCAGGCAAGATGCGAAACCGAACAGACACAACAAGCAGGACTCTTCGGCAAAGGGCGTTCGAAGTGGAAACCCAAACCCAGTAAACCTGTTTGAGCCAAAGAACGATATTGCAGTAAAGCACGGCGGTTACGCTAAATACTTCCCGCAAACCGAATACTTCGATGATGCCGAATTAATGTCCCTGCACGATGAGCTGACATTCACCAGGGCAAGGGTTATCAGCGTCACAAAGAACCTGCAGAAGATGCACGATGACCTGAGCGCGGCCACTGAAATACCGGACCGCATTGCTCTGTATGGAAAGATAACCGCCGCTGAACAGGCGCTTGATAGAAATGTCGCTCGTGTTGAGTCACTAACTCGGACACTTAGCGCAATTCGCATCGATGACGTTAACGAGCCAAAGATTATTGCAGACACCGATCGCATTAAATCAGCCAGGCGAAAATTGGATGCAGAGACTGCACGACTTGAACGTGATCAGGGTGGCGACACAACGCCAGTTGGTGAGATTGTTGAAGATCTGCAACAGATGGGATCTGGCGGATTAATGAGCTAGAATAGGTGGGTGATAATTGAATCTGGTGAATTCTATGTCAGGCGATGAATTTAAGATAAACACGATTCCAAAAATAGAAGATATTATTGGTTATTCGCTTATTCCAAACCCAGTTTTTGCGGCGGTTCATCATGCGAGTGGCGCATTAATGAAAAAACTCAATGATGGTGTAAATTCTCAAGAGAATATTAGCGTTTCTGTAGATGACGGCTTCAATCAGTCTGAGTTTGATTTGGCTGTTAGTCAGGGAAACATAATTGAAATGGAGCGACTCCTTTCTTATTGTCAGATCCAGCACAAAAATAAACTATCCGCCGCTGAAATAATGGCAATGCAGGCTGCTGAAAAAGTTGGGTTTACTGTCGGTCGTGACGATGATGGACAATTTATACTGGCGGTTGATCCTATAGACGATGAAGGTGTGCTAGCTGATAAACTCGTTGCGCTTTATTCTGAGGCAAGCAGAACGGCAAGTGGCATTGATGACTACAAACAACAACATCCATTACGAACGCAATCATTAGTGAAAGCACTAAACAAAGGCAAGCTAACTGATGAGCAATTTAATCACTTACTATCAATGATTCATCTGGCAATGCCAAACAAGACATAACCACAGCGAACATAAAATATGTCTGAACAAAAAAATCAACCTTCCCTAAAGATCTACTATTTCCGTTTCATTGGTTCTGATTCAGTTATGCCATATGGCGAGGACTCATTCTTCACGCTGGCAGGATCAGAACAAGAGGCGGTTGATAACGTAAGGGCTAAAGCATCTGACAGCATGACTGGACCAAAATATTTTGAGTATGCTCTAAAGCAAGGGCTATATGAGATCGTTACATACGAGCAAGGTGAAGTTGCTTGGCATGAAAACCAATAATACTTACTAACATTGAAAATAGACCCGCTTCGGCGGGTTTTTTACTGCCCGGAGAAAATATGGAACAGCAATACGAGCAGCAAATTCTGATGATCAAGGGCGTCATTTATGGCCTCCCGAAATCACAACAAGAAAAAATTGAACAACTCAATTCGAAATACAGAGAGTTGTATGAAAGTGACGCTGATAAGGGCGTAGCTCTAATGGCCGTAACGCTGTTTTATGCAGAGTTAATGAAATCCATCGAATGACCGAAGCGGAAAGCATCGCCTACATCAAAGCTCATCTGAGCGATAAATGGTGGCGCATGAACAATCTCTACAAGATAGAGAATGAGCAGGGGGTATTGGTTCAGTTCAAATTGCGTCCTGCTCAGGAATTGCTGTTTCGCTGCATGTGGTGGCTGAACATCATTCTGAAAGCGCGTCAACTTGGGTTCTCAACAGCGATTGATATCTACCTGCTGGATGAAGCGTTGTTCAACAAGAATATAAAGTGCGGGATCATCGCCCAGGATAGAACGGCAGCCGGTGAAATATTCAGAACCAAGATTGAGATCCCGTTTGATAATTTACCTGCCTGGCTAAAGGCCACATTTACAATCACATCACGCCGCGGCGGCGCTAACGGTGGTTACATCCTGTTCAAACACGGCTCATCAGTTCAGGTAGCAACGTCATTCCGTTCTGGCACTGTACAGCGATTGCATGTTTCAGAGCACGGCAAGATCTGCGCAAAATACCCAGAAAAAGCCAAAGAGGTCAGAACAGGTACGCTAAACGCTATTCACCCCGGCTGTATTGCCTTCATTGAAAGTACAGCAGAAGGTGTTGGTGGTGACTTTTACGACATGACCTTGCGGGCTTTAAGCTTGCAACAAGCCGGCGCTGAATTGGCGCAACTTGATTGGAAGTCTCACTTCTTTGCTTGGTGGCAAGATCCGAAATATCGCGCACCGGTTCCCGCTACCGGATTAGTGATCAGCAAAGACCAAGAGGAATACTTTGCCGCGGTCGAGAAGGCGATGAAAACCACGCTCGATGATGAGCAGCGCCAATGGTACATCCGCAAAGAAATCGAACAGAAAGGCGAAATGAAGCAGGAGTTTCCTTCTACGCCGATGGAAGCTTTCCTGACCTCCGGGCGCCGCGTATTTGACCCAATAATGACAATGCTTGCTGAGGGCGATTGCGTTATGCCGTTACTGGTTTACGACATCAATCCAGAAACAGGTGAGAAGTCGAAATACCGGAAGCCTGAGAACTTAGATCAGCAAGGCCAGCGCTCACTTGAAAACATGCTGCTTGTCTGGGAGTTACCAGATGAAGAGGAAGACTACGCGATAGGCGGTGACCCTTCTGAGGGGCTTGAGCATGGAGACCGGTCGAGTTTTGACGTCATCAAGCGCTCAACTGGCGAACAAGTAGCGCATTGGTACGGTCACTTGGATGCCGATCGATTCGCTCAGTTACTGGCTCACGTTGGCAAGTGGTACAACACCGCATACATTGGGCCAGAACGTAATAACCACGGCCACGCTGTACTGCTAAAGCTGCGCGAAGTTTATCCAGTTCGCCGCATTTACTCAGAAGAATACCTCGATCGAGACAGTGACGACCAAACGCCGCGACTTGGTTGGCTAACTACTCGGCAATCGAAACCCGTTCTAACCGAAGGTATGAAAACGCTGATGCGTAATCAACAGTCCGGAATTCGCTGGATTGGTACCGTGTCGGAAGCAACAAGTTATGTATATGACGCAACTGGCAGCATGAATGCTCAGGAAGGCTGTTTTGACGACCAGCTTATGAGCTACATGATTGCTCAAGAGATCTGCGCGCGAATGCCTGCCACATCAAAAGTTACCGAACTAAACCGCAAAAACTCCCACTGGATGACACACTAATATGCCAAGAGTATTCAAACCAAAGCTGATCGCAGATGACACCGCGAAAGCCAGCAAGAGCATGATGACTCCAACAGAGCTGTCATCTTTGATGGATGACATTAACCAGCAGCCTGACTGGCGATCATTGGCCCGCACCTGCATGGCTTATTACGATGGCGATCAACTTGCACCAGAAGTTAAGGCGGTACTGAAAGAGCGCGGGCAACCGGTAACTATTCACAATCTGATCCAGCCAACTATCAACGCTGTGCTGGGTATGGAAGCCAAAACGCGCACTGCATTAATGGTGATTGCAGATGATCCCGAAGATGAATACGACGAAGTCGCGGAGGCATTAAACGCAGAGTTTGCAGACGTATGTCGCATGGCGCGATTAGATCGTGCGCGTCAGGATGCCTATAAGCAGCAAATATCAGCTGGGTTAGGGTGGGTTGAAGTAGTCAGAAATGCTGATGCGTTCGGGCCGCGTTACAAAATCATTAGCGTTCACCGCGATGAAGTGTATTGGGATTGGATGAGCAAAGAAGCCGATCTATCTGATTGCCGTTGGTTGATGCGCAAGCGCTGGCTCGATGTCGATGAAGCCAAGGTTGTTGTGCCTGGCTACGATGAAATTATCGATTATGCGGTTGGTGACTGGATTGGTTTTGCGGACACCTTTGTGGCTGATGGCGTTGAGACTGACTTGGTTAGTGCTTTTGCTGATTACAAGGCATTCACGCGAAGTAAAATGGAATGGCTATCAACTGACCGCAAACGCATTCTGTTACAGGTTATTTATTACCGGGTATATAAGCGCGTTCCCGTTCTCGAATTGGAATCCGGTCGCTGTGTTGCCTACGATAAAAACAACGTACTGCATGCCACATTGCTTGGTATGGGGAAAGGTGTTGTATCTGATCGCTTAATTCAAGAAATCCGTGAGGCATGGTTTATTGGGCCACATAAAATCGGCGATCGTGTATGTAAAGCGCCTTATGGTATGTTCCCGCTGGTGCCGTTCTGGGGTTATCGAAAAGATTCTACCGGTGAACCATACGGGTTGATCGCCGGTGCCATCCCAGCGCAGGATGAAGTTAACTTTCGCCGGTTAAAGCTAACGTTCTTGCTGCAAGCCAAGCGCGTCATAATGGATAAAGACGCAACCAATATGAGCCGTGAGAAGGTTCTGGAAGAGGTAGAGCGTCCTGATGGCTTAATTGAGCTAAACCCTGACCGGAAAAATAACAAATCCATCTCAGATGTGTTCAAGGTTGAGCAAGACTTCAACATTGCACAGCAGCAGTTCGTTGTTATGCAAGACAGCATGAAGCTCATTCAGGATACGATGGGTGTTTATGCAGCCTACCTTGGCAAAGATAGTGCCGGGCAATCTGGCGTCGCCATCGCATCACTAGTAGAGCAAGGAAGCACAACACTAGCTGAAATCAATGACAACTACCGATTCGCGTGTGAGCAACTGGGTCAGTTGATCCTCGGTTATCTGATTGATGATTTAGCGCAGAAGCGAAACTATAAAGTCACAATCAACAAGGAAGATCCCCGCAATCGCAAGGCAGTAGCCATTAATGTTACTCAGGAAGATGGTTCTTTATCTAATGACATTACGAGATTGTCAGCGCACATCGCGTTAGCCCCAATTCAGACGACATCTATCTACAAGCAGCAATTAGTTGAGCGATTAACCGCTGTCACCGGGCAGATGCCGCCACAAGTTCAAGGCGCAGTATTCGATTTAATTGCTGAAATGATGGATATCCCAAACAAGCATAAGTTCATTGAGCGCGTTCGCAATGCACTGCAGATCCCGAAAGACCCATCCGACATGACACCGGAAGAACAGCAAGCCGCACAACAGCAACAGCAACAGGTCCAACAGCAGCAAGAAATGGCAATGCGCGAAGTGATGGCGAAATTAGCCAAACTGGAATCAGAAGCACAACAGCAACAAGCTAAAGCTGCTCAAATTCAACAACAAATGGATAGTGCAAGATACGATGACGCCATGAAGCAGGCGCAAACAGGCAAGTTGTTGCAGGAAATGCAAGCCGTTGCCACTGAAAACGAGCGCATGAAGTTAGAGTTGTCGCAGCTACAAGATCAACTACTGCAAAATATCGAAGCGCAGCTCGATTCTGTTGCATAACCAGTGTTGCTTTTTTAATCCGTCAGCGTTAGCATCTTCCCATCATAGCGGCATTCCATCTGGAGTGCCGTTTTCGTTTCTAAGCCTCGCATATCGCGGGGCTTTTTTGTTTCTGCGACTCAGCAGGTAAGCGCATTTATACAAGTGCATTTACCCGCTAGGGCGCGAAAAAACCCAAACAACGAGGTAATAAAATTGGAATTTGACGAACAGGCACTTAACGAAGCAATGGACTCTGGTGATTTGGATGCTCTGGATAAATTAATTGAGCAATACGAATCAGGTGATGCAGACGCCGATGAAGCGACTACTGAAACCAAGCCAGTTGAAACAGTAAAACCGGATGAAAAGGTCGTAACCACCGCGACGACGGCGGCAGAAGGTGGAGCTGTTAGCGATGCAACCAGCTCTGAAAAAACTAATAACGCTGATCAGGAGAAGGTTGTCCTGTCGAAAGACGGCAAACACACCATCCCGTATGAAGTCCTTGAGCATGCGCGCACGAAGGCTGCAACGCTTGAGCAGGAAAATCAGCAGTTAAAAGTGATTCAGGCTGAGCGTGACAAGTTGCAGTTGGTACTGGATAAGCATGGCATTGATTTAAGTACAGATGAACTTGATGGCAAAACGGATGATGAGCTAAATGCGCTAGTTGATGACTTTCCAGCAGTAGGGAAAGTCATTGCTAAGCAGGCAGAAAAAATACGTGAGCTTGAAGGTAAGTTGAATCAGCAGGCTGCTACTGTTGATCCAGAAAAATCAACGGCAAGACAAGCTTTTGAAAGTATCCCTGAATTGGTTTTGTGGGAGACAAGCGATCAAGATCGCATGGATTACGCAAAGGCCAAAGATGCCGAGTTAATGACTGATCCGTTATGGCAGTCAAAGCCTGTTCGAGAGCGCTTTCTGGAAGCGGTTCGCCGCACTGCGTCAGCATTTGGCGATGCAGTAAAACCAGAAAAGCCAGAAACAAAACAAGACCCAGCTCAACAGCCACAGAAGAAGGCAAAGGAAGACTCGCTGCCAAACAGCCCGTCTGATATCGGTAATAGTGTTCGTGAGACTGCAACGCGCGGCACCCCTGAATATTATGCCGGACTTTCCCCGTCTCAGTTGAATGCTGAGTTCAGTAAGCTTAGCCCTACTGAGATAGATAAGATCCTTAACTCTATCGATCTGTAGTCACAAACCAAAATTCAACTAACCCGCTTCGGCGGGTTTTTTCGTTTCTAGTCCTGGAGAAATTTATGACACAAGTAACCAGCGCCATGTCTAACAAGATCATGCAGGCGGCGTTATTTACCGAAGCTAATCGCACCAAATCGTTCGCCAATATGATGACGGACTCCGCACCACAGGAAGCGCAGCCGGATAATGCCAAGAATCAATCAAGTCACAAAGCCCCCATTGTTCGCGTTACCGATCTGAGTAAAACGGCTGGTGATGAAGTGGATATGCAGATCTTCCATCAGCTGAATGGCCGCCCAACTATGGGTGATCAGAAGCTGGAAGGTCGTTTAGAAAACCTGTCTCAGGCCAGCTTCTCACTGAAAATCAATCAGGGCCGACATGGTGTCGATGCTGGCGGCAAGATGTCGCAACAGCGAACCAAGCACGGTTTGAAGAAAACAGCGCGAACTTTGCTGACTGGCTCTTACTATGGTCAGCTGGATGATCAGTTAACAACCATTCATCTGGCTGGTGCGCGGGGTTCGGTTTCTGGAACCGGAATTATCGTCCCATTGGCTGATGACGAAGAATATCAAAAAATCATGGTTAATGACGTCCTGCCACCAACCTATGAACGTCATTTCTTCGGCGGTGATGCCACTTCATTTGCTGGTATCGACTCAGCGGATAAGTTTAGCCTGGCTTGTGTAGATAATTTGTCACTGTACTTATCAGAGCTGGCAACACCATTGTCACCTGTTAAGTTTGCTGGCGATGAAATGGCCGATGAAGACCCGTGGTATGTGCTGAGTGTTACTCCGCGCCAATGGAATGACTGGTACACATCAACCGCTGGTAAAGACTGGCAGGCGATGACGGCCAACGCAGTTAATCGCTCTAAAGGTTTCAATCATCCATTGTTCAAAGGGCAATGTGCGATGTGGCGCAACATCTTGGTTCGCCAAGGTAGTGGCATGCCGATCCGCTTCAAAACCGGTGATGTTGTCAATATTTCCAACAATGACAACGCGGCAACCATCGCACAGGTAAATGCGGCGACCAATATCGACCGTGCAATTCTGTTGGGTGGTCAGGCTATGGCGTTGGCATTTGGTGCACAAAACGGTGGTTCGTTTAACTACCATGAAGAACCAGCCGATCACGGAAATAGCACTGAAATCTCTATCAGTTGGATCAATGGCCGCAAGAAAATCCGCTTTGCTGACAAGTACGGCAAGATCAATGACCTCGGCGTTATCGCGCTGGATACCGCAATCACTCTGTAAGCGGGAATAGTTATGGCCGGCATTGTCCGGTCTTTTCTTTTTGATGAAGGAATATGGCAAATATGGATACCAAAAAATCAAACCTGCTGGGGAAGGCGGTTTATCAAGGCTCTGCTGGTAACAGCTCAAAGGCTGGTTTCAGTTTTACTTTCGCTGCCGACGCGGCGGCCACGGTTATCGAAGGTCGCCAGTTTCCAGCCGGATGCAAGCTGACCGGTATTGAATACATTAATGCGGCGCTTGGCGCGGGTGTGACTATCGACGTTAAGCTCGGCGATACCGCGCTGATCGCTGGCCTGAGTTGCGCATCTGCTGGCTCTGGCTACAAACCAATCGAAGATGCATTGACGTCTGTAGATAACACCACGTTATCACTCGTCGTTGGTGGCGCCGCTGCTACCGGCAAGGTGACATTCCGTGCCCACTATGAAGTTGTTGGCACCCTGTAAAACAATCAATTAATCAAGGCTCACTTCGGTGGGCCTTTTTTATTCTGGGAAATCATCATGGCTGAAACAATTAATCTTGTTTATATCGGCAGTAAGCCGGAAAAGAAAGACACCGTTTACGGTACAAACCTGTCGTTTCCTGCAGGCATTCCAATCCCCGTCCCTGTCGATGTGGCGTATAAGTTTTTATCGCACAAAGATGTCTGGGTTAAAGAGTCTGACTACGAGTTGGTTCAGAAAGAGCAGGAAGAAAAATTATTCGCTGCGCAATTGGCTGCTGAAAAGGCCGAAGAAGATCGATTGGCTGAATTGGCCGCGGCAAGTCTTGTTGTTGATGGGTATGGCGATCTGGGTAAGTTAACCAGCACCAAGCTGAAAACTATCGTTGAATCTGAAAGCCTTGGCATTGAAATTAACCCGGGCGAATTAGTGCGTGATTATGCGGTTCGTGTCCGCGATGCACTGAAAGAAAAACAGGCTAAGGCAGCTGAATAATGGACATGGTTGATCCGGAAATATTTCTGCCCATTGTGCGCCGGCATATTACCGGACCACTTGAAATCATGATGAGGGCGGCTGTAGTTGAGGCCGCTATTATTTTCTGCCGAAACAGTAAATATTTGGTTGATAGCAAAACACTTACCGGCGTCATTGCCGGGCAAGCAATCACAGTTTGCACTGACGACAACCTGAAATCATCCGATCTGAACTCTATTGTTGGTGGTGATGGCGAGCTGTTGTCTGGCGGCATTGATTACATCGCTATATCAGCCAATCAACTCAAGGCATTGCGGGACATTCCAAGCATGACGATTGGCTATAACGTTGAGCCAATTCAGTCAGCCTCTTCATTGCCCAAGCCAATCTACGACGACCACGCCGAAACAATCGCGTTCGGTGCTGCAAAAATATTATATCTGCAACCAGGCATGCCGTGGACTGACGGCAAGCGCGCTCAGTTATATGGCGCAGAATTCACCGAAGGTTATCGGCGAGCCGCCAGATTCAGGCTGGCGCAATCGAATGAGCTAGTTCAATCCGAATTTTCCAACCCCGTCAGAGCACGGGGTTTCTTTTAACTGGAGTCCAATAAATGGCAACTGTAACTGTTGATACAATTCTGTCTCGCTGCAACACGCTTCTGAATGACAAAATTTGGGCTCGTTGGCCAAAACAAGAGCTGCTGGATTATTATAATGATGGCGTTCGGGCTATTGTCCTTATGAGACCGGATGCTAATGCGGCCGACGTTGAATTTACGTGCGCAGCAGGAACAAAACAATTACTTCCGTCAAATGCTTTAAAGTTGATCGACGTAGTGCGTAATGATAGCGGTCGTGTTATTCGCTACATAGATCGTGCTGCTTTAGATGATAACTATCCAGACTGGCACATTAGTGCAGATGCCGCTGACGCTGCCGCGTACACTTATGATGATCGCGATCCAAAGGTTTTCTATCTCTATCCCGGTGTTATAGCTTCCGCAAAAATTAACCTGGTTTATTCGGTTGCTCCACAGGCAAAAACGATAGCACAAGTTAATGACGCAACAACGCCAGCCGTTGCTGATCTCGATGATATCTACATCAACCCAATTATTGATTTCATCCTTTATCGCGCCTACAGCAAAGATGCTGATTATGTTGCAAACAGTAATCGCGCCGTTAGTCACTACAATGCGTTTTCACAGCAGCTTGGTGAGAAAACCAATGCAGACAATGCGTTGGCTCAAATTCAAAGTCAGGCATTCCAGCGAACCACTCAGCAGTAGAGGTAGCAAAGAATGGCGGGCACTTGGGTAAGAACTGGCACAATTACAGTTACCAGTGGAAGTAAAAAGGTAACCGGGAGCGGCACATCGTGGCTGAGTAATTTGCTGCAAAAAGTCGGTAAAGGCTGCATGTGCGTTATCGATAATGTGATTAGCGAAGTTGATTACGTCAATTCTGACACTGAGCTGTATTTAGTTGAGGCATGGGAGGGCGCCACTGCATCCGGCAAAAAATATAAAATTCAGGTCACGGTTACAGACACGATCCCTGAATTATCATCCCGCATTTCGCAATCGCTGGCGTATGCCAACGCACAATATGGAAACTTGGAATCGTGGTCCACCGGTGCCGCCGCAAACGTAACGTTAACAGGCCCTGCTGGCAATCAGGTCACGTTGCCGAATCTCGCGGCAATGAATTCTGGCCCCGGCTCGTCGCCAGATTTTGATTTACGATCTCCGGCGCAGTTTTTACGTTGGAAAAACTGCGGCACCGGACACACAATTTTTGATGCATCAAAAGGGCTGTCACCGACTAACGCGGCTATCAGCAACATAAACGCTCAAGTGCCATGGGGTGCGACATTCCCGACGCTCATGGGGTGGAATGGCGAGCAAACCTACGGTGTGCGCGTTGACTCGGCTCGTCAATCAGATAAGGCTTTAATCGCTGATGGCTGGGCGTTAGAAAACACGTCGATGACGGGTAATAGCCTGACATCACTGGAGTTGGATTATTATGTGAACGCTGAAACGGTTCTTTTGCGTCTGTGTCGATTACCGCTTAGCGGATCTGGCTCTCGGGAAATAGTAACATTGACCGGCAGCTACGGCGCGTGGACCGAAGGGAAAGTAGAATTCAGCATTAGCGCCACAAACCGCGAAGGATTCAAGCTGTCCGGCATAACCGATACCGCAGGGAGTCCTCGTTTTCTTGCGTATCAGCAGGCTGATGGCACAGCATGGCTGTATTTGCAGATGACATCATTTACATGCATCAGGGCCACGCTAGCATGGACTGCTTATGTAAGCGTTACCCCGTTTTTAGATAGACAACCACCAGAAGGTGCGCTGGTATGGGATACCGGTAGCGGGGCGTCGCAGTCACTATCTACACTGATGCACGATAAAAATTTTCCTCAAGTGCCTGGCACTTGGGAGCCATCAGTCGTAGGCGTGTCTAATTTTGCAGCTAAAAATGGCACGTATATGCGGCAGGGTGGGCTTGCACATATACGTGCGTACATCTCATTCATTGGGTTATCGGTACCAAGTAATAGTGGTGAAATTTACGGCATCCCATTTGTGCCTATCTGGCTGGGAGAAGGAGGGTATATTCCGTGCGCGGTCTATAAAGGTGGGGTATTGCAGTCAGAAATTAACGCATGCATGAGAGGTGGCAGTACGATGATAACGTTTAATCACGTCGGAAGTAGAGCTGCGTACCAGTTTGAATCAGGCGCGGATTACATGGTTTCAGCAACATATCAAATTGCATAGGCATTGAAATGAGCGAAGTAACAGAATTAAAAGTATTAAAAAGCGTCAGGGTGCTGCCTGAATATTCAGCAGTAGAAGTGGAGTGGTTAAACCGGGTGGTCAGAGGCGACGGCTCTATTATCGCGGAAAAACCGTTCAATCGAGCATATAGCAAAACTGAACGTACAAAATTTCTGTCTGATATAGACGGTAACCCCAGCGCAGTAACTTACGCGGATTTAGCTGGTCTGGTTGATCCAGAGCCAGTAGAGCAGACTGAAGTCGCTACATAGCAATCAGCTGCATAGTTGACCAAAGATATCTCCAGCGTTACATTATCCAAATAATAACCCGCGCTCTCTGAGTTGCGGGTTTTTCTTTTTCTCCCTCCTGAAAAATCAAAATGCCAACTATTGATATAACCACAATGCTGGGAATGAAACCTCGCGTTGAGCCATTTCTATTGCCCGATGAATGTGGTGTGTTAGCGAAGGATTGCCATTTTGACAGCGGCGTCATTTCACCACTGAATGATGATTCCCTTAACGCAGTTACATTCCCGACAACACCAAAAACGATTTTTCATTATTGGGGTGATTTCTGGTTTTCGTGGGCTGGTGATGTTGATGTTATTCGATCGCCAGTTGCGCAGGATGACTATGGTCGAGTTTATTACACTGATGGTAATTACCCAAAAGTGACCATGTCAGATGTGGCTACTTCGGGGGCGATTAGACCGACTGCCTATTTCAGGCTTGGCGTTCCCGCGCCATCAGCCATTGTCGGCATTGGTGCTATCACCCCTCCAGAAGGCAGTGCTGATGATTCCTCTACTGATGATGAATCACGGTATTACATCCAGACCTTTGTATCAGCCACCGGGGAGGAGGGGCCGCCAAGCGCAGCATCGATAGAGGTGACCATCTCCATTCCTGGCTCATCAGTTGAACTTATCTTTTCTGCACCACAATCAAATAACAACAATATCAATCGCCGCCGCGTATATCGCAGCGCAACCAGCGATTCCAGCAGTGGATGGTACTTGGTTGCGGAGCTGGATGTCGCTGTGGGCTCATTCATCGATTCACTAACCGATGATCAGTTAGGGCCAACGCTGGCAACGGAAGATTACCTGCCGCCTCCAGATGATATGCGCGGCCTATGTTTAATGGCGAATGGCATTGCCGCAGGTTTTTCTGGCAACACAGTGCTGTTTTCTGGCGCCTATTTGCCATATGCATGGCCGAACGCTAACCGGTTAACAACAGAAGATGACGTTGTGGCTATTTGCCCGGCCGGAACATCACTTGTTGTAGGAACCAAAGGTTACCCCTATGTGATGACAGGCGTTTCATCATCATCGATTACCAGTCAAAAATTAAATGTCCAGCAAGCCTGCATCAGCAAGCGATCAATGGTTTCTGTTGATGGCGTTGTTTTGTATGCGTCACCGGATGGGTTGGTTGGCGTTACCGAAAGTGGAGCGTCGGTTGCTACAGATAAAATAATTTCACGCAATCAGTGGCAGGCAATGAGCCCTTCAACGCTGAGAGCGTGGTCGTATGAAGGGAAATACATAGGAATAACGGATACAACGGGGTTTATTTATGACCCGCAAACCGGTGATTTCAGAGAGCTCTCGAATAGATGGGACGCGGCCTATAACGATATGACAGCCGATGCGCTGTACTTGGCCAAAGGCACGGCATTGTATTCATGGCGAGGTGGCAGTGAAAGCAACGTCGAATTTCGTTGGCGTAGTAAAGAGTTTATTGAAAACCAAGGCACTTCATTCTCAAGTTGCCGGATCGTATCTGACGATATCAGTAAGATAGGGATGGTGTTGTTCGTTAATGGCGTTCAGGAGTTGGATTTATCAGCGTCTGTTTTGCCTGATGGTGCATTCAGGCTTCCCGCACTCCGAGGGTATAAGTGGCAGATTGAAGTGAGAGGAAATGCAAAAGTTGAGCGGATCACGCTGGCAACATCAATGCAGGAGATGAGTGGTGGCTAATAGTACGGCTTTTACCTCCGGGCGCGATCTAAACAGTGTTTCTGAGAATGTAGAGCTTCTCACGGGGCAGCGCGGGAATCAGCTTGATAAGGCGGTGACATATCGAGATCTGCAGTCTCTCGGCCTCGCAACGCTATCCCGGATAGGATCAAACTATAAAGCCGGCATCAACACCGATCTTATATCTTCACCCACTGACATTCAGTTCCCGGCAAAACCGCTCAATGTTATTGCCAACGGTGCATTCAACACAATTTTGATTGAATGGGATGACCCGAATTACCGAGGGCATGCGTATGCAGAGGTGTTTAGGTCTGAGACAGATAATTTATCACTGGCCGTAAAAATAGGCACTTCATCTGCCAACATGTACTCAGACCCAATCGGCGGGTCAGCGAAGGTGTATTACTGGGTTCGATTTGTAAATCGGAGCAACCCTCCGGTTGCCGGGCCGTACAATTCGGAGTCTGGCACCTACGCTGAAACAGCCGAAAATATACAAAACATATTGGATGCGCTGCAGGGGCAGATTGAAGAAAGTCATTTGGCTCAATCATTGTTATCTGATATTGAGTTGATCCCAGCTCTTAATACATCCATTCAAGATAGAGCGGCTGAAATACAGCAGATCACCGTTGACCTATCATCGCTGACAGATCGCCAATCGCAGGCCGAGGCCATATTAAAAGCGGCTCAAGATTTACTCGGATCAACAACTATCAATGTTTCACTGCTGCACGATGAGCTGAGCAAAAAGGTATTGCAGTATGGCGCTGACGTTCAAAGTCTGCGCAATGCGATACTTTCCGTTGATCCAGCAACCGGCGAGATAACGATTGACGCTATTAATGTTGTTCGTTCTGAACTACAAACAAATATCGATCAAGTTACACAGCGGGTTTCTTCGGTAGAGGGGGTATTGACGCAAAAAGCATCCTCCATTGAGGTTGGTTTGCAGGCGCAGCGGATCTCAACTGTTGAAACGCAGATGGATTCGATTAATGCAGAGCTGACAAATCAGGTCACCAGGGCTGAATTCATTGAAACAACAGAGGATGTAACCCAATTAACTACCCGCATGAGTGCAGCAGAAGGCTCTATCACCCAGAAGGCGACACAGCAATCTGTTGATCAGCTGGGAAGTAGAGTTGCTACAGCAGAATCTGGACTGATCGCTGTCAATACTGATTTGCAATCAAAAGCGACGCAGATCAGCCAGATCGATAGCGCATATAAAGCCGCTGATACCGCTAACGCATCGGTTGGCGCAGCGAATTCAGCTGCTATTACTCAACTATCACAAACAGTTTCAACAGCCAATTCAGCAACCAGCCAACATCTGAGCAACCTTGACTCGTCAGTGTCCGGATTAAACAGCTCTGTCACGCTGTTGCAGCAATCATCGAGTAGTAACGCGGAGACCATCGCAAGCAGTTATGAGCAATTAAGGGCAAAAGCAGATTTAGCGGCACTGGCAGCAGCAAACGCAGCACTTTCTGATGATGAGTCAAGCCGGGCGAATCGGGTATCAGAAGCATCGATCAGAAAGGACATGACTGTCACAGCTAATAACCACGAGGCATTAGCACAAACAGTTGAGGAATTGCAGGCTGATTTCGAAACAACCTCTGCCAGCCTGACCGCGCAGGTTGCGGCCGAGCAAACAGCCAGATCTACAGCAGTTGAATCGCTGGCGCAGACAATATCAACACTAGAATCATCATATAAAACTGCAGATGCGGCATTAAGTGCAAAAGTATCAAGCGAAGAGACGGCCAGAGCAAGCGGAGATCTGGCGCTAAGCTCGCGTGTTGATCAGGTGGTTGCTGCAACTGGTGCAAATGCGGCAGCTATTCAAAATGAATCAACTGCACGAGCTAATGCAGATTCAGCTATAACCACCATGGCTTCAACGGCGCAGGCAAAAGCTGACTCGACATATGCATTGACGCAGACCGAGATCACAAACAGAGCGTACGCTGACGCCGCACTATCAAGCCGAATTGATACAACACAAGCTGCTGTTAATGGGGTTTCGGCGGCCATTCAGTCCGAGCAACAGGCTAGAGTGGCGGCAGATAGCGCCATTGCCGGGCGGACAGATAAAATCGAAGCTGCAATGGCGGGTGATATCGGCAACCTTTTCATTAATCCGGCATTTACTAATGATAATCACGGATTCTACGGACAAGGCGTTGTTCGATACGCCGGATACCCATACATGCCAGCAGGCAGCCCGGCGGCAAACTGCCTTGAAATTTCAGCTCGTGACACCATTGGGAAAAATATCCCGGTCATGGCCGGAGATGTTTATCACTTTAGTTTGGCGTGTGCCACCGGGGATTCTGGAGCTCCTGGAATTGGCATTGGCGCTTGCGTTAAAAATGCCGGTGGGGAAGTTATTTCTTGGTTGCTTGCCGCTTCCCGTGCTGATGCCTCGGCAGAATGGCGCACAATATCCGGGTCAATCACTATACCAGCCGGAGCTGCGAGCATTAGTTTGTGGGTGCAATTGGATTATGCCGGCGCCGGGCACTGGTGGATGATCACCGGGGTTCAGTGGGTAAACGCAAACGCTACCCGACCAGTTAGCGCTATTTTATTGTCAGAGCAAACCGCCCGCATTGATGCGGATAGCTCATTAAGTCAGCGAGTTGACACCTCACAGGCAAGGGCAGACAGCGCATACGCGATAGCACAGGCAGAGGTAACCAATAGAGCCGCTGCAGATAACGCTTTAAGCCAGCGAGTTGATACCGTTCAGGCGACAGCTGGCGATCTAACTGCATCGGTTCAAACACAAAGCCAAGCTATCTCATCACTGCAGGCCGGCGCGCAGGCAATGTGGACGGTTAAAGGTCAGGTCGCGGATGTTCAGGCTGGCATTGGCCTTATGGTTGATGGCGCAGGGAAATCTCAGGTTATGGTTTCAGCGAGTCAGTTTTTTGTATTTGACCCCAACAGCGCCGCACCAACCCAGTCATTATTTGCTGTGTCTGATGGGCGGGTTGTTATCCAGAAAGCCGTCATTGAAGCTGCAACAATCGAAACCGTCACAGCTATGAAGCTAACGGCTGATTACGTTAAGGCTGGAGTCAGCATCTCATCCCCTATCATCAATGGCGGATCCCTGTCGCTCGGTAATATTTTCATGGACAGCGGGGCAGCGGGGTTTGGTAAGGGCGGGCCATATGGCGGCTGGGGTTTTGGCTGGAATACCATCATCTATCAAGATGGCTCTCTATATACAAACCGGCTTTATGCGGATAGCGGGCGCTTTAATGGTGAAGTGAATGCTAGTTCTGGAATATTTAATAACGTCACCATCGCTGAAAACTGCAACGTACTAGGTACTGTTTACGCAAATAAATTAGTGGGTGATGTAGTTGGTGTAAAGAGCTTATCAAATGGACAGACTATTACGATAAATGCATCTGACAGAACCAGGCAAGTTTTGATAACTGGGTCAATGGGCGTGCCAGGAAATAGCTCAACATATACTGGTCATGTGTATGTTAATGGGGGTGAGGTTCAAACTGTATATTCGCACGCATCTCCCTACGGGAAAGTAATAGCGCCAATTTCATATGTATTTACGCTTAATGCTTATAGCTCATGCACGGTTGGCGTATATACAGATACAGGGGATGGCTGCACAGTAATTGTCTCTCCAGTTTCTACATCCACATTCTCATAATCATGCTTATCAAAAAAATAGCCTCTGATTGCGGAGAGCCAAACTTACCGCAAGAAATCTACGAAGCCTGCCTTAAAAAGCAGGCTTTTTTGTTTGTGCGCGATAGAGCTTGGTTTGTTTTAAAGACTATCTCTGATTGTGAAATACCTGGCGTACTGGTATGGGCCGCCATTTCAGAAAGAACAGACGGTCTTAATGAATATACCGACTTAGTTAAGTTCTTAAGCATAAAAATTAACGCGAGATTCATCCGTTTTCATACGGTTAGGAAGGGTTTCATCCGTGTTGCTAGCAAATATGGCTGGCAGCGTAAAGATGACGATTCAATGGGTAGAATGATTTTTGAAATGACATTGTGAGGTTTTATGGGTGGTGGTGGAAGTAATGAAGTTCAGGAAACCAGCTTGCAACGAGCGCAAGCTGATATTGCCGGAGATCAATGGAGCACATACCAAAACGACCTTAAACAGTATGAAAACTTGTTCATGGATAAGGTTGATAACCTAAATAATGAATCGAATTACACCAAAGTGGCAGGTGACGCAGCAACACAAACATCAAGCGCCTTTGGTCAGGCGCGGCAGAAAACATCGGATAATTTGGCGGCTTCTGGTGTTGACCCAACCAGCGGGAAATATCAGGCCGCAATGAGCGACATAACCAAGTCGCAAGTTACCTCTCAAATTGACACGACCAACAAAGCACAGAACGACCAAGCCAGCAAGTACACCGCAGGCCTTTCTGATGTCGTATCGCTTGGTTCCGGGCAAAAAGCAGATGCGTTATCTGGATACTCATCCTTGGCTAAATCAAGCGCAGCTAAAGCCAGCGCAGATGCGCAGGCGTCCTATAACGAACATGCCAGCATGGTTAACGCACTGGGTACCGCCGCTGGCGGCTATGCTGCTTACAAAACAAAAAAATAACCGGAGCCTATAAATGGGATACGCATCTGACAAATACGCCAATATCGTGCGTGAGCAATATAACGATTGGAAAACACGCTATTACCCAGAGCAGCAAAAGTTAATGAGTTTGGCGACTGACAATTCATTGATGGATGCACAACTCAACCGAACTTCAACCAATGCAGCCAATGCTGTTTCCAGCGCGGAACAAGCACAAAGCAATCAGATGTCGCGAATGGGGGTTGCAACCACCACCAACGCTAATGACAACAGCAGCAACCTGAATACATCACTGGCTGTTGCGGCGGCGAAGAATGGCACTCGCAGTGCCGCAGAAGAGCGAAATCTCAGCATTCTTGCTGGCAGCAACGCCCGTAGCTACACCACCGGGTTAACAGACAACGCTAATTCATAAGGGGATCGCTATGGGTTACAGTTTATTAGATGCAGCGCAGTCAACTCGACAGCAGGCGCTACAGGGTATGGCTGATGTATCAAATCAAGAAGCGCAGCGAGAAGCGGATAATAAACAGCTAAAGGCAGCAGAAAAGGCAACCACTATGAGTGCTGTCGGAACAGGTGCTGCAGTTGGCATGATGGCTGGCGCGCAAGCCGGATCGGTTGGCGGGCCAATGGGCGCCGCTATTGGTGCTGGCGTGGGTCTTATCGCTTCTTTTTTCTAAGGAATTGACATGCAATTATCAACGCAGGGGTTCGCTGACGGATTCCTAAATGGCTTCCGCACTATGGCTGATTACCAAAATCAACAAAAGGCCAGTGACCGAGCCGATCGCTCAATGAATCTGCAAGAGCAAGAATATAAAGACGGCAAGGAATATCGAGATAAATCATGGAATCACATGGTAGATCGAGAAGGCGTGCTGGACGGGAGATATACAGAAGAGCTTGGATATAACAGAAAACGACAAGGTGAAATCGATGACCTGAATAAAAAACAAACTATGGCTAGCATTGCCAATGACGGTGCAAGAACATCAGCGACTGTCGCGCAATCGAAAGCTGCGGTAGACCTTTCTCATCAACAGTTACAAACAGAGAAACTTCAATATACAACCACGCAGAAACAGTTATGGGCTGCAGAAAATAATGGTTTATTAGTCGGTGCATGGAAGAACATATCTGCAGGGCAACCAGTTACTGAACAGCAAGCCGCCGCACTGAATGATCCTCGCGCAGGCGCCATGAATATCAATAAATATGCTGACCAAAATTTTGTATCATCTGCAGCAGGGTTGAAGACTAGCGTTGGTAATATCATGGCAAATTACAAACCAGATCAGTTTCATAGCCAGGAATTTTATAACCAACTAAATTCACCTGAAATCAAGCAGCAAATGGACGTTGTATTTCATGATGAGATAAATAGCGGACTTGGAAACGTAGACGATTCAGGTAAAAAGGTTGTTAGTAAGAAGTATGCTGGCATTGTCCCGATGAAGGACGGATCCTTGGCGCTTGAGGTCACACCTGTGTATGAAGATGGCACGTCAGGTGAGCCCAAACCGGTAACAGTTAATCGCAGTAGTGATAAAAATGATTTAGTCAGAACATTTGCGCCTGCCGATATAGTCGGTGTGATAAATGCCCGAGCAAATCTTGCTAATTCCGTTAAAAATCCAAGCACTTTGATGCAAGATATTGGCGTTGTTCAGGGGCCAGACCCCAAAGGTTATGCCAAGTCTGTTGCTGATATTGATGCTGATACACAAAAAGATATTCAGCAAATTCGACGCAATGCCGCCGGTAGTAGCGCTAGTAAAGATGAAATTGAAAAGCAAATTCAAGATTCTCGGGCTGCAGGTGAGTCAAGAAAAACAGAATATAAAAAGCTTTATGGTATGGGCGATGTAGCTAGCCCAACACCAGATCCGAGCGCCACTAAACAGAAAGCTGTTACGGAGTGGGTTGGTGGAGACCAGGGAAAGCAGGCTTACTATCGGGCACTAATGCAGACTGGAAGATATAGCAATGAAATGCTTACACCGGAATTACTGGAATCAGGTTATCAATCTGTTTTAAAAGACCAAAAATACAAAACATTGGAAAGTGCAATTTTAAACAGTTCGCCAGCCAATAAAAATCAGCAAATATACAATTCACCAATGCAGCCTCAAAATAAGCAGCCACAAAATAATAATGATTCATCAATGAGCAGCCTATTCCGTTGATGTTGCAATAACAACCGCACAGCGTTAGCATTCCACAATAATGGCCGAATTTTAAACACTTCGGCCTTTTTCATTTCTGCACGCCTATAACCCTCGTAGTTAACTCTGCGGGGGTTTTCTTTTTTTTAAATCCGAGAGAATCAATACATGGCTGACCAATATAATTTCAATCCCGATGATGTTGCCCAATCCATTGATAAGGCTCGTCAGTTACGTGATCAATTGGCAGCAAAGGCCGGTAAATCAGACGCCATTAAAAGTGGACAACCATCAAACCAAGAAGAAAACAAAAACATCAGTATTTTTGATATACCGAAACAAGTTGGTGGTGAATTAACTTCGTTCATGGGCGATGCGGTAAAAAATTACGTCCCAACCGTCAGAAAGTTTGTTGATGGGGCATATGAACAACCCACATCGGACTTATTAGCAAGCGCTATAACAGGTAAAACACCTGAACAGCTACACGAAAACGGATTGCTTGGTCTTAATGAGGATGCCCAATTTGTCGGGGTTGACCCATCATCAAATCCGATAAGAAATGCACCAGGCTATGTTCTTAATAAGGCCGCTGATGCAGCGCAGTTTGTTGGCGATAAAGTCGGTGGTGGTGTTGAGCATGTTGGCGGGCTAATTAAAGATACAGTATCCGATGTCGGGAAACAAAAGCTCAGTGAAGAATGGTTGCCGGATAATGGCGGAAAATCAGCATTCAGCGATCCACAGGCGTGGGCGATGAAAATGTCCAATACGATTGGCATGGTCGCCGGTATTTTTGCCACGGGAGGAGTTGGTAATGGTACTAACTCGGCAATAAAAGGGCTGGTTAAAAAGTCGATGCTTAAGCGTGGCGCAACAGATGAATTCGCAAACAGCGTTGCTGATTTAACTGAAAAAAATTTAGCTGGTCAGTCAGTCATATTAGGTGGTGGAGTTGGGATGTCTCTTTCCAGCACTGCAGATCAAGCTAGGGAATCCACAAATAATCTTAGTGTTGAACAGTTAATGCAAAGTCCTACATTCGTACAGAATTGGAAAGATATTGCAGCTGATCCTCAATATCAGGATTTATCACCAACAGATCGTGCTGAACTGGCTAAACAAAAAACTGCTGTAACTGCTGGAAATGCTGCATCCGCAGACCCAGTGGCATTAGCCGGCGCAGTGGCATCCAATATAATTGGCGATATTCCACTGTTCAAAATGATTTCTGGGGAACCAGCGAAGGTAGTTGGTAACGCTTTATCTAGAGCGGTTAAGAATGGTGTAAAAACGGCGCCTATTATGGGCGCTGGAATGGCAGTTGATCAGGCCGCCAGGCAGTACGCAGTAAACGATACTGAAAATCAGGTTGCAGGAACAAGCATTGACCCAATGCAGAATGTTGCAAGCTCAGCATTGGAATCTGGGATTGATGGGGCAATGACGGGCTTGGTTGCTGGCGGTATACATGGAATTACCAGTAAACCAGCACAAACAAGTAACTCAAATGATCAAGTTAGTGATGCATCACCTGATCAACAAAGTGAATCAGAATCAAATTCTCCAGTTCCTGAAAATAATTCACAACCATCAACTGATCCATTAAACACGCCTGCATATCAGCGACAAGGCGATATAAGCCCTGAGCTTCAAGCTGCTACGCAACAGACAGTAGCTGAGCAACAACAATTAAAACAAAACCTGGCAGCAGAAGAAAACGGAGTATTAACTCCTATTGAAAAATCGGTTACCGGAAATCCAGATGAACCTGCATTTTTACGGACGCAACAAAACAACCCAACTGGCCGTGATACATCTACATTACAAGACGCAAATCCATATACAGAATCACAATCAGCACTGGCAGCAGGTGGCGCACTAACCGCAGAAAATTTAATTCAGCAGTCTATCCAGCAAGGAAACCAAGGTAAAACACCTCAAGAATCAGGGGTTACTGGTGATCTATTACTTGCCAGTGAACACGCAGGCGCTCCAGCAGCCACCGAACAGTCAGGCACGACTATTGATGGTCAATCTAATGAGGTTATCCCGGAATCACGCGGCTTAGGTTATAACAACCAAATAAACATGCCTGGCCAGTCTGGCAACAGCATTAATGACAACTATGTACCTCCGATTACCAACGCCCGAACCACAGCTGATAAATTACTCGATACTGAATCAACGCGCGATCCTCGTTCACCATTAGCACAATCAATAGAACGTGCTGGTTCTGAATCTGCATCTGTCTTTGATCAGTTAAAAACCGTGCGTGTTACTAAGCGAGGCAATCCATTTGCATCGCAAAAAGAAGCTCAGTTAGCCAGCCGCAAAACTGAAACACCGATTGAGTTGCCAACCGGCGGTTATGGTGTTGTTGATAAGGCTGAATTAGAACAAGCGCAAAGTAATATTAGCCAATCTCCTGATGTTAACGAATCAACGCCAAATCAGGTTGTCGCTCAAAATCAGCCTAATATTAACGTCAATGAGCAATCACAGACCGTTACGCCTGAAATAACTGAATCCGCCGCAATCAATGATCAACTTGATGCACAGCAAGAGATTCCGGTTATTGCCAAACCAGCGATGCCGTGGACTGGATACAAAGACAAACCTGACGGCACTATGTTGCTTGAAGGTGATACGGCGCAGTTAAGTGAATGGGCAAAGGCCAATAATGTACTTACCATAAAGTCTAAATCTGGTGTCATTGTTGGCAAGAAATCAGCGCCTATCGTTAAAGATATTATTGCAAAAAATAGCAATGAAACTCAGGCAATAGAAACCAAAACGCAAGATGTTCCACCGCAAGTCATCGCAGAAAAACCATGGAAAAACGTCATAGACAAAGCCGATGGTACGATGGTGATGGAAGGTGATCCAGTGCAACTTAGAGAGTGGGCAAAGCAAAATAACATCACCGCTATTAAGTCGAAGACAGGCATTGTTGTTGGGAAAAACTCTGTGCCAGTGGTTAAAGACATCATCGCCAAAAGCAATGCGCCAACTAACGCTCAACAGAATGAAGCCACACCTACAGAAATACTGCCGAGCCAACCAACTGAAATTATTGCTCCGCCACAATCAGCAGAAGCGGAAGGCAGTACGCCGGCGGCACCGGTGCCGTGGACTAATTCAATTGATAAGCCTGACGGCACCATGATCTTAGAAGGCGATCCAGTTGCATTAAAAGCATGGGCCAAAGAAAACGACATTACTGCTATCAAATCAAAGACTGGCGTTGTTGTCGGTAAAAGTTCAGTTCAGGCGGTTAAAAATTTTATTTCAAAACAACAAGCATCAGACGGCAAAGTAATTCAAGCCACAGATAAAATTCAGGGTGGTAATGAAAGTCAGTTGACCAGTCAGTCAGTATTGAAGTCAAAATCAGCAGACAACTCAAATAAATCAGGAATTTCAAAAGAAGAAGTTGATCGGGTTGTCGAGGAATTTAAGCGGGAGTATAAAGGTAATATACCGCTTGATATCAGGGCGTTTCAGTCACAGGAAGAAGCGTATGGACCAGAAGCAACCATCGAAAGATTTGGAAAAATTGAAGGTGGATATCTGCCAGCCAGCCAAAAAATCCACCTCATCGCAGACGACATTCGACCCGAAGATACACAGCGGAAGCTCTCTCTACCTGGGGGACGTAAACTCGAAGTGGGAGCACATACCGAAAGGGCAGTATCAGGAGATTCCATACTTCGTGAATCGGGGCCGGGGGCCGGTTATACAGAAGCCATCAAAACTACACTTCGTCATGAAGTGCTTGGGCATTACGGCCTTAATACGCTTGATCCGCAGCAGAAAAGAGAATTAATCGGGAAAATAAGATCAACCAGAGATGACGATGCAGTTAAGCCATACTGGGAAAAGGTAGACAATCTTTACGGCGATAAACCCGAAAGCAAAAAGGCAGAAGAGGTTTTTGCTTTTATATCGGAAGAGCGATCAGGCTTTGTGTCAGATGCATGGAATCGTGTCTTGTCATCTTTCCATGGGATGATGAGAAGAAATAAGATGCTCAGCAAAGATATTACCATTTCAGAGATACGTGAATTAGCAAGATCTACAGCTAAAGGGATCAGGAATGGTGATAAGCAACAGAAAACGTTTCCGGTAGATAACGAAAGCCAGTATCGCAAAACTGATACCGAAACCGCCGATAAAGGCGGTTTTTCTTTATCTACGATGCCGAAAAATGAAGCTGAGATATCTGGCAAGGGAATGACAAAGCCAGAGGCTGCGTTAGTTGCAAAACAGTGGCTGCGCCAATTCAAAACAGATATCAACGTTGCGGTAGTAAAAGACCAGGCTGAATTCGAATCAGCATTGGCTGATCGCGGGTTCGCTAACTCGATTCAAAGCGGCGAGATGGATAACGCCGCCTACCTTCCAGACTCAAAAACCATCCTGATCAACGCATCTGCCATTCAAAACCAGAAACGACTCAAACAAATCATGCGTCATGAGATCTTGGTTCATCATGGCTTACGCTATGTGGTTGGAGAAGAGGCCTATGCAAAAATAATGAATGCTATCGCCAGGGGATATGAAACCTCACCCGCTATTCGTGATGCTGTGGACGCGGTAACAAAGAACTATGCCGATAAAGATATGTTCACTCAGATGGAGGAGGCTTTTGCTCACTATGCTGAAAATAGACCAGCTGATAGCGGGCCTATTGGTCGGCTGTGGCAGCGCATTGTTGGAATGGTTAAATCAGCACTGCAAAAGGTTAATTTCGTTAGTCAAAACGAATCTGAGCAACATTTGGATGAAGTGTTACACGCTATCGCCAAGAACATGCGCAATGGCATTGAAGCAGGAATTATGGCGCATAAATCAGATGATGCCATGTTTAGTCGTAAACTGACTGACGATGAAGAGCGCATGAGCAAGATAGGCCTTGGCCCAAAACCAGGTGTGATCGATAAGGCGATGGAACGAGTATCGCAGTTACGCGAGTCTGATAAAAACACAATCAAGTCATGGTTCGATCGGTTAGGTAAAAAATATAACACTCAAGTCCTCGATTATCTTGCTCCCATTAAATACGCAGAAGATAAATCAGGAAAAGTTGACGCCTCGGAATCTGCCTATGTAGCAGCACGCTTATCATCAGGTTCAGCAACTGTAATGAATGCTACCTTGCTGTACGGCCTTCCTGAATGGCGAGATGGGGTTATTCAACGAAAGGCTGGAACGTCAGAAAAAGATGCACTGCTTGGTATTTTTGAAGAGCTTGGGCCAGATCTTCATAACTGGCTTGCATGGATGGCGGGGCACCGGGCTGAAATTTTAGCCAAAGAAGGGCGTGAAAACCTATTAACAGCTGATGATATTGCTGCATACAAAGATAAAGGTAATGGGAAAGAAGCACAATTTAATGCTGCTAAACAGAAATGGAGCGCACTTAATAAGGCTGTTTTGGATCTTGGTGAGCATGCCGGCCTATTTACTCCAGAAGAACGCGCAACATGGCAAAACGAATGGTATGTCCCATTTTTCCGTGAAACCGAAGATGGTGATGTAACGGCACCTTACAGTCGTAGGGGGATTGCCAACCAATCTTCTGGCGTTAAACAACTGAAAGGCGGAACCGCCAATGTTAATGATCTACTGGAAAATATCTTCACCTCTACAGGAAAGATGATTGATGCCTCAATGAAAAACATGGCGGCACAGAAAGTAGTTCATAACCTCGCTGAAACCGATCTGATCACCGTGCTTGATAAGCCAAACTTGATGGACATACAGGCGGGAGCCAAATATCAGAAGGGGAAATTACTCGTTAAGATTGAAGGTGAAACCTATGTTGTTCAAGTAAACGATGAGCCACTATTCAATGCGATGACGATGATTGATCAAAAAGTTGAGCGTGGTTTCGCAAGAAAGATGGCAATTAAAGCAAAGCATCTTCTTACCGCCGGAATCACATCTGGCCCAGAATTCATGATGCGCAACTTTTTGCGAGATGCAGTAAGCACCTGGGCTATCAATGAAGATGGATTTAAGCCGATGATTGATTCAATTAGAGGCGTTAAGAAATCGTTTAAAATGGAAGGCGGTTCCATTGATATGATGTTCTCTGGAGCCTCTTTCATGGGGGGGCATCTGCGTGGTAATGACCCACAAGCAATGTCAGCATCAGTCAGGAAAGCACTTAGACGAAAAGGTTTATCACCGGAGCAAATCAATGAATATGAACACTCGCTGATCACGACAGGGAAAAAAGCAGCGGATGTAATTGGTCATTACTGGGAAAAATACGAACGCATTGGCGAGGCGGTTGAAAACGGATCCCGTGAGGCTGTTTATGAGGCAGCAATTAAGGCTGGGAAATCTCATGCTCAAGCTGCATTCGAAGCAAAGGATTTAATGGATTTCTCAATGCATGGCGCATCAGGTCTAATGCAGGGATTAGTAGATGTACTTCCATTCTTTAATGCCCGCATGCAGGGGCTTGGTAAATTAGGCAGAGCATTGCGCGATAACCCAAAACAAATAGCAAGACGGGCAGGTTTAGTGGCTGGTATTTCACTCGGGTTGCTGGCTTTAAATTGGGATGACCCGCGCTATGAAGATCTTCCTGACTGGGATAAAGACACAAACTGGCACTTCTGGTTTGGTGATCAACACTTCCGAATTCCAAAACCGTTTGAAATTGGATTAATGTTCGGAACACTACCAGAGCGAATGGTTAGAACGATGGGGAGCAAGGATACTGCCGGTAAATTTGGTCAGGTAGTAGCCAGAAATATGCTCGAAACATTTGCAATAAACCCAGTTCCACAAGTCATTAAACCTCTAGCAGAGGCATATGTTAACTATGACCCTTTCAAAGGCGGTCCAATTGATAACATGAGCGACCAGAATGTATTGCCAGAAGCACGGTATGACAATAACACCAGCTTATTGATGAGAAACCTAGGTGAGTTGACGGGGTTTAGCCCCAAAAGACTGGAGCATATTGTGTTGGGCTATACGGGAACCATGGGGGCTTACGTCATGGGACTTAGCGATATGATTGTTCATGCAGTTGGTGATTACGGGCAGTCTCCGGCAATTCGAGCAGATCAGATACCTTTGATTAAGGCTGTATATCAAGGTACATCTCCAGCCAGAAATACGCAGGCAATGCAGGATTTCTACTCACTTTTAAATGAAGCCAACCAACTCTATGCCACCGTTAAAGAGTATCGCAAAGAAGGCAGGGATGAGGATGCCACCAAGTTATTTAATGAAAACCAAAAAACAATTTCTACTCGTAAAGCGCTGAACAACGCACAGCTTCAGTTCCGAGCAATCAGAAATGAAATGGCTCTGATTGAGAGAGATAAGTTGCTCGATTCGGATCAGAAAAGAGAGCGCATTGATGCGTTGCTCAAAAGACGCAATAACATGGCGGCACAACTTGTTACCAGATTCGAGCGATAACCATGAAATGAAAGTATAATTACCCCATGCTATTTGTGTGGGGTTAGTTATGCGTGATTTACTTGGATTGATCTGCTTGATGGTCGGCGCAGCATTTACAACAAAGCATTTTGCTTTAGGTATCCCATTTTTTATTGCAGCGGTTTTGTTCTGGAACAATGGTAAAACCAGTATTGACGGGCTAATGGAGATACTTGGGCCGTTATTTCTGGTATGTATAGTTTTGACATGGGTGATTCAGATTTTTCAGGCTATTTTTTAGCTTTCTCATATTAAAAAACCCTCCTTCAGAGGGCTTTGTTTTTATTCGTCATCCTTAGATTCAGGCTCACTTTTTGGTGATAGCCTACCAACAACAAATACGGCTGCCAATCCAACGACATCAATAGCTACAAGAGCTAGTGCTACAGCTTGATGATCCATAATGGACATAAGACCGGCAAGACACAGAACAAACGTGGCAATAATAAAACCATACTTCTGTCCAGTCTTATTTATCTGCAATTGCTCAGTTACAGCTTTGCTTTGTAATTCTAAAGTCTTTTGTTGATGCTGTTTTTGCATCTCATGACGATGAGCTTGTTCTTTCTCTGCCATTTGCATTACGCGTTCAGCTGCACCAGGTAATACTTTTTCATAACCAGCCAAGGTTCTAGCGGGCGGCAGTGGACCTTGATGAGTTTCAGCAATCATCATGGAACGTATGATTGGACGCTCCATAAGGCGCTGAATTACATCTGGGTTGCGCTCAAGCTCACCCTCAATGCGTTCAACAAGCTCATTGCTAGAGTCTGTTCCTTCATTATTCACAAGTTGCGATTCGGTGTTTTCTTGTGGTTCTTTCATATTTTTTCATCGCGTTCCGCAGTTCATCACCAACAGCCATCCAATCACCAGCTAAAGATTTCGCATCTTCGATATTGGGGTTCATCTCTTCGGTAGTCACCTGAACCGAGAAGACAACATTATTAGTTATGGGTGATAGATCTAAAATAGAACTTGCTGATACTAGGTATTTCATTGCGCGCTTTTTCATAAGTCACTCCATGGTAGGCTTACGACAGCAATAGTTACAATGTCATTATAGTAATGACATAAACTCAGGTTGCGGATTTTATGGCAGAAAAGCAAGGCGATCTATGCTTTTGCAGTAAAAATTTATTATATAAGGATATATTTAGGGGTCAAAAAGCCTTCTTTGTAGAAGGCTTTAAATAAATTTTAAGCGTAATCACTGGCGATAACGTAAAGCCACTCTCTGTTTTCGGGCGGGAATACCGTCCTATTTTCATCGGTATCAAGAACAGACAGAGCTGAAATTACAGCTTTGCATTTGTAGCTATTTTCTTCTGATGATGGAGCGGTAGTCTTTGGCGACTTTGGTATGCTATATTTATTCAAGATTCAATTAATCCAAGCTGATTGTTGATTCAGGTTACTCGGGGCGCAATCCCGAGTAACCACCAACCCAACTCATCGTTTTAGATGCTTCAGGTGAAGCAATCCTTACATACAATAAATTTCATTTCAATACGTCCAAACCCTTATTTTTACAGTCAGTGCGGTAGCTTCGTCCAAAATTTGGCGGTTACGATAAGACATTGCACTAATCTTATTACTTTTATAGCACCAAGTAAGCAATTTATAGCCATATCAAAGTAAGTTTTTATTTACCAATTCTGGTAAAAAATCCTTATAAATCAGCCGCCACATAATTAAAAGTTATACATTTAGATTGTGTTGATTAGGAAATCACTCAGAGTCATAAAAAATCACTTTGCGTGAACAAATAAAAAAGCCCCAGATTATGGGGCTTCGTTGGTTATCGCTTAGGTTTTAGTAGCTCACCAAGCATGGAATAAAGCGTTTGCCGGTGCTCTTCTGGTATCGAACTTGATTTGCACTCATCAGCAACAGACATAACAGAGATGATTGCCAGCGCTTGTTCGCGACTCCAATCAAGGTCATCAGCATCTATAACTGGAACGGGTAGGGCGATAACATTCAGGGCGCTCATGCTACACCCCCGATCGCAATCTGTTTCGCGATTTTTGCCAAACCCTTTGGGGTGATGCGAACTTGTGTTCTTGCTGTTTCGCCGCCTTGGCTGTTTGGTGTCATCGTGACTTTGTGCTCAAGAAACCCGTTTTGAATTTTATCTTGATAGCCAACCCAAGATGTTCCGCCAACACGCTTATAGATCCAGCTATGAGCCTGCAACCATTTAGTTAATTTCTTAACCTGAATTTGCAGTGTTTTAGCTGTGTCAGTTAAACACATTGACCCATCACCATCCGCAATACGCTCATAAGCCTCAACTACAGGCTTTGCTTTTTCCACCTCTTCTTCAAGTTGCAAAACCTTTTCTGTGTAGCTCAACAAGATCCCACGCATTGCCGCCGGATCGTTTAACACTTCCATTGGATCGCGCTGCTGAACTGGTTGCAGCTTGCCTGTGCGGTAGTCAAGAAAGACTTTGTTAACTTGCAAGTGGAACGATGGGCTGATCCACGATGCATATGCGATAGCTAGAAGTTCGTGTGCATATGTTCCTGGAGTTTTACCGCCGTTAATAACCTTTACAGGCACTACCGAGATCTCGGTAGTGGTCGTTTGGCTCTCAAGCTCGCCGATTAGTGCTTGCGTTGTTTCAAGTGCAAGCCAGTAGCTTGGCCCATTCTTCTTTTCTGCACCACTCGCTTTATGCAAGGCATTCAGATTAAAGCGGCCTTCTGAGTCAGTTGTAATTTCAACCCCTGCAATCATTGGCACGACTTGACGTGAATTTGCCCCAAAATTCGCTTGAATGATGGTGTTTTTGTTCTGATTGTTTATACTTTCCATTGAAGTATCTCCTAACTTTTGCGGGTTATGGGTGATTTCATTGACGCCTTGGCGGGTGCAACCGCTGGGGCGTTTTCATTTTCATGCTGCTTGCTTCTGTTTTTTCTTTTCAATTCGAGACTCCATTTCATTCTTTAACGCTTGCATTATCTCGCTGTTAAAACTGCGTCCGCAGGAATTAGCCTCTTCTTTGAAAAAATTTCTTATGTCGCTAACAAAGCGAAGGCTTGTTGGTCTTGTGTCTCTTGATACCTGCATTTTTATCTCCTCTTTCTGTACTCCCTGTGAGTACAAAATAAATGTACTCACTGTGAGCATTTAAGTCAAGCGCACCGTGAGGCATAATTTAATAGAACTATCCCAGTCGGACATTTTTATGAGTAGAGAACATCAACAACTACGAGTCAGGGTTCCGCCCGATCTTAAAGATGATCTGGATAAGGCCGCAGAACACAACAACAGAACGCTGACCGCGGAGATCGTCTATCGCCTACAAAAAAGCTTTGAAGATTCACAAGAACCAAGTGTTCATGAAATGAAATTTAAAGTTGCTGATCACAGAATTCCACCGTCAGAAAGCCAGAAACTTAAGGGGTTACTGGCTCGAATGCTGGAAATTATTGATGTTACTGAGCAAGATGAAAATAGAGAGCTCATTGAAGAGAATGAAGCTTATGATCGCCGAGCTGAACTTGAAGAATCTGAAAGAAAAGAATTAGAAAATAAGCGCAAGATGGACAAGTTAAAGAAATCGTTCTAATGCTGATCTAAATCACAGCTATACATATCTTTACATGGTATCCATATCACTCCAGCCGATAAGGATATCATTATGAAAAAATTGATTATTTTGTTATCTGCAATGCTCGCTTCGTGTGCTTCTCAAATCACTTATTACAACCCAAATATATCTGATGACACTGCCAGAAATAACCAATTCGCTATTGATGATGGTTATTGCACGCAAGTTACAGAGGGTTCGGTGCCGATGCCAGAAGTGAGATATTATCAGCCGAATCAATCGCATTATTCTATAAACTCGACAACTACGGCATATAACTACAACACTGGTTATACGACATATAAAACGACAGGTTCTATAAATAGCTACCCATCACCAGCCGATTCATTTGCAAATGGTTTTGCTAATGGCGCAAGCATTGGCGCGGCAATAGCGGCAAGTAATAACCGGAAGAAGGTTTATCATGGGTGCATGGTTTCACTTGGCTGGACAACAGACCAAAACGAAAAACCAAAACAAATCAAAGATCCATATTCTGAGGCGCCGATTGAAGTAGCGAATGCAATAAAAAGCATTCCAACACTCAGGGAGTGGTTTGAAAGTAACGACCCTAGGTTTTGGAAGGCAGCAAAAATTGACAAGGAACTTATGAAGCAAGAGTTATGGAAGGATGCTTCACTGGAGGCCAGGTTCATGGAGGCAACTAAAATAGTGGAAAACACCACTAACTAGCCTTATCGAACAGATCTCTGAATCGCCAATAGAACTCAGTAAGAACCCTAACGTGAGCAATTGGCGCTTCCATTAACGGTCTAATAAACATGTATCGCTCATCATTTGGATTAAGATCCCGCCACATAGGGTCTGCCAGCATCTCTCTTACGGTAATTCCAATGCAGTCAGCTATTACCGCCGCATCAGCAAAGCCCATAAAGTCATGCCGATCAGGGTCAAGCCAGCGTGATAGTGTTGATTGTGGTATTCCTGTGGCATAACTCAACGTTTCCTTGTTCCAGCCTCTATCCTCAAGAATTCCAGCTAATTTCAACTTACACGCGATCACATAGTCTAGTGAGACTGGTGTGAGGTATTTCTTTATTTTTCGTTTGGTCATGGTCTCGTTCCGATACATGGCCGTGCTGTATTTATTTTTTTGCTGTTTTTCTGTGGATAATTCCAAACATGGATGAAGTATATGTTTTCTATGTATCTCTGGCTGAAAAGTTTCGTTAACTTAGTGTTGAGCAATATAAAAACTGGTTTATAACGGATTGTTAACTATGAAAAAAATAGAGATTTCTGCTTCTGAATACGAGTCGTTACGTTGTGCCATTTCAAGGGCAAGAATGATAATCGGCCTCTTGTGGATCAGTTCAGGCTCGGAAGTATCGCCAGAGTTGCAAGGTGATGCCTTAGAAAGTGCACATACCGATTGTTCGTCTGCTGTGGCGATCTTATCCAAGTTTGATGGGTAGCGCTGATGTTTGGCATCCATGTTTGATCTGACAGCTCCACGATTACCAGGTGTTAGCTATGATGGTGGTGATGTCTTGTTATTCCGTGTTTTACTTTTAACCCGCCGAGTGCGGGTTTCTTTTTGGTGGGGTTATTGTGTCGAATTTGTGTCGTAACATGTGCCACACTGCGAATAAATTATACCGCATAATGGCACAAAATTAGAAGTTGGCGAGGTTAATTGCAATAAAATCAATAAGTTATATTTTTATCTGGTGATTCGTAATGCGAAGGTCGCAGGTTCGACTCCTGTTACCGGCACCAGTAAATTCAATTAGTTACAGTCATTTTTCTTGCACCAAAGACAAACCCGTATCGTATTTGTTTTGTTAGTTCGTCGGTATCACCTCAACTAAGATCTCTGTGCTTATCACAAGACCGCATACCATGCAGCTGAGTTAATGCATTAATGTTTATGGAGAGCATTTGATCATAGGTATCTAAGCTCTCATCTAGAAAATGTGCCCATTTTCCAAAACCAGCATTGTTGATAAGCAGATCTACGGACAGTTTACGGGCTTGTACTTGGTCAAATAATTGTTGTGCGCCACCGGGGATGGAAAGGTCGGCAATCATTGCATCAACTGTTACTGAGAATTCTTGTCGAAGTTCCGAGGCTAGGATTTCCAATTCGGCTTTGGAGCGGGACGTTATGATCAGGTTTGATCGTTTTTGTGCTAATTCTCGGGCGAAGCATTTTCCGATCCCAGAAGATGCTCCGGTTATCAATGCTGTCGAACCTTCAAATCGATATGAAGATGTCATGGAATACTCCTCTTTGCGGATGAGGAGTTCAGCTTAAACAATACCCTTAGGGGGAGGGTCAAGTGACATTTTTGATGGTTTATCCTAGTCCATAAAGTTCATTCAGTTCTTTGTACAGAATTACCAGATTTTGTTCAGCAGTCTCAATGGTCAGTTTTTGCTGCTGCAATTGTATCTGTTTTTCCGCAATGAGCTGGTTGGCAATTTCTATTGGGAAACTGCCTGTACTGGCTTTCGTGGCTGTAAGTTCATTTAGTTCAGCAAGACTAAAACCAACAGATTGGGCTTGACGAATCATCTTCACCAAATGGACGTCTAGCATGGTGTAAATGCGGTAGTTACCTTTTCTCTGCGGAGAGGGGATTAAACCGATAGACTCATAGTGCCGTATTGCTTTTCGTGTCGCGCCTGTTAATGCAGCGAGTTTACCGATGTACATATATGCGATATCCGAAAGAATAGGGAGAATGTAAAAATTAATACTTGGTTCAACAACTGATACCGTAAGCTACGCAGGCGATCAGGTATTCATCGACCTGCTACAGCTTCCAGACTGCTTTATTTCCATGGTTTGTGAGTTTGATGAAACCGACGTGCATAGTTAATCAGACTAGGGCGAATTAATTCATTCCCTAGATCGCTACGGTTTAATCCGATATCTTTTAACTGGTAATCATTCAGTTGAGTCAGAATGCGATAAGTCCGGTAATCCAACCACCAGGTTTTGATTGCGCGCCATAAAGATTCCATGCTGTTTCCTCCTTAATTAATTACGAGGAACAGCATGCCAACATCACTAAAAACAATACAGATGCAAAAGCTGGCTATTTTAACCATACAGATTGAGTTTTTTGCGATCTGAATGGTAATGTAAGGCACGATCTGTATTGTTTAATGTTTACGAATCATAAGTGATCAGGGATGTGTATGTCACGTTATGCGGAATTGGCTGCAACACTGCAACAACGAATAGAAGATGGTCTTTATGCTCCAGGGACGCGGTTACCCTCAGTTCGTGAATTAAGCCGCGAATATGGCGTCAGTATCAGCACCGTACAGCAGGCCTATTTACAACTGGAAGAACTGCGGTTGGTGATTCCTAAGGCAAAATCAGGCTATTTTGTCTGTATGCGTCCGGCAGTTTCTTCGTTGCCATCTGTTTCACGCCCAGTGCAGCGGCCCGTGGAAATATCTCAATGGGATCATGTTTTAAACCTGATGCAGATAGAGCCTTCTGCAGATTGGGTGCAGCTGGCGCGCGGAATGCCTGATGTTCATGAATCTACCTTACGTCCATTACAGAAAATCATGGCTCACTTGTGTCGCCCGAGCGATTTAAAAGCTCTGTATTACGATAGCATTTACGGTTTGAAACCGTTGCGGGAAGAGATTTCCCGTTTATTGATCGATGCTGGATGTCAGCTACAAGCCGATGATTTAGTTAGTACGAGTGGCTGTTCTGAAGCTATTTCAGTGGCATTACGTGTCTTGTGCCGGCCCGGCGATATAGTAGCAGTCGAATCACCCACCTTTTATGGTTCGATGCAGGCATTAAAAGCACTAGAGCTGAAAGCGCTGGAGATCCCGACAGATCCGGTGACGGGGATGAGCCCGGAAGCCCTTGCGTTAGCGCTGGAACAATGGCCCATCAAAACTATTCTGGTAACGCCTAATTGTAATAATCCTCTAGGCTATATCATGCCGGATAACAATAAGAAAAAGATCCTCCGACTAGCTCAGCAGTATGATATTTCGATCATTGAGGATGATATATACGGTGATTTGGCATATAGCTGGCCCCGGCCTTTAACTATCAAATCATTTGATGATGATGGACGGGTGTTGCTTTGTGGCTCGTTTTCTAAATCGATTGCGCCTGGATTACGGGTAGGCTGGATCGCGCCAGGCAGATATCTGCAACAAGTTGTTCATATGAAATATATTGGCAGTGGACCGACTGCGACACCTTCACAAATGGCTGTCGCACAGTTTTTGGCTCAAGGTCATTATATGCTTCATATTCGCCGTATGCGGCAACGTTATCAGCAAAACTATAAATGCATTTCACACTGGATCGAGCTTTATTTTCCGGAAGGTGTTCGGATAAGCCAGCCTCAGGGTGGATTTTTACTCTGGATTGAATTACCCGAGGAAATTGACGTGTTGCGGCTTAACCGTAAGTTGGCTGAATTGCGAATTCAAGTTGCTGCCGGAAGTCTGTTTTCAGCGGCGGGGAAATACCGGAATTGTCTGCGTTTAAACTATGCATTTCCAATGACGACCGCTGTTGAAACGGCTATTCGCTCCTTGGGTGCGCTGATTAAAGAGGAACTTGCCGTGATGTGTACAGATTTGCCATAGTCTTCTGAATAAGTAGCAGGCTATGCCAATTGGTTCATTCTGTAATCCGGCCACGCAATTCTTTTATCTTGCCTCGTTGTGTTTTGCTGTCCATGCGTCGTCGCTGTGAACTTCGGGTTGCTTTTGTTGGCAGTCTTGCTTTTTGCACTACAGCGACACTTTTTATCAATTCTTGCAGGCGCAGCAGCGCGTCATCCTTGTTTTGTTCCTGTGTCCGGAATTGCTGCGCTTTAATTACGATCACGCCATCTTTGCTGATGCGTTGATCGCGCAATTCTAACAACCGTTGCTTATAAAATTCAGGCAGTGACGAGGCATTAATATCAAACCGCAGGTGAATAGCAGAGGACACTTTATTTACGTTTTGCCCGCCGGCGCCTTGTGCTCTGACCGCAGAAAGTTCAATTTCATCGTCAGGGATGGTGACATAGTTCGATATTTCCAGCACTAACGGCGAGTCCTTAATCTAAAAGAATTTTTGCTGACGAGATATGAAAGTGGTTTTTTGCTTGTTAGATACATTTAGCTGGTTTCGGTAAACCTGCAATTTTTGTGGCCTGTTTGGCGGGGCCTTCCGGGAACAGACGATATAGGTAGCGGCTATTGCCTTTATCTTCCCCTAGTTTTAGCGCCATCGCTTTCACTAATGCGCGAATGGCGGGGGAGGTCTTATATTCTGTATAGAAATCGCGAACAAAGTGGATGACTTCCCAGTGAGCATCGCTCAATGAGATCTGTTCACCAGCCGCAATCAGTTCGGCTAATTCGGGTGTCCAGTCACTCATGTTTTTCAGGTAACCATGAGTGTCAGTCTCAATTTCTTTGTTGCCAATTACCAGCATTTATCTACTCCAAAAACGTGATTTATCTGGGCCATGACTTTGGATCAACGGCCTTAGCAATCGGGATAGTTTTAAAATTTCGCCGGTCATAATACCGATAAGATTCATTTCTTGCTGAATTAATCCTGCTCGTTGATCTACACAAGCCTCTCTATCTGTGGGGGGGAGGCTCGAT
>JAQUHG010000120.1 GCA_028683735.1 Tolumonas sp. | reverse complement strand
TATTGATCACTTTCCTGCTGACGGTGTTTACCGATCTGGTGGTGGCGGTCAATATCGGGGTGGTATTAGCATCGCTGACGTTTATGCAACGCATGGCGGGCTCAGTTGAGATTCAGCAGCATACCGCCGCTGATCTCGACTTGGAGCTGAAACAGTTAGGCCGCAGTCATCTGCCCCCGAAAGTGCTGGTCTACAGCATCGACGGGCCGCTGTTTTTTGGCGCAGCAGAAAACTTCCAGCGCGCACTGGCACAAACCCATACCGAGCCTAAGGCCTTGGTGTTGCGCCTGACGCATGTGCCTTTTATGGATATGACGGCATTGCAATCGCTGGAAAATGTCATTCAGACCTTGTCGAAACACAACATCACGATTTTGTTATCGGAAGCTAATGATGCCGTGCAGCAAAAATTAACGCGCGCCGGTTTAATTGAACAAATCGGACAAGGGCATTGTTTTAGTACATTTGAAGAAGCGTTGAATTTCTGTGAAATGTTTTTTGCAGATAACAGCGAAAAAGCGGTGGTCAACAACCACTAACAGATAACGTTAAAGCAGACCGCGCCTAAGGCGCGGACTCTTCTTTGACCTTTGCACCAATCTTGCTTTTGGTGGCATAGGTCACGCCATGCTCATCCAGATAATCACGGATCATCTGGCGAACCACCTGCGACGGTGTCAGATCCTGCGCGGTACAGAGATCTTCGAAAGCCTGTTTCTTTACCGGATCAATCAGCAAAGTTAACCGGGCGGTCTTTTTTTCCATCATCTCGCGCTCTGTATGTTAATTGGATTAACATGGATTATACCCTGCCCCTGAGCATGAGCAAGGCTCCAGCTCCAGCGCCATCCCATTCATTCACTTGTGCTGTATTGGCTATCATAACGCGCCTGGGCTTCCTTCATGGCATCAATATTCATTTCTGCCCAATGGGCTAAACGCTCAATTGTTTCCACTAAGGTTAATGCCAATGGCGTCAATGAATAGCCAACCGAAACGGGCATCGTGGCAAACACGCGACGTTCAATAAGGCCATCGCGTTCCAGTTTTTTCAATGTTTGCGATAGCACTTTCTGGGTAATACCATCAATATCCCGCCGCAATTGGTTAAAACGAGTCTCGCCCAATTTTAAGCGATCAATGATCAGTAATGTCCATTTGTCAGCCAAGCGGTCAAGAAACTGCCGGGCCGGGCAATGGCGCGAATAGACACTATAGGCTTTGGTCGTTTGTTTGCGATTAACACTGCACATAGTTTCTATCAGGTAACCTGGTATCGTTAAAGTGCCTTCTTGTCGCCACAGTATACCAAAGATACTATCCATTCTGGAAAGCAGGTTATACATACAAATGTGTAACATCAACGAACAGAAAACAGATATTTCGTATCACTTATTATTAAGGTAGGTATGTAATGAGCAAAGTGGCTGTAGTTTATTTTTCCGGTTATGGGCACACAAAGCGGGTCGCAGAACTCGTTGCTGAAGGTGCAAAAGCTGAACAGATTGAAATCAATGAAAATGGAGATATCACCGAAGGTGATTGGGCAATTCTGAACGCTGCTGATGCCATTATTTTTGGCGCACCGACTTACATGGGCTCGGTACCATGGCAGTTTAAGAAATTTGCTGATGCCACCTCAAAAGCCTGGTTCACACGAGCATGGCAAGACAAGGTGTTTGGTGGTTTCACCAACAGTGCCAGCCTGAATGGTGACAAACAAGTTAGCTTGATCTGGATGCAAACCTTAGCATCACAACATGGCGGCCTCTGGGTCAGTCTGGGCCTGCCACCATCCAATACCTTCAGTGCCACACGGAATGATATCAACAATCTGGGTGGCTCCGTTGGTCTGTTAGTTCAATCCCCATCCGATCGTCCGGCCGATGATATTCCGTCAGGCGATCTGGAAACCGCCAAACAGTATGGTGCCCGTGTTGCTGACATCGCAGGACGTCTGCACGGATAACACAAAAGACCTAAAATAATAAAGGGGCCACTCAGACCCCTTTATTATTTTGGAACAGACCCAGACATCAGACTTCAATGTCAGCCAAGTCACCTTTGCTCTCCAGCCATTCACGTCGATCACCGGAGCGCTTTTTCGCCAATAGCATATCCATTAGCTGCATGGTTTCGTCTATTTCACCGTCCAATGTCAGTTGCACTAAACGGCGCGTATTTGGATCCATGGTCGTTTCACGCAGTTGTTTCGGGTTCATTTCACCCAGCCCTTTAAAGCGGGTAACCTGCGGCGTGCCACGTTTTTTCTCGGCTTTTAGGCGTTCTAACACACCCTGTTTTTCATCTTCATCCAGCGCGTAATAGACTTCTTTACCAAGATCGATGCGAAACAGTGGCGGCATCGCCACATACACGTGCCCTTTTTCCACCAGTGGGCGAAAATGTTTCACAAACAGTGCGCACAGCAAGGTGGCAATGTGCAGACCGTCGGAATCCGCATCGGCGAGGATGCAGATCTTGCCGTAACGCAGACCGCTCAGATCGTCGGAGTCAGGGTCCATGCCCACCGCCACCGAGATATGATGTACTTCCTGCGACGCCAACACTTCCGAGGCATCCACTTCCCACGTATTCAGGATCTTACCACGCAGCGGCATAATGGCCTGAAACTCACGCTCCCGCGCCTGTTTAGCACTACCGCCCGCAGAATCCCCTTCTACCAAGAACAGCTCACCCTGCATCGGATCGGAGCAATTACAGTCAGTTAGTTTGCCCGGCAGCGCAGGGCCAGAAGTGACCTTCTTACGCACCACAGTTTTCGCGGCACGCAGACGACGCTGGGCGCTGTTAATGCAATGCTCAGCTAACTGTTCGGCCAGCTCAATATTTGAGTTCAGCCATAAACTGAAAGCGTCTTTGACAATGCCGGAGACAAACGCGGCACTCTGGCGTGACGACAGGCGCTCTTTGGTTTGACCAGCAAACTGCGGATCCTGCATTTTGATCGACAGGATATAGGCACAACGATCCCAGATATCATCCGGAGTTAGTTTGACACCACGCGGTAGCAGATTACGGAACTCGCAGAATTCACGCATCGCATCGAGTAAGCCCTGACGCAGGCCGTTGACGTGGGTACCGCCCTGAATGGTGGGGATGAGGTTGACGTAAGATTCGCTGATCAGCTCGCCACCTTCCGGTAACCAGCACAGCGCCCAATCCACCGCCGAATTATCGGCACTGAACTGACCGGTAAACGGCTGTTCCGGTAAACGAATAGTGTCTTTCAGATTATCGAGCAAATAATCGCGCAGGCCATCCTGGTAGCACCAGTCATATACTTGCTTATTGACGCGATCATCAAAGTGAATGGTCAGGCCGGGGCATAACACCGCTTTGGCTTTAAGAATATGTACCAGTCGACTGGCTGAAAATTTCGGCGAATCAAAATATTTTTCTTCCGGCCAGAATTTGACGCTGGTGCCGGTGTTGCGCTTACCACAAGTGCCGGTAATGGTCAGATCAGAGACTTTATCGCCCTGCTCAAACGCCATTTCATAGACATTGCCGTCACGCCGTACCGTCACTTCGACCCGGCGCGACAAGGCGTTGACGACCGAGATCCCCACACCGTGCAGACCACCGGAGAATTGGTAGTTTTTGCTGGAAAACTTACCGCCGGCGTGCAGTTTACAGAAAATCAACTCAACCGCCGGAACACCCTCTTCCGGGTGGATATCGACCGGCATACCACGGCCATCGTCAGTAACTTCCAACGATTGATCGTCATATAAGGTGATGTCGATACGACGGGCATGCCCCGCCAGTGCCTCATCGACACTGTTATCGATAACTTCTTGCCCAAGATGATTCGGACGGGAAGTGTCGGTGTACATGCCGGGGCGACGACGCACCGGTTCCAGACCATTGAGGACTTCAATGGATTCAGCGGTATAAGCTTGAGTCATGGTATTCCGTGAAGACGGTTTATAACTGCAGGAATCTTACTATCTGAGCACAGTAACGTTCAAATCCTGTGAAGGCGTGATTGCCACCTTGCTCAACAGTCGTTCGTGCAAAATGATAAAATTGTAATGCGAGGCGATAGTCTAACACTTCATCGCCCTGTTGCTGTAATAACCAGATCCGTTCCGGATGTTGCAGCTCGGGCACACCCAGAGCTTGCAACTCGTCAACATGCGCCGGTTCCAGCACATATTCTTCGCCAGTATACGGATTACGCTGCAAGCCGAGCAGCTGTTGCAGCAAAAAGTGCGGGTACACCGCCGGATTAATGACGACCGCCCGATGCCCATAGGTTTCTGCCACTTTCATGGCCCAGAAACCGCCCATCGAGCTGCCGACTAACCCAATCGGACGATCGCCCAGATCAGCCATCGTTTGTTGCAGCATCTGCCAGGTTGCCCCCGGTGTATTCGGCAGCGCCGGCACACAGATCTGAATATCCGGCAACTCTTTGGCCAGATAGTCGGTCATTTGCAGCGCTTTTACAGAATTCGGCGTGGAATTAAAGCCGTGCAGATAAATCAGCGTCGGAGACATCTCAATAGCCTGTAGATTTTAAATCAGGAACAAACTGGCCCGGATCGAGGCGCCAGACTTGTGTCGCCAGCCGACCATCCGGATAGAGTTGCAGATAACGCCAGCCCGGTGACATGGTATCCAGCGAAAAATCGACACTCAATGGTTTAAATTGAATACAGGTTGATGGAGAAGTCAGAAAACGTATCCCCTGATGCATCTGATCATACTCCTGATGGACATGACCACAGAGCACTGCTTTCACCTGTGGGTGACGGCTCAGTAAGGTCAGGAAATCATTCGCGTTTTTCAGATCATGTTGATCCAACCAGATCGAACCAATTGGAAAGGTATGATGATGCAAACAGATCAGGGCATGCTTTTCAGGGTATTGCAGCAGTGCAGCTTCCAATTGTTCTAACTGCAAGTGGCTTAACCAACCATGTGGCGTGCCATAAACCTGACTATCGAGCAAAATGATTTGCCAGTGGTCACCCACTAAGCGCATTTCCGGGTGAATACCGGCAACCTGCAGCTCATTTTGCATCAATACCCGGTGATCATGGTTACCAGGTAGCCAATGGACGGGTTTGTTTAGGGCAGTCACACGACGGGCAAAACACTGATAAGATGCCGCCGAGTGATCTTGTGACAGATCGCCCGTAGCCAGCACCACATCATAAGTTTGTGGCAATTCAGTAATGGCATCCAGCACCGCCTGAAAGCTATCCGCGGTAGCGATTCCCAATAAATCGCGGCCAGCATCGGCGAACAGATGCGTATCTGAAATCTGCAATAATCGAACGATGCCATCATTCGTGTTACTTAGTGTGCAGGTTTCCAAAATCTCTCTCTTTTAACTTGCGGACAATGCCTCCCAAAATGCCCATTAGGGCAAATCAGGCGAAAGGCATTATCTGTTTATTCTTTTAATATGCCAGCGCCTGCGCGCTATAGCCGTGGGCCAGGCAGAAACGCAGCCATTCTGCCAGAAAGTGGTTACACTGCTCTTTTTCATCCCGCTGATGCATAGCTGGGTTGGGATAATCATAGCTGGGGTGTAAACGGGAAATCTGCTGGCTGACACACACTTCCGCCATACGTGCATCGTGGTACAGCCGGACTTGCATGTAACCTCGCAAAAAATCAGGCAGCTCTTCATTGTGCTGACAGATTTCCAACAACGTGGTGTAGCGGGTATTTTCCAGAATGCGAACGGCAAATTGTAATGATTGCGCCACGTTATACAACCGCGCCCCGCCGTCTACGGTGGAAGGTAGCAGCTTCATCAAAGCCATATAGTTGGTTTCATAGGCTCGATGCAGCTCGGGCAGATCAGGCACATGGCGCCGGGTGGCACAGAGCGTCGTCACGATCCACCCAACCAGCGTTGTTGCAACTGAGCACGGTGTAATTCCAGCCATTGCAAACCAATTACCGTAGTCGCGTTATCAATGCGCCCCTCTTCTACCCAACGATAAGCCTGCTCGCGGCTCACCACATGCAGACGAATATCTTCACCTTCATGCGCCAGCCCATGCAGACCATCTGCTTGCGTGGAGTCCACCTTACCGACATACAGATGAATGCGCTCGGTGGTACCACCGGGGCTGACCATAAAGCTCAGCGCAAACTCGGCTTTTTGTAAGTGCAGACCCGCTTCTTCTTCCGCCTCACGGTGGATCACTTCATCCGGTTGTTCGCCATCTTCGATAATGCCGGCAACCAATTCTAACAACCACGGGTCTTGTTTAGTTTCGACAGCACCCAGACGAAACTGTTCCAACAGCACCACGCGATCAAGTTCAATATCATAAAGCAATACGGCGGCAGCATGACCGCGCTCAAACATCTCGCGTTGGATCACGTCACCCCAACCACCAGCAAACAATTTATGCCGCAGGTGATAACGATTAATGCGAAAGAATCCTTTAAAGCAGGGTTCACACTTCACGATTTCGACATCATTACGATTGTAATGTTGATCAGCGGCTAAGACTGAATCCACCATGGTGACGCTCCCGTACTGGCTTGATGACACTGACTTTAAAACAAGGAAAGCAGGTTACCCCGAAGCCCGCAGGGGGGCAATAGTGATTCTCATTTATACCCTTTGTACTTGACGTTGCCGCGTTGTTGACTGCGTTCACTCTCCAATTACATAGTGTATCTATGCTCATGGGGATTCGTTCACTTGTCGCCTTGCTGCAACGCCAATTACTTGGGGTATTTCCTCAGATTAGAAAATAATTTCTAATCTGAACTTGCATTTGTGGTGTACCTGCTCAATGATTAGAAAAAGTTTTCTAATTTGGTTCAGTTATGCCAGAGCAAACTGTCACTCCAACGCCGCCACTCACCGCGCATGGTGAAGAAACCCGCCTGAAGCTGATCGCGGCCGCGACACCGGAATTTATTGAACAGGGCTTTCGTGCTGCGCGGGTTCAGCAGATCGCCAAAAATGCCGGTGTGCGTTTATCGGCCATCAATTATCACTTCGGCGGCAAAGATGGCTTATATCTGGCGGTATTACGCCATCATGGGGAGCTCGCGATCCAGCAACGACCGTTGCTGACAAATACCGAACAATCGTTACAACAACATTTCCGCTTTATGATCCACAGTCTGTTGCAGCGCATGCTGGATGACAGCCAAGGCTGCCAACTCGCGCAGTTAGTGCTGCGTGAAATGGTGAACCCGACCGCAGCACAGGAGGATATTTTTCAGCGTTTTCAATATCCGCAGATGCAGCAAGTGTTCAGTCTGTTGCGCCAGATCTTACCCAACGCAGATCAAAGCGCGCTCTTACGCTGCACGTTAAGCCTGTTTGGTCAGTGCATTATCTATGTGCTGGCCCGCCCACTCATTTTAAGAACCAACCCGGATCTGCTGTCTTACCGCGGCTGGCTGGATGAGATTGAAAATCACATTGTGTGTTTCAGCTGGGCCGGTTTGCTGGCCTTACAGGAGGCCTCGCATGCGTAAATTGATTGGTTTGTGTGGTTGCATATTGTTGGGCGGGATCGGCGTAAGTGCCTGCCAACAAGAAGCTGACAGCTCACTGCCGGGTTATGTGGAAGGTGATTATGTACGGATCGCCACCCCGGTGGCCGGATATCTGCGCGAGCTGCCGGTCACCGAAGGGCAAGCCGTTACTGTGGATCAACCGCTATTTCGTTTAGAAAGCAACGACACCATCAGCAATCAGCAAGCAGCGACAGCGGCGTTGCAAAAAGCACAAGCTCAGATGGCAGATTTAAATAAAGGCAAACGCAGTGAGGAAATATCGGCCTTACAAGCGCAATTGAGTGCCGCACAAGCCGCGTTAAGACTGAGCGAACAAGAACTTTCGCGCCAGCAACGGCTACACCAGCAAGGTTTCAGTAATCAAGCAGCATTAGATCAAGCCGCCAGCACCCGGTTACAGGCGCAAGGCAAAGTACGCGATCTGAACGCGCAGTTAGCGCTGGCAGCTCAGGCTGCGCGCGTAGATGTACGGCAAGCAGCACAGGCCGACGTTACCGCAGCCGCAGCACAGCTCACCCATGCCGATTGGCTGGTGACACAAACTGCCCCCCTCAGCCCGGTAACCGGGCGGGTCGAAGAGACCCTATATCAGGTTGGTGAGTGGATCCCGGCCGGTTCCCCTGTGGTTACTTTGTTAGCGCCAGAGGCCGTGAAGATCCGCTTTTATATCCCGGAAGCCGCGCTGGCGACGATCAAACAAGGCCAGCGTATCAATGTCAGTTGCGATAGCTGTCAACAGCCGATCCCGGCCCGCATTAGTTTTATTGCCAACAGCGCGGAATACACGCCGCCGGTGATCTATAGCAAAGAGAACCGCGCCAAACTGGTGTTTATGGTCGAAGCCAAGCCGTTTGATAGCAAAACCTTCCTGTTACACCCGGGGCAGCCGGTCGCCGTGACACTGGCGAAAGCGGAGCCATAAGCCATGAACAGGGATAATTGGATCATTGATGTACAAGGCTTAAACAAAAGCTTCGGCGATAAACTGGTGGTCGATAACCTATCGATGCAGGTACGGCGCGGCGAGATCTACGGTTTTCTCGGGCCGAACGGCAGCGGTAAAACCACCTCGATCCGTATGATGTGCGGGCTGCTGACCCCCGACAGCGGTTCCGGTCATACGCTGGGTTATGACATTACCCAACAAGCCATCGAGATCAAACGCCACGTCGGTTACATGACACAACGCTTTGGCTTATATGACGATTTAAGTTTGCGCGAAAATCTCGATTTTATCGCCCGTATTTACGGTATGAAGGAACGCAAATCCCGCGTGCAACACGCGCTGGAACGCCTTGGCCTTGCGGGGCGACAAAACCAACTGGCGGGCACGTTATCCGGTGGGTGGAAACAACGGCTGGCGCTGGCCGCTTGTATGCTGCACGAACCCCAGCTGCTGTTGCTGGATGAACCTACCGCCGGTGTTGACCCCAAAGCACGACGTGATTTCTGGGATGAGATCCATGAATTAGCCGCAAATGGCATGACCGTGCTGGTGTCCACCCATTACATGGATGAAGCCGAACGTTGCCACCGCTTAGGCTATATCGCTTATGGCAAACTGCTGGCCTGCGGTACACCGAAAGAGTTGATCCAACAAAGTCAGTTCATCACCTGGCAAGTGGAAGGTCAGATCGATGAGTTGGTGCCGGTGTTACAACATCACCCTGCCGTGGCCCTGATCACCCGGTTTGGTACCAGCTTGCACATCAACGGCTTAGACGCCGATGCTTTAGCGCAAGCGATTGCCCCGTTCCAACAGCGCAGCGATCTGCATTGGCAGTTGATCATGCCGCAACTGGAAGATGTATTCATTCATCTGATGCAGCAAAGTCAGGATAATTTTCGCTAGAGGTGCTTATGAATCAGATATTAAGCTGGCACCGCTTGCTGGCGATGATCGCCAAAGAGTTTATTCAGCTGCGCCGTGATCGACTGACCTTTGCCATGATGCTGGGTATTCCGTTGATCCAGCTGGTGTTGTTTGGTTA
>JAQUHG010000119.1 GCA_028683735.1 Tolumonas sp. | reverse complement strand
TCCCACGTGGTGGCGCGAATTTGCATCGCCTGTGTAAAGATCAAAGTACGATCCCTGTCATCATCGGCGGTTTTGGTGTCAGCCACTTATACGTGGATGAAAGTGCCGATCTGGTACGTGCGATTGACGTGATTGATAATGCAAAAGTACAACGTCCATCCGCCTGTAATTCACTGGATACCTTGCTGCTGAATGAAAAAATTGCTGCCAAAATTGCACCGGCATTGGTCGCACGTATGAATCAGCAAAAAGTCACGCTGGTGGCTGAACCACAAGCTTTTGCTCTGTTGCAAGCGGCGGGCGCTAACCAATTACGTCAGGCAGGTGATGAAGATTTCGACACCGAATGGTTGAGTCTGACGCTGGGAGTGAAAGTGGTGGCTGATGTGAAAGCGGCGATTGCGCACTTGCAGGAACATAACGCCTGCCACTCTGATGCGATCCTGACCAATGATTTACGCCATGCCGAGTTGTTTATCAACGGTGTCGGTTCAGCGGCCGTGTATGTCAATGCATCAACGCGCTTTACTGATGGCGCCCAGTTTGGCCTCGGGGCTGAAGTGGCGGTTTCTACCCAGAAACTGCATGCCCGTGGCCCGATGGGGTTAACTGAGTTGACCAGCTATAAATGGATCGGTCAGGCTGATTATCTGAGCCGCAGTTAATTCAATGTCATTGCTATAAAGAGAAAGCCGCGCTAAGCATGAGGGCGGCTTTCTCTTTGGTGGTTTTAATCAAATATCTTGGTGAGTTGCGCCAGCGTTTTTACTTGTGCATTGACTCTTTCCATATCGGAACGAGTGCTCTTAATCGCTGAATTCAAAGCTAAAAAATCAGATATACCTTGCTGATCGGCTTCTGTTAAAACAGCATTTTTCCCGATATATTCCAATCGCTGACCAATATTTATAATGTCACGTTCGATGTCATCTAACTGAGGTATCACATCGGGCATCTGCGCACGGTAATGCTCGTGTTTTAAAATCACTTCTTTGCGGATCTTATTCAAGATATCCATCTTTTTGATTTGTCGTTGTAAGCCATAATTTTGAAATTGCGCATACAAAATCGGAAACAGATCCACTGAATCATCATAAAAATCGCTGTCACTGTTCTCTGGCTGGAAGAAAAACAACCCAGTTAGTGTCTGATTAACATTAATGCCGTGGAGTTCGCCAAATGTGGAAAATCCGGCGATGGGAATAGCATCAAAACAATGAACTTGTGATAACTGTTCTTGGTTATGCTGTCGACGTAACACGCAGTCATTCAAAATGCCACCAACTGCTGTGGCATGGTTTTTTGTTGCCATAAATTGATTGAAATCTTGCTCAGTGCATTGGACCAGATCCTGCCGTTTGACTAAAAATAGTTGTTCACCAATGGATAAATCGTGAAAGAAAAATACGCGATCTAAGGCAAAATCAAAGCTGGCAATACTGAGAATAAACAGCTGTCCTTCAATTTCAATGGCAAAACTGTAATCGGCCATTTTCTGTTCCAGCTCCTGATTACTGTTGAGCTGGAAGTGTTTTTTCAACGCATCTATAAAAGAAATAATGTGGTTATCCTCAGTGAGGACTGATTTTATCCAACGTTGTTCTTGTGAAGCTTCCGTTATCAGGAAAGAGACATTTTGTTTTTCAAAATTGTGTGAAGAAAAGATAGCATATCTATAAGCGGGATTAATTTTTAGAAAGGCAATTACAGCATGCCCTTGTCGAATTTGTTGTCCATCATAGATATAGGTGTTCTGGAGGTCAGGTTTTCCACCAGCCGAGCCACCGATAAAGTGACAAGGAAAACGACGGCAGCTGTAAACTGCTTCACTGAAGAATGATTCTGAGGCACTGAGTCCATCCAAGAAAGTCAGTGCAACGGTATTATGATGGTCGACAGGAAAAGGAACAGAAAGTCGAGCCAGTGATTGCGCGATACGTTGTACCCGATCATGGTGTGAGACATTAATTTCTCCGCGCTTTAAATCCTCGTTATTGAGTGGCACAGTGGCAATCATCACTTGCGGTAATAAGCGCTGATCAAAGGCTTGTAACACGATCGTGTTCCAGTTATTGCCGGTATCACAATATAACGAGGAATGAGTGTCCGGGTGGTTATATAGCTCTCCAGCCGTGGTTGTCGCCAGTATTTGGCACGTTGGTGCATGGCTAATCAGATATTGTTTCAGAGTCTGGCATATCTGGTTGAAGTTAACGTGCGGGCTGATATAAGCCACCAATAACGCAGGTTCTGCATTATTAGGCAGCCATTCTTGCAGGTCTTGCGACAGCATTAGATCATTAGTTTTTAGCACCTGAACGACCGGAGAGTTATTTGTGGGTTCAGCTACTTTCTTATTAAAAAATGAAAACATAGCATATCCTAATTAATCGATTCGGTGGGTAACAGCCATGATGTTTATGCCGAATTGAAATTTAAGTTCTTATGGTTATTAAAGCGTATATGTAGGTCAATTTCCGCGCTGTGACGGTGTTTTTGTTCAGATTAATCAAAAGTAATCAATGATCCTGCTACGCAAACGATTTCCCGACTATAAACAGGCTATAATGCGCAATTAGCACATTTTCTTTTTAAGATGCGGGATAACCCGCAACCAAACTCAGACAGGTAGATAGTCGTTATGATGAAACACAAAATTGATGTGATGATCTCGGAAGAAGATGTTCAGGCCAAAGTGGCTGAACTGGGGCGTCAGATCACCGCACATTATCAGGGAACCTCTGAGCTGGTTCTGGTTGGTTTATTACGCGGTTCTTGTTTGTTTTTGGCTGATCTGAGCCGTCATATTGATTTGCCGGTGAGCCTCGATTTCATGACCGCATCCAGTTACGGCAACAGTACGACAACTTCTCGCGAAGTGCGGGTGCTGAAAGATCTGGACGATGAAATCAAAGGCAAAGATGTGTTGATCGTGGAAGACATCATCGACAGCGGTTTTACGTTAAGCAAAATCCGCGACATCATCGGTTTGCGTGAACCCAAATCACTGGCGATTTGTACGCTGCTGAATAAACCGGCGCGTCGTGAAGTGCAAGTGCCGGTCGAGTGGACCGGTTTTACCATCCCGGATGAATTTGTGGTGGGTTACGGCATCGATTACGCCCAGCTGTATCGCAATCTGCGTTTTATCGGCAAGGTGATCCCGCAGGAATAAACCCGAGTTGGTTAAGTGATTCGCGGAATTCCGCCATCAAAGCCACCCCACTTGTTAGTAACAACGGCGGTGGCTTTGTTATTTACGCGGGAAATTGGCGGCCATCAGTTTGCTTAAACGGCGTGATTCAGGATGGCGCCAGCGAATACGGGCCGGAATTGTTTGGGTTACCGGTAATGTTAGTGGTTTGTCTTCCATCAAGGCCATCAGCATAGTGAAGGCATTGAAGGCGAGGGCAGTATAGTCCTGTGCGATGCTGTCGATATGCAGCGGCATAAAGTCCAGCAATTCGTGATCATCAAAACTGGCCAGCTGTAAGCCCTGCTGCATTTCCGGGTTTTGATTCAGATATTGCAGCACACCTTCCAGCAGCGAAAATGAAGCGGTGAACAACGCTTTGGGCGGGCGCCCTAACTCGTTGCAAACCTCTTCCATCATGTCATAACCGGAGTAGGAGAGATAATTGCGCTGTCGTATCCATTCTGGGCGCACAATCACCTGTGCCTGTTGCAAGCCCTGTTTATAGCCGGTCAGCCGTTGTTTGCTCGGTGTCAGGCTTGGCTCACCACCAAAGTAGTACACTTCCTCCGGCGATTGGGTGCCCAATACCTGGATCAGATTGGCGGTAGCCGTAGTGGCATCGGTCATGATCAGCGGCAAGCTGGAGTCACCAATCTGACGACCGAGCTGTACCACCGGTACATAACTGTGGATCTTGCTATATGCTTCATCGCTGGTATTGCTGGAGATCACAATAAGACCATCAACCTGACGTTGCAGCAGATTATTAACGACGACGCGCTCTTGCTCTGGATCTTCGTCTGAACACGCGATAATGATCTGAATACCGGCATTCCGAAACAACGATTCCAGCTCTTTAGCCAGACTAGCGTTGGTAAACTGGGTAAGGAAAGGAAGCACCAAACCAATCGTGTGGCTGCGTGACGAGCGTAATGCACGAGCATGAAAACTAGGTTGATAGCGGTGTTCTTCGGCAATTGCCAGTATGCGTTGCTGGGTATCTTCCGATACCCGATATTCATCGCCTTTACCATTCAATACCAGACTGGCGGTCGCCTTAGAGACGCCCGCGAGTTCTGCGATATTGCTGATAGTAATACGGTTTGGTTGTTTCACGTCAGATCCGATAGCAGGTAACTTTTTTATTCTATCACGCATGCTGACAACAACCAGTGATGAATTGAGAGTGTACCTGTCCCTTCAAAGCGTAAACTTTTTTGGGTTGGATCCGGGAAATAACGCGCGGTCATACACGCTTCGCCATTATTGATAAATAACTCTAATGACGAGCTATCAAGTAACACCTGCAACGATTGTAATTTACCAAACCAATACCGAGATTCTGTTTCGTTGGTCCGCCAGTTCAAGCGAGTCAGCACCAGGCATTCACCATCCCAGTTCAGGCTGGCATTATCGCGTAACGATAATGAGAATGGCCCGTCAACATTCAACAACAATTCGGCAGAAACACCATCAAATAACGGCGCTTCACTGGCATTGCCTTGCCATGTTGTCCCCGATCCTTGTCGCAGCTGTTGCAATTCGTCGGCAGGCTGTTGGTATAACTGACCATCACGGAAGAACAGCTCACGCGGGCAGGTCATACAATCAACCCAACCAGATTTCACTGTCGGTTGTGCCAATTCATTATCATCAGGCATGCCTAACCAGCCAAACATCAAGCGGCGACCATCGGCAGTCTCGGTGGTTTGTGGCGCATAAAATTCAAAGCCCAGATCCAGCTCATGAAATTCACCATGTGGGAATCTACCTTGCTGATAATCGAGTTCACCGACGAAATAACCGCATTGATATAAATTCAGATAACTGTATTGTTCTGCGGCCAAGCCTTGCGGGCAACAGAGCAAGACATCGTGGCCATGCAGATGAAACAGATCCGGGCATTCCCACATATAACCAAATTCTTTCAGGCCATTAAGATGGGTGCCGGCAATTTCACTGATCAATTGCCACTGTTGCAGGTCACTGCTGCGATAAAACAGCACCTTACCTTTGATCTCTGGTGTTTGTGCCGCTAACACCATGTACCACAAGCCATCGTGTTGCCACACTTTAGGGTCACGCACATGACCGGTATAACCTTCTGGCAGTGGAATCACCGGCCCTAGTTTTTGGTAGGTACCATCAGGCAGTTCTTCTGCCAGACACTGATTGGCTGTTCTGGAACCATCGGCATATTTCACATTACCGGTGTAGAGCAGCGTGATTTTGTCATTGTTTAATACGGCTGAGCCGGAATAACAACCGCTGATCTCATACTCTTCTGTTGGCAGCAGTGCGACAGGTTCATGACGCCAATGTACCAAATCAACAGAACTCCAGTGGCCCCACCATTTAGCGCCATGGCGGCAAGCGAGGGGGTTCCATTGATAGAACAGGTGGTAACGATCATGGGCTTGAATAAAACCGTTTGGATCATTCAACAAGCCCACTGTTGGTGCCAGATGCCAGTGCAGACGATACGGGTCACTGGCGGCAATAAGTTGCCCGGTCATTAACGACCGGGCAAGTTGTTTCAGTAAAGAAACTTCAGACATTATTCAGCGTCCGTGTTGTAACGCAATACAGTGGCGATAGCGAAGGCGGCACCGAAAGCGATAACCATACCAATCAAATAGTTCAGAACAGAGCTGGATTGTACAATCGCGATACCAGGGATACCGGTCAGGCCTACCGCAGTCATACCGACTTTGCTGGCTACTACCCAAGCACCACCCAGTGCACGACCCGCCAGTGCTGCCAGGAATGGCTTCACAAAGCGCAAGTTAATACCGAAGATAGCCGCTTCAGTGATACCCAACAGACAAGAGACACCGGCTGGGATAGCAATTGATTTGATACGAGCATCTTTGGTTTTGAAATATACCGCCAGACAAGCACCACCTTGCGCCACGTTCGCCATTGCCCAGATTGGCAACAGGAAGTTTACGCCCACGCTCTTATCGGCCAGCAGACCCAGCTCAATGGCATGGAAGCTGTGGTGAATACCGGTGATAACGATGGCTGAGTAAGTACCGCCGAATAACAGACCAGCTAACCAGCCCGCATGTTCATACAAATTTGTCAGAACAAAGGTAATACCTTCACCCAAACCACGACCTGCAGGGCCAATGAACAGCAGAGATACGAAGCCAGTGATCACGACAGTCAAAAATGGTGTCAGAATGAGATCCAATGCATCTGGGATCACGCGACGCAGTTGCTTTTCCAGATGGCTCATGAACCAGACCGCGATCAAGACCGGGAAAACCGTGCCCTGATAACCGATCATCGCAACGTCTATGCCCATGAAATTCATGGTTTTGAAGCCACTACCGACCGTCCAGGCATTGGTGAGTGCCGGATGGGTTAAGATCCCGCCCAGCGTTGCACCCAAATAAGGGTTACCACCAAACTCGCGTGCTGCAGTGAAACCGATTAGTATCGGCAGAATAATAAAGGCTGCAGAGCTGAACATATCCAGCATGATGAAAATGGCGCTGTCAGGGTTAGCCCAGCCGTAAGTACGTACCAGACCCAAAGTCCCCATCAGCAGACCTGATGCAACGATGGCAGGAATAATAGGTACAAAGATGTTCGACAGGGTGCGGGCAGCGCGCTGCACGATATTCAGTTTTTGTGTCGCCAGCTTTTTAACTTCACCTTCGCTGGATTCATTAATGCCTGCTACCGCCGTAAACGCGGCATAGACTTTGTTCACTATACCAGTACCAAAAATGATCTGGATTTGCCCCGCGTTACTGAAACAACCTTTCACGCCATCCACTTGTTCAATGGCATTTTTATTAATTTTGTTATCATCCTGCAAAACCAAACGCAAACGAGTTGCGCAGTGGGCTGCACTGACGATATTCTCTTTACCGCCCAGTAGTGGGATCAGTTCATTTGCTACAGAAGTTACATTCATGATTTTCCTCTTTGGATGTAACCGGTTAAATGAGATAGCGGGGGCTCAAGCCGTGATCTCATCAACCGATGCTGTTTCACAACAGCGTGGGTTGTACGTGCTGCCCTGTCTGCTTTACTTGGGGTGAACCAGACCGGGACGCACACTCTCTCATCATTAATCACTACCGTTACGTCATGCCGTTTTGCAGCATGTAGTGTGTTTGTTCTTTACCAGTTATTTATCCGCTGAGTGAGTATTGGCTCTTAGCTCAACGAAATTTCATTTTCTTTTACAGTATACAAATAGTGTTTTACTGTTCTGTAATTAGTTTACTAAAACGGTTTAGCAAAACAACTAAACAAGCTAAAACGGTTTAGCAAATGCGATCAATCTAACAAAAATTGTGGATTCCTTAAGCAATAAGGCGTCTTTTGATGCCATCTTTGTTATTAGCTGGAATGATCCAGATCAGGTTATAATCCGTTATCTGCCTTGTGCATTACCGCTCTCTAATATGAAGAACTCTGACACTATGCTTGCTCTCGATATTCAGCAATTACGCAAAACCTATCAGGGAGGCGTCGAAGCCCTGAAAGGGATCGATCTTGCGGTTGAGGAAGGGGATTTTTATGCCCTGCTTGGCCCGAATGGCGCTGGTAAATCGACCACTATTGGTATTATCAGCTCGCTGGTAAATAAATCCGCCGGCTCGGTCAAAGTCTTTGGTTACGACATTGATACACAACTGGAACAGGCTAAAGCGCAGATTGGTTTAGTGCCGCAAGAATTTAACTTCAGCCAGTTTGAGAAAGTCGAACAGATCGTGGTGCAGCAAGCCGGATTTTATGGTGTGCCGCGTAAAGTAGCCGAAGAACGGGCTGAGAAATATCTGACCCAGCTCGATCTGTGGGAAAAACGCGATAAACAGGCACGCACGCTCTCGGGCGGTATGAAACGTCGTCTGATGATTGCCCGTGCGCTGATGCATGAGCCGAAATTACTGATCCTCGATGAACCGACTGCGGGGGTGGATATCGAGATCCGCCGTTCGATGTGGCAGTTCCTGCAAAATCTCAATGCCGAGGGCGTCACCATCATTCTGACTACCCATTATCTGGAAGAAGCCGAGATGCTGTGCCGTAATATCGGCATCATCGACAAAGGTCGCATCGTGGAAAACACCAGCATGCGTAATTTACTCAGTAAATTACAGGTGGAGACTTTCTTGCTGGATTTAGATCGTCCAGCTGCCGGTATTCAGCTGACTGGTTTTAAATCTCATCCGGCAGGCGAGTTAAGTCTGGAAGTGGAAATTCAGAAAAGCGATGGCCTGAATGGCGTGTTTGAGCAGTTGAACAACCAAAACGTCAAAGTGCTGAGTATGCGTAATAAAGCCAACCGGCTGGAAGAGTTGTTTGTTTCATTAGTAGAAAAAGGACGTCAGGCATGAATAGCGCCGTTTACTGGATTGCCTTCCAGAGCTTGGTTCGTAAAGAAATTAACCGTTTTACCCGTATTTGGGTTCAAACCTTAGTGCCGCCGGCGATCACCATGACACTCTATTTTGTCATTTTCGGTAATCTGATCGGCAGCCGGATTGGTGATATGCATGGTGTGACATACATGCAGTTTATTGTGCCGGGTCTGATCATGATGTCGGTGATCACCAATTCTTACTCGAATGTCTCTTCATCCTTTTACAGTGCCAAGTTCCAGCGCAATATCGAAGAGCTGTTGGTGGCCCCGGTGCCGAATTATCTGATCATCTGGGGTTTTGTCGCCGGTGGTGTGGCGCGTGGTCTGTGTGTCGGTGCGATTGTCACGGCGGTGTCGTTATTTTTTGTGCCGTTTCATGTGCATGATCCGGTCAGCGTATTCATCATGTTAGTACTGACGGCGATTTTATTTTCGCTGGGCGGGTTGTTGAATGCGATTTTTGCGAAGAGTTTTGATGATATCAGTATTATTCCGACGTTTGTGCTGACACCACTGACATATTTGGGCGGCGTATTTTATTCCATTCAATTATTACCCCCATTCTGGCAAGCGGCCTCGCATGTAAACCCTATCATTTATATGATCAATGGCTTCCGTTACGGCTTTATCGGCATTTCTGATGTACCAATGTGGACATCTTACCTGGTGGTTTCACTGTTTATTCTGGCGCTGTATACCACTTGCTGGTGGCTGGTGAAGAAAGGCACGGGCTTGCGTCATTAATCAAAAAACACCAAAAACAAAAAAGCCTCCGAAGAGGCTTTTTTTATACTCTGTAAAGTCTGAATCAATGTTCAAACATCGCAGAGATAGATTCTTCGTTGCTGATACGGCGAATAGCTTCTGCCAGCATTGGTGCCAGAGTCAGCTGTTTCACTTTACCCAGTGCGCGAATTTCATCGCTCAACGGAATAGAATCGGTAATGATCA
>JAQUHG010000118.1 GCA_028683735.1 Tolumonas sp. | reverse complement strand
AGTTAACCGGCATTCAGCTGACGTTTATATTCCTGAATTTTAGCCACCAAAGTTTTACGGGCTTTATTCTGCATTGGTTCATTCATTGGCAAATCGACACGCATCGGATCGACCGGGCGATTGTTCACATGGAATTCATAATGCAGATGCGGGCCGGTAGAACGACCGGTGTTGCCGGATAAGGCGATCACCTGACCCATTTTGACTTTCTGGCCGGGTTTCACCATGGACTTGCTTAAATGCATATACACAGTGCTGTAACGGCCACTGTGGCGTAAGACCAGATAAATCCCCATATCAGGATGACGCGTCGCCTTGACGACTACAGCATCTGCTGGCGCCTGAACCGGCGTTCCTACATGTACGGAGAAGTCTGTACCGTTGTGCGCCATCACGCGGCCTGTAACTGGATTAAGTCGGTGTGGATTAAATCCAGAACTCACTTTAGTTGACGATGGGATTGGGAAACGCATGAACTTACCACTTTGGGTCATGCTCAGACTGCTGCCTTCATCATCATAAAACTGATTATCGTCGCTACTGCGGAATGCAGAATAAGTTTTTCCTTTAGAACCGATAATAACGGCTAACACACGTGCATCGCTGACTGCTTTTCCGCCGACAGCATTACGGTCGAATAATACTTTAAATATATCGCCTTTTTTCAGATCACGGCGGAAGTCGATTCGGCCTTGGAATAAGCGCGTCACTTGATGAATATGACCTGCGCTCAGGCCGGCGCTACGAGCGCTGTTAGCGAATGTTCCGGAAATGGTGCCACGCAATACGCGGGTTGGACGAATGGCTGGACGAGCAGCTTCTTTTTTCTCAGCAGCTAATGCTTTGGCTTTTTCTGCGGCTTTTTTATCTGCTTTTTCTTCCGCAGCAATTCTGGCGGCTTCTTTTTTACTTACCTTGGATTTTTCGTCAGTAATAGTTGCTGTGTCTGTTTTACTGGTTTCATCGGTAGTGTCGACATCGACCGCACTGACACTTTCCTGTTTATTATCGTCAGCAGTTGCAGTATCACCTTGTTCAATGTGCGATTTGTAGGCATCGCCAGAACGTTCAAAGATGACACGTTTATCCTGCTCTAAAGGGATCGATAATTTTTGGATAACGTTTTCGTCATCCAGATAAAACGAAATTTTTTGTCCTGGTTTCAAGCGGACCAATGAATTTTGGATGTCTACTGCTACTAATTTTTGCAGAGAAACTGGCGATAAGTTGAGAGTATTAAAGATGTAAGAAAGGTTATCGTCATCTTTTACGGTGTAATCCATTAACTGAGGTTCACTAGCAGCGGTATCGTCACTGATGCCGTCGCTGGTACCATCACCATCATCCAGTAAGGCTTGGTTCGGTACGTTAACAAATTCGGTATCAACGGCCTGCTTACTTAATTCAGCATCCGCAGATAAGTCGTCGGTAGACACAGGCATTGGTTTATCTGAAAGCAACTCGCCTGGTGGCGGTAACAGAGTAATACTGGCTACAGAGAAACATGCCAGCATAATGATGGCGTATAAGTGCTGTCGGGGAATGGGTAACTCACGATTCGCCAAACCTGTAAACGGTGTCAGGATCCGTTTCATTGTTCTGTCTTCGCTCTGTTGATAATCGGAATGTTATACCATCACTGAATGCAGGGTTAAAATTTCATCGACCCTAGATGGCACAAAGTTAGATTTGTATCACGGACGGCAGTGCGATGACAATAAAATGGGCAATAAAATGCCAACACAGTGTGTGTCTGGTGGTTTTTTGTTCGATATCGATTTGAATCGGCTCATGCATCTGTTTGTTAGTTTATTTTTCATTAGCTGCAGACTAGCTTACAATTCATGGCTTACGCGAAGGAGAATGCTGTGTTTGGTGACAAATTTTATAAAAAATTGCAAAAACTGATGCCGTGGCAGCAGACCGTTTATGCGTTGGCATTAAGCGAGAGAATGTATCCCAATTATTGCCTGTATGTTGAAAGCACTGGTCGTGGTGATGCCAAACTCTTCCGACAGGCGCTGGATACCATGTGGCAATACCTGACTGAACGTGGCATGCATGTCGATTTGTCCGCGATTCTGGAAAAGATAGAAAGCAGCATGCCGGAACCGCAAAAAGAAGAGTGTTATGGTGCCTGGCCGGCACTGGATGCTTGTGTGGCATTAGCAACAGCTTATAACTCGGTTGTATTTCGCTTGGGTGATGAGGCTTATGATGTATGTCAAACATCACTGGGCTCCGTGATTGGCTTTATTGAAATGCAGCAAGGAAAAGAGCTTACCGACGAAGAGCTGTATGCAGAATCACTTATAGAAGAAGAAATGGCTTTTCAGGTTGAGCTGTTGACTGCAGTATCACAACCCCGTGATGCGAGTGTGATTTTGAAGATAAAAGAGCTCGCTACACAAAATGGTGTATCGAATCTGGGCATTAGTTTGGAGTAGTTGTTTCGGGGGCTTAGTATAAAGCTTAAGCGGCTGGCAGTATGTTTTGTGACTTCAAAGAAGTTCTCGGTGAAAATCTGCTGTTTTTCCTGAAATCACGATAGAAAGTTTTTGCCAGTCCGTCGAATTTTGACTAGATTGAGGCAGCTTTTTTGATCGGCTTAAATAATAAGGATTGCGTATGAACAAAACTGAGCTTGTTGATGCGATTGCAGCCAAGGCTGACATGAGCAAAGCCCAGGCTAAAGCAGCACTGGAACAGATTCTGGAAACTATCACTCAAAGCCTGAAAGAAGGTGATCCGGTACAGCTGGTTGGCTTCGGTACTTTTAAAGTAAATCATCGTGCTAGCCGTACTGGTCGTAACCCTCAGACTGGTCAGGAAATTACGATTGCTGCTTCTAACGTACCAACTTTTGTTGCTGGTAAGGCATTAAAAGACGCAGTAAACGGTTAATTCTTTTCTGTATAAAAAAACCGGCTGATGAAAGCCGGTTTTTTTTATGTCGCCAGATTATAAACTGACTTCCGTTTCCCCATCGTCTGGTGTTGTGTCTTTTGCTCCAAAGTAAGCAAAAGTTTCTGCTGCAATGACATGACGCAATCCAATCAAACCAATCAAATTTGGAATTGCCATCAGACCGTTAACGATATCGGCAATGATCCAAATCAGATCCAAATGCAGGAATGCACCAGCTGCAACCAACAAGACGAAGACCCAGCGGTAGCCTTTGATGGCTTTAACGCCCAGCAGGTATTCGGTGCAACGTTCACCGTAGTAGTTCCAGCCTATGATAGTAGTGAAGGCAAAGAACAGCAGACCGATGTTGACCATATAAAAACCGAGCTGACTACCAATACCTTGTGTGAAAGCCTGGTTTGTCATCGCGGTACCAGCCACATCAGATTGCCATGCGCCGGTCAAAACCAGCGTGATACCGGTCATGGTGCAGATGATAATGGTGTCAAAGAAAGTTCCGGTCATGCAGACCAGACCCTGTTCTACACAGGAATCCGTCTTCGCTGCTGCCGCTGCAATAGGAGCGGAGCCTAAACCTGATTCATTGGAAAATACCCCACGGGCGACACCCGCTTGCAGTGCCAGCATCATGGTAGCACCGGCAAAACCACCAGTTGCCGCCGTGGTTGTGAAAGCAGCATTCAGGATCTGATGCACTACGGCAGGCAGTTGCTCTGCATTAATATACATAACACCAAGGCAGGTGAGTACATACAATGCGGCCATGAACGGCACGACTTTGGTTGATACGCGGGAAATCGATTCAATCCCCCCCACAGTGATCAGCGCGACCAACACCGCCAGAATCAGGCCGGTTGTCCATTTTGGCACTTCAAATGCCAGCTGTGCGGCATCAGCTATGGCATTGACCTGTGGGAAAGTGCCAATACCAAACAGGGCTACACCGATACCAAACAGGGCAAAGGAACAGGCCAGAAATTTACTGCCTAAGCCTTTCTCCAGATAGTACATAGGGCCGCCGCTCATTTGACCGTTAGCATCTTTTTGGCGATAACGAACAGCCAGCAGCCCTTCGGCATATTTTGTTGCCATGCCTAAGAAGGCTGCTATCCACATCCAGAAAATAGCACCTGGGCCACCCAGTTTAACGGCTGTGGCAACACCCACAATATTACCGGTACCGATAGTAGCGGAGAGGGCGGTACACAAAGCAGCAAAGCTGGATACATCACCTTCTTTGTCATCATGTTTGGGCGGAAAGAACACCAATTTTAGTGCCAGTGGCAGGCGAATGACCTGTAACAGACCTAAACGGATAGTGAGATAGAGCCCGGTACCCATCAGCAAAGCTAATAGAGGCGGACCCCAGATAAAATCATCAACGGCGGTAAGAAATGAATGAAGCATAGTTTTAAATATCCTCCTGAAACGAAGCTGTTCATTCGTGAAAGGAGGAGACAGGAATACCTACCCGGTGACGATCACCAGATATGTCATTCCATCCCCTCTGTCCTTTTGCCTGAGAGTTTCAACCCAAATGGGTTTTGCTCCTTCGGCGCCCGATTTAACGGATCTCTCCAGAGTATCGTCCAGTAGCAGTCCTCACCTTGCGGCACCTGAAAGATTTACTTCTTCGGTGGATGTTGAATCATCCTCTCCTGCTACCTTCATCCGAACATTGGAAGGTAAGCGTAGATCCTAAATAAAATATGGCTATTTGTCTGCAGGGTAGTTTAAAAAATCACATAATTGCTTTTTTATTGAACACATAACTATATGTTGCGTTTTTTTTGATATAAAAAATCGACGATGACAGATGGTTTAATTCATTGCATCAGAGGGAATAGGGCGCTATGCATTAATTTTATTAATTCATTTGTAATGAAAGTTAGCGCTAAAACCACTGAATGAAACCGGTTTTTCCGGTAAAATGCAGTCAACTTTACTACTCCGGTGATAACCATGTATAAGCTGATTGCACTTGATATGGACGGCACGTTGTTACGTGGCGATGGTACGATTTCTGAACGCACCAAGAGTGCTATTCACCAAGCCCGAGAAAAAGGGGTGAAAGTGGTGCTGGCTTCTGGTCGTCCGATTGAAGGGCTGGAGCGCTATCTGACTGAACTGGGGTTGACCACAGATAATGATTACGCACTGAGTTATAACGGCGCGCTGATTAAAAATGTCGGTACCCGGGAAAATATTTGCAGTCAGCTGATTAGCGGCAAAGATCTGCATGATGTGTATGCGGTGAGTCAGCAGATTGGTGTTAATACCCATGCATTTTCTACTGAGCTCGGTTTGATTTCACCTAAATTAAGTCATTACACTGCGCATGAGCGCGATATGAATGGTATTCCGCTGACACTTATCGATTTTAATGAATTATCAGAAGATCATCCGATCGTGAAAGTTATGCTGGTCGATGAACCAGAAATTTTATCACCGGGCGTTGAGCAAATTCCAACCGATTATTACGATCGTTTTACCGTAGTGCGCAGTGCGCCCTTCTTTTTAGAGATCCTGAACAAGAACAGCAATAAAGGCAATGGCGTTGCTATGCTGGCGGATTACTTAGGTATTACATCGGCAGAAGTGATCTGTGTCGGAGATGCGGGTAATGATATCCACATGCTGGAATATGCGGGTTTGTCAGTAGCAATGGGTAATGCGTTTGATGACATTAAAGCTATTGCCGATTATGTGACCCACTCTAATGAAGAAGATGGCGTGGCGCATGTGATTGAGAAATTTATCCTGGCTTGATAAATGGCTCTGCAGCCTGCTTTCACGCCGGAAAGCGGGCTGCGATAGTTCTGAATACCCCTTCAATATCGATAAATGCGTCGAGCACTTCCGGATCAAACTGCGTTCCCCGCCCGGCAGCAATAATAGCGACTGCTTCCTCATGTGAGAACGGGGGTTTATACACACGTTTATTGATCAGAGCATCATACACATCCGCAATTGCCATGAGTCGCGCTGGGAGCGGAATAGCATTGCCTGCCAGCCCTTGTGGGTAACCTGTACCATCCCATCGTTCATGATGTGAATACGCAATCTGTTTGGCAAATTGCAGAAAATCGACCCGCATTCCGCATTGGTTTTCTGCCTGTACAATGGCCTCTAAACCCAATGTAGTATGCTGTTTCATGGTCTCAAATTCCTCGGCAGTCAGTGAGCCGGGTTTTAATAATATACTGTCAGGAATACCGACCTTACCGATGTCGTGTAATGGCGCAGATTTATACAGCAGATCAATATTTTCTTCGGTCAGCATAGTCGCAAAATGTGGGTGAGATTGCAGCCGCTCGGCGAGTGCTTTGACGTAGGTTTGTGTACGGCGAATATGGCCGCCGGTTTCGTTATCACGCGTTTCTGCTAATGAAGCCATCGCCATAATGGTGACATCTTGCATAGCATGTAATTCTTGTGCTTGACGGATGATCTCTGCGGTACGGCGTTCGACTTCTTGTTTCAGGTAATCATTTTTACTACGTAAAAAATCTGCCGCATCTTTTAACGCGAGATGTGTTTTGACTCTGGCTTTGACAATCGGTGGGCTGATTGGTTTGACGATATAGTCAACAGCACCCAATGCGAGACCTTGTTCTTCGTCAACGGTGTCAGATTTAGCGGTCACAAAAATAATGGGAATATGTTCTGTCTGCGGCATGGCTTTGAGGCGGCGACATACCTCAAAACCATCCATATCCGGCATCATGACATCGAGTAAGATCAAATCGGGCGGAGTATCAGAAAAGGCGATCCGTAACCCGCGTTCTCCGCTGTTAGCGCCTTTAACTTTATAACTGTCTCGTAATATTTCATTCATTAGCATCAGGTTGTCGGCAATATCATCAATTACCAGCAGGGTGCGTTTATCGTGTCCATTTTGTTGCATCCCATGTTCCTTATGATTATTGCTCAATGCGACTGGCTTGCAGTTTGGCCAGTAAAAACAAGGCGTCATCAAATTCAAATGCGGAGATTGCATTGGCCAGAAGCGTTAATTGTCCGGGAAAAATGGTTTCTAAATATTCGCGTTGATTACGAAAGAGCGCGGCGGCTTCTAAATTATCCTCACTTAATAAAACCCGCAATTGTTGTAACGTTGTTTCTAGAACAATTGAGTTGGTAATAGCTTGATTAGTATTGTTTTTAATAGGAGCAGTTTGTTCGGTTACATGCTGAGAAGCTGCTGCTTCATCGGCGGCGCGTGATAGTAATGGCGATGATATCGTGTCAGCCGTTGTAGATGAGAGCGTTGCCTGGGTTAACAAAACAGTAAACCAGAATGTACTTCCCTGACCATAAATGCTCTCGACCCCGACTTCACCGCCCATTAATTCTGCTAAACGCTGCGAGATAGCCAAACCTAATCCGGTGCCGCCATATTTGCGCGTGGTGGAAGCATCTGCTTGCTGAAAACTTTGGAACAGACATTGTTGCTGTTCAAGAGTCAAACCAATACCGGTGTCTTGCACTGAGAACCGTAACTGCACTGCTTCTGTATTTATGTGCGGCATGGTTACGCGCAGTGTAATGTGGCCTGAGTCAGTAAACTTAATGGCGTTGCTGGCATAGTTCAGCAGGATCTGTTTTAGCCGTAGTGGATCACCGATCAATTGTTGCGGAATTTGTTCACTAATTTCGACTTGCAGTATTAAGTTTTTTGCTTTGGCTTTTTGGTCGACTAAGTCAGTCACTTCCTGTATTAAATGACTTAATACGAACGAAGTTTGTTCTATATGCAGTTTGCCGGCTTCAATTTTAGAAAGATCGAGGATCTCATTAATAATGGCTAACAGGTGCTCGCTGGCACCTTTAATTTTCTGCAGATAATCGCGCTGTTGCGCTGTCAGTTCTGTGCCTAATGCAAGATGAGACAGACCGATAATTGAATTCATGGGCGTGCGGATTTCATGACTCATATTCGCCAGAAATTGGCTTTTCGCCTGAGTGGCTGCCTCTGCTTCTTCGGCGCGTTGCTGTAACTGTGTATTTAGTTCGGTGATCTGTGCCGCGCGTTTGGCGACCAGTTCTTCGAGATTATCCCGGTGTAGTTCTAACTCAGTTTGTATACGCTTGAGTTCGGTTATATCTTCTTTGGTCGCCAGATAATGGGTTATCTGGCCGTCAGGTTGTCGGATCGGCGCGATACGGGCGAGTTCGTTGTAAACTGAACCATCTTTACGCCGGTTGATAAACTCGCCGCTCCAGGTATGGCCTTCGGTGAGAGTTGCCCACATCGCATCATAGGTTGCTGCCGGAGTCAGATCTGATTTTAATACTCGTGGATTTTGGCCAATCACTTCATCACGTTGCCAGCCGGTGATGCGCACAAACGCTTCGTTGACATATTCGATGTTGCCATTCAGATCGGTGATCACAATACTGCCTGGGCTTTGTTCCACGGCCATTGATAACTTACGCAGCTGTTCTTCGGTTTGTTTCTGATGGGTGATGTTGCTCCAGATCGTAGCGAGGCAGCGTCTGCCGTGAACAGTAATGGGTCGTGCACTGACCAAGACGTCAATGATTTCACCATTTTTCGTTTTATGGCGTGCTTCAAAATCAGTGGCATTCGAGTTGGACAGTAATTCCAACCGCGCATGTAATTCATCAATGCTGAAAGAAACATCGATATCTGCAACACACATTTGCGCAAATTCTTCCCGGCTGTAACCAAGTAGCTGATGCGCTGCAGTGTTAAATTCCAGAAACTGCCCGGTATTGGCATCCACCAGCCCAATAGAGTCTGCGGCCTGTTCGACTATCGCACTGTAAATTTCCCGGCGCTCATACAACGCATTTTGCATTTTACGGCTTTGAGTTATGTCACGCCCAATACCCACGACGCCAATCAAGTTTCCTTGTTTGTCGAACATAGGCGTTTTACTGGTTTCGAGTAAAACTAACTGACCATCGGCAAATCGCACCCATTCTTCATTCGTACAGGTTTTTCTGCTAAGTATCGCGTCCATATCCTTCTGTCGGAAAAAAGCGGCCTTTTCCGGCGGTACAAAATCGTAATCTGTTTTGCCAATGATTTCAGTTTCGGGAGCGCCAACTAAACGTTCAAATGCTTTGTTACAGGAAAGAAACACGCCGGTTAAGTCTTTTGTCCAGACACAATCTGGTATTGCGGCTTGTAGATTACGCAGAAAGGTTCGTTCTTTCTCAATTTGTGCATGACTTTCAACCAGCTCGGCTTGTGCTTCATTACGCGCTGAAAGCAGAGATTGCTGATAACGTTCACTTTGTCGGCATAATTCTATCGATTGACACAGATGTGCTAGTACGGGTTGAAAGATATGAAGAAACATTTGTTCATTATGAGGTAATTCAGGGGTCAGTAACAAAATCATGCCGTAATGATTCAGCGGCAAACACATAGCATATTGATAACCTCGATTTGTCTGAGGTAATAACTCAGCGAATACATCATGTGGCAGCACTTTAATCTGATCACAATTCAATAAAGCTGGCGGTACAGTGATAAATTGGTGGTTTTGCCGTTGTATGACGCGATCACCGATAGATGCAATCAGTTGTGCTTTAGTTTTACCGGCTTCGGTCTCAAAATCTAATAAAACCAGACCCGTCGGGTATCCG
>JAQUHG010000117.1 GCA_028683735.1 Tolumonas sp. | reverse complement strand
CATGTTAGTGCTGACGGCGATCTTATTCTCGCTGGGCGGGTTGCTGAACGCGATTTTTGCGAAGAGTTTTGATGATATCAGCATCATTCCGACATTTGTGCTGACACCGCTGACTTATCTGGGAGGGGTATTTTATTCCATTCAATTATTACCCCCATTCTGGCAGGCTGCTTCGCATGTCAACCCGATCATTTATATGATCAATGGGTTCCGTTACGGCTTTATCGGCATATCTGATGTACCGATGTGGACATCCTATCTGGTGGTCTCGCTGTTCATTCTGGCGCTGTATACCACTTGCTGGTGGCTGGTGAAGAAAGGCACGGGCTTACGTCATTAATCAATTTGTCAGCAACAAAAAAGCCTCCTTGCGGAGGCTTTTTTATATTCTGTAAAATCTGAATCAATGTTCAAACATGGCAGAGATAGATTCTTCGTTGCTGATACGGCGAATAGCTTCTGCCAGCATTGGTGCCAGAGTCAGCTGTTTCACTTTACCCAGTGCGCGAATTTCATCGCTCAACGGAATAGAATCGGTAATGATCACTTCATCAATCACTGATTCAGCAATGTTTTTCGCTGCCAGACCAGAGAAGATTGGGTGAGTGGCATACGCAAATACACGTTTAGCGCCGCGCTCTTTCAGAGCTTCAGCAGCTTTACACAGCGTACCACCGGTATCGATCATGTCATCAACGATGATGCAGTCACGGTTTGCTACGTCACCGATCAGGTGCATAACCTGAGAGACGTTAGCGCGTGGACGGCGTTTATCGATGATAGCGATGTCAGTTTCATCCAGCAGTTTAGCGATAGCACGCGCACGTACTACACCACCGATATCCGGAGAAACAACAACAGGATCTTCCAGTTGACGTGATTTCATGTCTTCCAGCAGAACTGGGCTACCAAATACGTTATCAACAGGAACATCGAAGAAGCCCTGAATCTGCTCAGCATGCAGATCGACTGTCAGAACGCGGTCAACACCCACGCTGGACAGGAAATCAGCAACAACTTTTGCAGTGATCGGTACACGTGAAGAACGTACACGACGATCCTGACGAGCATAGCCAAAGTAAGGAATTACCGCGGTAATACGACCAGCGGAAGCACGACGCATGGCATCAACCATAACAATCAGTTCCATCAGATTGTCATTGGTAGGAGCACAGGTTGATTGAATGATGAATACATCACTACCACGTACATTTTCGTTGATTTGTACGCTGATCTCACCATCGCTGAAGCGACCTACGGCTGCACTGCCAAGTTTGGTGAAGAGGCGGTCGGCAATCTTTTGCGCTAATTCCGGTGTGGCGTTACCGGCAAACAGCTTCATGTCAGGCACGGGATTAAACCTCTGGGTTTGTCCAGTTGGGGGTGAAGGCTAGCAGGAAATGTTGACGGGGCAGACATCTCAAGCATAAACCTGTTGCAAAACGACATGAAGGGGTGATAAGTTTTTCCCTCTTGCTACAAAACCATGTAGCCATGTCGGCATCAACGCCAAAATTTCTCTGGCATGGGCTTCATGTTCAAACTCCGCGAACACACAAGCACCAGTACCGGTCATTCTTGACGGGGCGTATTCTATCAACCAGCGTAAGGCCTTTTCAACCTCGGGGTAATTCTTTTTCACCAAAGGTTCGCAGTCGTTATGCCAATCCCCCTGTTGTAATTCGGGCCATTTCTGCTTTGGTGTGTCCCGTTTGAGATCAGGATGCTGAAAAACAACAGCAGTTGAGACATGACACGGCGGCACTAAAACCAGATACCATTTTTCTTTTATTTCCACCGGCTGTAACTGTTCACCAACGCCTTCGGCAAAAGCTGCCTGTCCGCGCACAAAGACCGGTACATCGGCACCTAACTGACGACCCAACTCGGCCAGTTCATCGATGGGTAAATGAATTTGCCACAAATGATTAAGTGCGACCAAGGTGGTTGCCGCATCAGAGGAGCCCCCACCAATGCCACCGCCCATCGGCAAACGTTTATCCAGCTCAATCAAAACACCAAGTGGTGCCGCAGAGTGCTGCTTTAATAACATGGCGGCCCGATAGATCAGGTTTTGCTCCAGCGGTACATCAGCCAGTGCTGGTTCAATGGTTACCTGATTGCTGTCATTGATGTGAAAGCGTAGCCAGTCGCAGTGATCGAGAAAGATAAATAGCGTCTGTAATTCATGATAACCATCAGTACGACGACCATTGATGTGTAAAAACAGGTTCAGTTTTGCCGGTGCAGGCCATGCGATGGTGTTGGTTTGGTTCATTGTGTCACCAGCTCCCAATCATTGATCACCAGACGGAGTTCGGTTTGCTGACTTTTAAAGGTGATTTTCTCTGGCATCATCCAACCATCAACTTCCTGGTAGCTTTGATATTGCATCTGCCAGTTGGGCGTTTTGATGTTAGTCACCTGACCGGTTGCATTGATGTCATAGTCGGTGTCGCCGGGTAGACCTTTGATCCATAACGGCAGTTTATAAACCGGCATTTGCCAGCCGGTTAAACGATAGACCAGATATTCGGCATCGCTGCCGCGGTATTCACGACCTTTATCATCAATGATGACCACTTTGTCACCTTCTTTGCTCATTTCCATAATGCGTGTGCCGAGCAGGCTGGTCAGATTGAGATGATAGTCATCGCCATTTTGCTGCCAGTGAATACGAGCGGAGCCTTTTTTCTCTGGCGTGATAATGGCCAGTTTACCGGAGATGGTCCAGTGGGTAATATTTTCCAGCTTCTGACGTTGCATGCGCCAGCTGGCGTTATCCAGTTGATGTTGTTGTGAGGTACACGCGCTCAGAATTAGCAGGCAAAAAAGCAATGATAGTTGTTGTAATGTTTTCACAAAGCCTCCTTTAACGATGCGACAGTATATACACTTCATACTTGAAGTTGCAGCGTCGTTGACGGCGTGCATTTACCCCAATCACATAGCGTCTTTATGTTCATGGGGATTCACTCACTTGTCGCCTTGTTGCAACGTCAATGACTTTGGCTACCGGTGCTGGCGCTTTGCTTTCAAAGATCGCCACTTTTTCGTAGAATAGCTGCCCTAAATTAGCTGACGAGTCCGCAGCCTGATGCATCATCTGTTTGTGCTGGGGGTAAACCATAAGACGGCGTCGTTGTCATTGCGTGAGCGAGTGGCCTTTGGGCCGGAGCGCATTGACGATGCTTTGGCGGCGTTAACATCGGTCCCCGGTGTCAGGGAAGGGGTAATACTTTCCACCTGTAATCGTACTGAACTTTACTGTGCTGTTGATAGCGGTGCCAGTGAAGAGGTAGCTCTATGGCTGTCACATTTCCAGCATCTGACGGAAGATGAGCTCCAGCCGGCGTTATATCAGTTGCAAGATGGTGAAGCGGTGCGTCATCTGATGCGTGTCGCCGCAGGGCTGGATTCGCTGGTCTTGGGTGAACCGCAGATCTTAGGTCAGGTGAAACAAGCGCTGGATACCGCCAGTAAACAAGGTGCAGTAAAAGGGCTGTTGAATCGCTTATTCCAACGCACCTTTGGTGTGGCGAAGCGTGTACGCACCGAAACGGAAATTGGCGCGTACGGGGTTTCGGTTGCTTATGTCGCCGTTACGCTGGCGCGGCAGATTTTCGGTGATCTGTCGCAGGTCAAGGTGTTGCTGATCGGTGCAGGTGAAACGATAGAGCTGGTAGGCCAACATTTGTATGGGAATTCGGTCTCGCAAATGACGGTAGCCAACCGCACGTTGCTCCGCGCACAAGCGATTGCGGGCGCATGGCAGGCGGATGTCATTACCTTAAATGAGATCCCGCAGGTATTGCCGGATGTCGATTTGGTGATCAGCTCTACCGCCAGTCCGTTACCGATCTTAGGTAAGGGGTTGGTCGAGCGGGCGTTAAAACAGCGGCGTAATAAACCGATGTTGCTGATTGATATTGCTGTGCCCCGTGATATTGAGGAAGAAGTCGGTGAATTGTCCGATGCTTACCTGTATACCGTAGATGATCTGCAAAATATCGTCGCAGAAAATCAGCGGCACCGAGAACACGCAGCCCGGCAAGCAGAACAAATCGTGCAGGATGAGCGCGAACAGTTCATGAACTGGTTCCGCAGTTTATCGGCGCAAAACCATGTGCGCCTTTATCGCCAGCAGGCTGATGATATACGCCAGGAACAGTTAGCGCTGGCGTTACGCAAACTTGAGCAAGGTGAAGATGCTACAGCGGTGTTATCTGAGCTGAGTGAGCGACTGACCAACAAACTTATTCATGCGCCAACCGAGGCGTTACGCCAAGCGGGCGAAGCCGAAGATAAAAGCTCGTTATTATTATTGAGTCAGGCCTTACGACTCGACGAAAAAAATTAAATATCACGCGAATTGCGCTGATCAAAAAACAAATCAAACAGGAATGCTATGAAAGAAACAGTGATCAGAAAACTGGAAGGACTGATGGAGCGCTATGAAGAAGTTCAGGCGCTGCTGGGTGAACCGAATGTGGTTTCCGATCAGGAAAAATTCCGTGCTCTGACCCGGGAATATTCGCAACTGGGTGAAGTAGTTGCGGGTTTCCAGCAATATCAGCAGGCAGAAGCTGACTTACTGGCCATTGAAGAAATGTTGGCGGGTGACGATGCTGAAATGAAAGCGATGGCACAAGACGAGCTGGCCGACGCTAAACAGCTGATTGATCGCGTAGAAGCCGAATTGCAGGTGTTACTGCTGCCAAAAGATCCAAAAGACGACAGCAACTGTTTTCTGGAAATTCGAGCCGGTGCCGGTGGCGATGAAGCTGCGATTTTTGCCGGTGATCTGTTCCGTATGTATTCCAAATATTCTGAACGCCGCGGCTGGCGTATGGAGATCATGAGCACCAGCGACGGTGAACATGGCGGCTATAAAGAAATCATCGTCCGTATGGAAGGTGAGCGCGTGTTCGGCGTGATGAAATTTGAATCAGGTGGTCATCGCGTGCAGCGCGTACCGGAAACCGAATCTCAAGGCCGTGTGCACACCTCCGCCTGTACGGTGATGGTGTTGCCGGAGATCCCGGAAAAAGAGATCCCGGAAATAAACCCGGCGGATCTGCGTATCGATACCTTCCGTGCCTCGGGTGCCGGTGGTCAGCACATCAATAAAACCGACTCGGCCATTCGTATTACCCACATTCCAACCGGTACCGTGGTTGAGTGTCAGGACGAACGTTCACAGCATAAAAACAAAGCGCGTGCGATGTCCGTGCTGGCGGCGCGTCTGGCGCAGCAGGAAGAAGATAAACGTCGTGCCGAAGCCGATTCCACGCGTCGTAGTATTTTGAGTACCGGTGATCGTTCTGACCGTATTCGTACCTATAACTACCCGCAAGGCCGTGTCAGTGATCATCGTATTAACCTGACGCTGTACCGTCTGTCGGAAGTGATGGAAGGCGATCTGGATTGCCTGTTGCAACCACTGTTGCAGGAATACCAAGCCGACCAGTTGGCTGCGTTATCAGACAGTAATTAATCGATAGTTACTAAAAAATAGTCACTAACAGAGAGCAACTCATGCAAATAGCGTCCCTGCGTCAGCAGTTGATCCAGCGTTTTGCCGATAGCGACAGTGCAGCACTGGATGCGGATTGTCTGTTATGTGCGGTATTAAGTTGTACTCGTACTTTTTTGCGTACCTGGCCGGAACAAGCGCTAACGCCGGAACAAGTCGAGCAATTGGAACAACTCGCGATTCGCCGCGAACAAGGTGAACCGGTCGCTTATATTCTGGGCGTGCGTGAATTTTGGTCACTGCCGATACAAGTTTCGCCAGCGACGTTAATTCCACGCCCGGATACCGAATGTCTGGTGGAATGGGCGCTGAGTCTGTTACCAGAACGTGGGCAAGGCTTAAAAGCGCTGGATCTGGGCACCGGCACCGGTGCCATCGCACTGGCGCTGAAATCGGAATGTCCGGGTTTAACCATGTGGGCGTTAGAGCGCGAACCTGCTGCCTTGGAATTAGCGCGACGGAATGCCGCACGCTTAGGTTTTTCAGTCAAATTTCTGGCCAGTAACTGGTTTTCAGCGCTGAATGAACAAAATTTCCAGTTGATTGTCTCTAATCCGCCCTATATTGATGCTGCTGATCCGCATTTGGCACAGGGTGATGTGCGGTTTGAACCACTCACCGCACTGGTTGCGGAAGAAGATGGCTTGGCCGATATTCGCCAACTGATTGATCAAGCACCGGAATATCTGGCCGAGGGTGGTTGGTTGTTGCTGGAACATGGTTGGCAACAAGCACAGGCAGTACGTGAGTTATTATTGGCACGCGGTTTTCATGCAGTCATGACAAGACAGGATTTAGGTGGTCAGGATCGTGTTTCTGGCGGCCAATGGTTCGGTGATGTTGCAAGGTAGTACGCAAATGAACATTACACAGGATACTGATTTTGAAGGTTTAGATATCGCAATGTTGGCGCTGATGGCGGCAGAAGATGTGCAGGGGCAACCGGTTTTAATCGACGGTTTGCAACAGCTACGTCTGTTGCGCACAGCCATTCGTCCGTATGTGACAGCATGTGATATCAAGCAACGCCGCCAGCAATTACTGCATGCGTTTTATCATGAGCTGCAGTTTGCGGGCGACTGGGAACATTATTATGCCGCAGAAAATTGCCTGCTGGATAATGTGTTGACCCAGCGCAGCGGCTTACCGATCACCTTAGGTATTGTGTTAATGCATCTGGCGAACTCGGTAGAAATACCGGTACGCGGTGTTTGTTTCCCCGGTAATTTTTTACTACTGTTTCCGGAAGATACGCCGGTATTTATTGATCCATTTACCGGTGAAGAGTGGGATGCAGCCCAGCGCTCGTTAATGTTGCGGGCAACGCTGGGTGATTTGACGACAATGGACAGCAAATACACCAAAGAAGCGGATCAACGTCAGATTTTATTGCGTTTATTGAGTGTCACCAAAGCCTGTATGTTACAAAGCCGTCGTTTGCCGGAAGCATTACGGGCCAGTGAAGTATTATTGAAAATGAACCCGGATGATCCGTATGAAATTCGAGATCGGGGTTTAGTGTATGAACAATTGGAGTGCCCGCAATTAGCGGCCAACGATTATTCATATTTTATTGAACAATGTCCGCAAGATCCGGTCGCTGCTGTGCTGAAAGTGCAGCTGGCTTTTCTGGATCATGGCGCAACAACTTTGCATTGATGGAGTGAGGAATGAAACAGAAAGTCGTTCAGTTTAACGGGATCAATGTTGCGAACGATCAGCCATTTGTGCTGTTCGGTGGCATGAATGTCTTGGAATCGCGCGATCTGGCGATGTCGATCTGCGAAACCTATGTCACCGTGACTGAAAAACTGGGCATTCCTCTGGTGTTTAAAGCCAGCTGGGACAAAGCCAATCGCTCTTCCGTTCATTCCTATCGTGGCCCGGGCATGGAAGAAGGTTTACGTATTTTTGAAGAGTTGAAAAAAACCTTCGGCGTCAGCCTCATCACCGATGTGCATGAAACATGGCAAGCAAAACCGATCGGTGAAGTGGTTGATGTGCTGCAATTACCGGCATTTCTGGCGCGTCAGACTGATCTGGTTGAAGCGCTGGCGAAAACTGGCAACGTAGTGAATGTGAAAAAACCACAATTCCTAAGCCCGGGTCAGGTTAAAAATATCGTTGAAAAGTTCGCTGAGTGCGGTAATGAACGCGTGATCTTGTGTGAGCGCGGTGTGAATTTCGGTTATGACAATCTGGTTGTCGATATGCTGGGTTTTGGCGTGATGAAAAATGCCAGCCAAGGCAGCCCGGTTATTTTCGACGTCACCCACGCGCTGCAATGTCGTGATCCGCTGGGTGCTGCCTCTGGTGGCCGTCGTGAACAGGTGGTTGATCTGGCGCGTGCCGGTATGGCGGTTGGTCTGGCGGGTCTGTTTATTGAAGCGCATCCTGATCCGGATCATGCGCGTTGTGACGGCCCAAGTGCTTTGCCGCTGGATAAACTGGAGCCATTCCTGCAGCAGATGAAAGCGATTGATGATCTAGTGAAAAATTTTGCGCCGCTGGAAATCAGCTAACTGTTAGTGGCTGGCGTTTATTAAGCTAAATAACTGCACTCTTTTTAAAGCCCCGAATAGGGGCTTTTTTGATCCGCTCGAACACATCACAGACAAAATACATTGCCATAAATATAATAAGCTATGTATATTATATGTATTGCTATTATCTTTGTGTGACCCGCATGAACAGTACTGACATCGCTTTTCTCTTTGGTGAAGTTGCCCGACTGACCCGAAGACGATTTAACCAACAAATGGAATCCTTCCGACTTACCCATGCGCAAAGCCGCACCTTGTTACGCTTATCGCGTTGTCAGGGGTTACGTCAGGTTGATCTGGCAAAAATACTAGAAATTCAGCCAATTACCTTGGTTAAACAATTAGATCAGCTGGTCGAGATGGGGCTGATTGAACGCCGCAATGATGAGCAAGATCGCCGGGCGTTTCGTTTATATCTGTTACCCGCAGCAGAACCGGTGCTTACCGAGATCCGTGCAGAAGTGCAGGATCTGCAAAGCGTAATGACCCAAGATCTAACGGCGGCGCAAATTGACGCATTTGTTGAAGCACTGTCGGTGATGAAAACCAATTTGCTGAGTGACGATATCGATAATGCTCATAGTGCCATGTTGGGTAAAAAGGACAAATCATGAGTGAAAAACAGCCTGAAAGCACCAATTCCCGTTCTTTAAATAAATTACGTCGCTGGCTGATGTTGGGGCCTTGTTTTGTCTTATTACTGGGCGGCAGTTATTTTTATCTGAACAGTGGCCGTTATGTTGAGACCGATAACGCTTACCTGAAAAGTGACAAGATCCCACTGAGTACTGAAGTGGCCGGGCAGGTTGTTGCGTTATACGTGAAAGAAAATATGCCGGTAAAAGCAGGGCAGCCGTTGTTCGAAATTGATCCTGCTGCCTATCAAGTCGCGTTACAAAAAGCACAAGCGGATCTGGCAAATATCCGCACTACGATTTCTGCATTAAAAGCGCAATATCAGCAGGTTGAATCACAGATCGCCCTGCAAAACACCAATTACGCCTATGCGCAAAAAGCCTATAAACGTCAGGCGGAATTAGCCGAACGCCATTTTGTTTCTGCCTCTGGGGTGGATGATTCCAAGCAAGCGGTCGATGTGGCTTCCCAGCAATTAGTCGTATTGCGTAATCAGTTAGAACAGTTGAAACAAAATCTGGCGGGCGATCCGGCTATTGCGGTTGATGAGCATCCGCAGGTTAAAGCGGCGTTAGCGGAAGTGGCGCAGGCGAAATTAGATCTGGCGCATACCCATATTACGGCGCCGGATTCAGGCGTGGTCAGCCAATTACCAAAACTGGGGCAGCATCTGGCAGTTGGCGCCCAGGCATTAGCGTTGATCTCAGATAAATCGGTGTGGGTAGAGGCGAATTACAACGAAACCGATCTCACGCACGTGAAATTAGGCCAAAGTGTCAATATTCATGTGGACACTTATCCTGATTGGGAAGGCAAAGGGATTGTGGAAAGCATCAGCCCAGCAACGGGGGCCGAGTTTTCAGTGTTACCAG
>JAQUHG010000116.1 GCA_028683735.1 Tolumonas sp. | reverse complement strand
CGCGATCGCAGTTTTCGTCGTTGAACGTCATGTGGGATGCTAACTGCGTTGCCAGCCCACCCACTTCACGGCCACCCATTGCATTCGGCTGTCCGGTCATCGAAAACGGTGAAGCGCCCGGCTTACCGATACGCCCCGTCAACAGATGCGGGTTGATCAGACTATTGCCTTTGTCGGTGCCCTGATTAGATTGATTGATGCCCTGACAAAACAGCGTCACTGCTTTTTCATTTTCACCAAACCAGCGGTAGAAGGTCTGCAATTCGCTGATGGTTAATCCGCATTTTTCCGCGACCCGTGCCAGCTCATATTCCGGAGCCATTACCAGTGCATGCAGCTCACTAAAGCCATTGACGTGATTTTCGGTATAAGCGTTATCAACCAGATCGTGTTCCAGCAGATAACGACTTAAACCGTTAAATAACCAGACATCGCTACCGGGGCGTACGGCTAAATGTAAATCAGCCTGTTCTGCGGTCATGGTTTTACGCGGATCAATCACCACCATCTTCATTTCCGGGCGACGGGCACGCGCTTGCTGAATACGGCGGAAGATCACCGGATGTGTCCACGCGGTATTCGCACCGGCAATGACCAGCAGATCAGCCAGTTCCAGATCGTCATAACAACCTGGCACCACGTCCTCACCAAAAGCACGGCTGTGCGCCATAACGGCGGAAGACATACAAAGACGGGAATTAGTATCAATATTCGCAGCCCCGATGAAACCTTTCATCAGTTTGTTAGCCACATAATAATCTTCGGTGAGCAGCTGACCGGACACATAAAAAGCGACCGATTCCGGCCCGGTTTCCGCGATGATCTGACTAAAGCGGGTTGCCATTTCATCGAGTGCAGTATCCCAACCTACCTGTTGACCATGTAATCGCGGGTATAACAGACGATTAGGAAACGCCAGCGTTTCCAGCAAACTACCGCCTTTGACACACAATGCCCCGCTATTCGCCGGATGTTCTGTATCACCTGTTAATGTTTTGGCATCATCTACCGTGATCCCACAACCGACGCCACAATAAGTGCAACTGGTATGAACACGACTCATCCTTGCCTCTCAAAAATAAAAAAACGTCCGGCCCCTCAAGAGAGCGCGGACGTCGATGTCCCAAATCTAATTTAATATTTTTAATACAAGTTTCATGCCGTTTTAAACAACTTGATAACAAAGGCTTTTCTTGGGAATAGCCAGCCAAATGCACCATAATTGAACAATAATGGAAATAGAACGCCCTAATAGCGCACAATTTTGGATATTGCTGAACGGGGATATTGCGCAATACTTCAACTTAATCAGCAGCTAGAGGCGTCGACATGACCACGTTCGAATCACTACTCACTGATGTTCGTGCCTGCACGCTTTGCGCAAGGCACTTACCGCTCGGCCCGCGCCCGATTGTGCAATTACAGGCATCGGCAAAGATCTTAATTGCTGGACAGGCGCCGGGAAGAAAAGTGCATGAAACAGGCATTCCATTCAACGACGCCAGTGGTGATCGCCTGCGCAGCTGGTTGGGTATTTCGCGTGAAGTGTTTTATGACGCTCAACAGGTCGCCATTTTACCCATGGGGTTCTGTTTTCCCGGCACCGGTAAATCTGGCGATCTGCCACCAAGACCGGAATGTGCACCAGCCTGGCGAGCACAGTTATTATCGCAACTGCACAATATCAAACTGACATTGGTCATCGGTCGTTACGCGCAAGCCTATCACCTGCCCAATGAAACCGGAACGTTAACTGAAACCGTTCAAGCTTGGCCAAAATATTGGCCCAATGTGGTTCCACTGCCGCATCCAAGCCCTCGTAACAATGTTTGGCTCAAACGTAACCCATGGTTTGAGAATGAACTGGTGCCGCAGCTTCAAAGCCGGGTAGCCGAAATACTCAACAGTCATAACTAACCATAAATGACATCAAAGGAGACTGTTCCTCCGCGTCAATTCTTTTTATAGTGTTCCTGAAATCAAACAGATAAAGAGGTTCAGGAATGAAAGTGCTCTTTGCTGCAGAAGAACATGCCTGGGGTGGTATTCTCAATAAATTCCGTCACGCGTTACCTGAGGTAGAATTTGTGGCTGCTGGTGGCTATGGCACACAGTCACTGCAAGGATTTGATGTGCTCATCCCCACCATGACCAAGATCGATGCCCGTTTACTTGCCACCGCTGACCAGCTTAAATTGATCCAGCAAATTGGTGCCGGTCTGGAAGGGGTCGACCTTGAAGCCGCCAAGCACCATCACATTGCCGTTGCCAACGTACCCACCGATATCTCTGGAAATGCCGATTCAGTTGCTGAGTTAGGCATTTATATGATGCTGGCACTGGCGCGGAATGCGCATTCTATTCCTCAGCATTTCCAGCTACGTGAATCAGGCCGCCCCATGGGGTTAGGGCTGAAAGGAAAAACCGTCGGATTGATTGGTCTCGGCGGCATCGGTAAAGCGTTAGCTAAACGTCTGGCTGCATTTGATATGCGCCTGATCGGTATCAAGCAGCATCTAGATCGCTCTTTCGCCAAAACCCATCATCTGGACTGGCTGGGCACGCTGAATGAACTGCCAATCTTGCTGCAACAAGCAGATTTTGTCGTACTCAGCCTGCCTGATAGCCCGCAGACACACCATATTTTCAATCAGCAAACCTTCCGCCAAATGAAAGCCGGCAATTATCTGATCAACCTCGGTCGTGGTGGTCTCATTGACAAAGATGCGCTCGAAACAGCACTGAAAACCGGCCATCTCGCCGGAGCTGGCTTAGATGTATTCTGGCAGGAACCGCCGGATCCTACTGATCCCATCTTCCAGCAAAATATCATTGCAACCCCGCACATTGGCGGCGTTACCGATATTTCCGTACAGGGTATTTTTGAGGCGGCTTGCGACAATATCCGCCGCTTACAAGCGGGCGAATCGATCCTTCATCGGCATGCTTAAATTTGATATTTAGCCAACCTACGAGGTAAAAATGAAACCCAACATCGTGCTTTACCGCAAAATTCCTGATGACCTGTTCGCCCGATTGCAGGAACAGTGTCAGGTTACTTTTTTTGATGGCATCAATGCTGATAACCGTGCTGCCTTTATTGACGCGTTAGCTGAGGCAGAAGGTGTTATCGGCACTGGTGTAAAATTCACTGATGAATTAATGGCTGCCGCACCGAAACTCCGAGCCGCATCCACAATTACGGTTGGCTATGACGATTTTGACGTAGCAAAATTTTCAGAACGCGGTGTGGCGCTGATGCATACACCTGGCGTGCTAACCGAAACCACCGCTGACACTATTTTCACCCTAGTGTTATGCGCCGCGCGCCGTATCACCGAGCTGGCAGAGAAAGTGAAAAACGGGGAATGGCAAAGCAGCATTGAGCCAGATTGGTATGGCTCGAATGTGCATGGAAAAACCATCGGGATTCTGGGCATGGGCCGCATTGGTTATGCCGTGGCTAAGCGTGCTCACTTTGGTTTTGATATGAACGTGATTTACTATAATCGCTCCGCCAAACCGGAAGCCGAACAACAATTAAACGCCCGTCGTTGTTCATTGGATGACGTGCTGGCAGAAGCCGATTTTGTCTGCAACGTCTTACCGCTCACGCCGGAAACCCATCACATCATTAATCGTGATTCATTGGCAAAAATGAAACCTTCCGCTTTTTTCATTAATGGTGGCCGTGGCGCTTCCGTTGATGAGGTTGCGTTAGTTGCAGCCTTAAAATCAGGTGTCATCAAAGGTGCCGGCTTAGATGTGTTTGAAACAGAACCGTTGCCGGTAAACTCGGCATTACTGACGTTACCTAACGTGGTTGCCCTGCCCCACATCGGTTCTGCTACGCATGAAACCCGCTATGAAATGTCGAAACTGGCGGTAGAAAATTTGTTGGCGGCACTGAAGGGTGATCTGACAAAGAACTGTGTGAACCCCCAATAAATAGTATTTGCCCGAGAATAAAGCCCCGAAACATGTTCGGGGCTTTATTTATACGTTTAATCTTTACCATATGTTGGCGATTTAGGGCCGAACAATATCCCGTTTGGATGACCAGCGGACAATAAGCGCACGCTCGTAATCCCCGCTATTTCATGCCCTTTATCTGTAATTGTATGAGCGATTTGATTCACCACAGCTTGAACCATCATACCGACCAAACTACTAGAACTGGTATCTTGTTCTCCGCTAGATGCAGTTGCTGTACCACTCCAAAGTAGTTGACCGGTTTTTAAATCAACCAACTTAGCATCAGCAGTAACAACCGTATTGCTGCTCAGCACCATATATGATGTGCCGTAATCTTTAATATCAATGTAGAGAGCTGCATCAGCACCAAAAATCTGGCGTAATTTTGCTGGAGCAACCGCATGAATGTCAGCGGGTTCCGTTAAGCCATTTTGGCGGAAAGTTTCATCTACAACGGCAACCGGAAAAACATAATAACCAGACTCAGCAAGAGGGAAAGTAACTTGTGATAGCATGCTGTAAGTCGCTTTCACATCGGGTGAATGATTTTGCGGTGGCAATACCAGAATAGATTTAGGTCTGCTCTGCTTATAAGCAGTGTAATCGTAAGACTTAGGTGTTGCACAACCAGTCATGACTAATGCAATTAGTAAGGCAAATATTCCTGCAAAACGATTCATTATTTGAGTGCTCCTTTATTTGGGGTCAGCAGGAAATCCATGAAGGATGCCGATTCGGGAAACAATTGTTTTTCGATGCCGAATTGTTCCTTCGCTTGTCCCTGACGTCCGGCTTTCGCATAAAGAAGACCAAGATGCGCATGCATACCAGGAGGTACAGCTGTTGATTTGGCAGCTGCTTCCTGAATATTCACTTCCAACGCATGTATTTGTTCGTCTGTAGATGAACCATCTGTTCTGAAATAATCATAAACATTAGGCTGGTATGCCTGCCAGTTATAGAGTGGCTTGGGGCCTGACGCGCATGCAGTCATGAGAAATATGCCGGATAAAATAACGGCTTTTTTTATACCTGAGAAATTCATGATTTAATTCCTATTCCATTAGTTCTCAGGTTTCCAAGCGCCTGATTCAACGCCTGCAACCAAATTGTTTACTGCTTCACGAATGGCTAAATCCAGCACTTTCCCTGTCAGCGTCGCGTCATAACTTGCCGTGCCACCAAAGCCAATTACTTCCCGATTTGACAGACTATATTCCCCTGCGCCCTGAGATGAATATACAACTTCAGATGTAGTCACATTCACAATGTTCAGATTCACTTTTGCATAAGCGATCTGCGATTTACCACGACCAAGAATACCAAACAGTTCATGATCACCCACTTCTTTACGACCAAACTCTGTTACATCGCCAGTGACAACATAATTAGCACCTTTTAGGGCTTGAGCTTGTTTTTTGAACGCCGCCTCTTCCTGCAATTCTTTTAGATTGTCACGATCTAAAACATTAAATCGGCCAGTTTGCTGCAAATGCGTAATTAATATTGTTTTTGCCTGACTGCCAATGCGATCAACGCCATCAGAAAAAATACCTCGCATATAATCTGAACGATTATCAAATTTTCCGACGGAAATTGGGCTGCGTACACCATGGTATTGCACTGCATATGAAGCAACTTTGGGTACATCTAGAGACCGAGATGATTCTGTGGCACAGCCATTGAGAAGTGAGGTTGCCATTACAGCAGAACAAAATAAAACCAGTTTTTTCATGCTATTACTCTAATTTTTAGAATTAATGAAACTGTAAAATACAACAGGATCAAAGGCATAAACAAGAAAATACCTTTCTTTTATTAAATATATCTAACCATTGCTTACTATTACTGAAACCTAATTCACATAGGTAATCCATTGAGTGTGAATCTTTCCAATATAAATTATTTCTTTCTCAATTAACTTTTAAGGTTTTATACCCCATGTGCCATGATTAAGGAGGATACTAATCCGGCGTACATTAAACATGGAGCGCATGATGACTGATCCCGCATTCACTTCTTTTCAGGTTCACGCCCACACCGCAGACCAGGTTTTAAAAGCGGTTAACTCTCAGGCTGATGGTCTTAATAGCGAACAAGTTCAGCAACGGCAACAGCAATTCGGCGCCAACCGCCTCACCCCACCCGCCGGTGAAAGCAGTTGGCTAAAGCTGTTCCGCCAATTTAATAATGTATTGATTTATGTATTAATTGTAGCCGCCATCATGAGTTGGTTACTTGGCCGCTGGACGGATGGTGCTGTCATTTTTGCTGTTGTACTCATCAATGGCATCTTCGGATTTATTCAGGAAGGTAAAGCCGAGCAGGCGTTAGCGTCGATTCGCAGTATGCTGCGCGTGCATACCCATGTATTGCGTGATGGTGTGCGACTACAGGTCGATTCCGAAGCATTAGTCCCCGGCGATATTGTATTGCTGGAATCGGGTGATCGCGTTCCTGCAGACTTGCGATTAATTGACGGTATTAATTTAGCTGTTCAGGAAAGTGCGCTTACTGGTGAATCGTTCAGTGTGCAAAAACAAACCGCACCCGTTACCCCGGAAACACCATTAGCAGAACGCCTATGTATGCTTTATGCCGGGACCTTGGTCACACAAGGTCGGGCACGCGGTGTTGTTATCGCGATTGGTGATAATACCGAACTGGGTAAAATCGGCGATATGTTGCGTTCTGTCGAGCCACTGACAACACCGCTGATGAAGCAACTTGGTGAGTTAGGTCATGTTCTGACTAAAGCCATTTTAGTGCTCTCGGCAATCACCTTTGTCTTTGGCTGGTTCTTTCGTCACTACCCAATTGATGAGCTTTTTATGGCTGTCGTCGGGCTGGCAGTTGCTGCAATTCCAGAAGGTTTGCCTGCCGTTATTACTATTACCTTAGCCATTGGTGTGCAACGAATGGCCAGCCATAAAGCCATCATTCGCCGCTTACCCGCTGTGGAAACGTTGGGGTCTGTTTCGGTGATCTGTACCGATAAAACCGGTACGCTGACCCGTAATGAAATGAGCGCACAATCGGTGCAACTCAGTAATGGTGAATTGGCAATAGGTGGAGTCGGTTATCATCCGCAAGGTGAAATTACTGCGGAACAACAGCCACTTAACGCCGCACAACAAGTGACATTGCAACGGTTAGCAACGGCGGCAATCCTCTGCAACGATGCGCGTTTTGATCAAAACACCTCGCCATGGCAATTGCATGGTGATCCGACCGAAGGTGCATTGCTTATTCTGGCGGCAAAAGCAGGCTTAGATCCGGCAGCAGTGCAACAGGCCACGCCCCGATTGGCGGAAATACCGTTTGAATCGAGCCATGGTTATATGGCAACGCTGCATAATGCGCCCGCAGGCTCAGAAACCCCATTTCAGTTATTACTTAAAGGTGCACCAGAGCGCGTACTCTCTTTTTGCTCTCACATCTGGACACCCGCCGGCCCATTGCCTCTGCATACCGATGAATGGCAAGTCGCTATTGACAGCTTTGCTTCACGAGGGCAACGAGTGTTGGCACTGGCAGAAGCCGACAGTGATACTAATTTGCTGCCATTACCAGGGAATGAAGCATCAAGCCCCGATCTTTCCAATTACCAATTCAAGTTATTAGGTTTGGTCGGCATCATGGACCCACCCCGCGAAGAGGCAAGACAAGCGATTGCGCAATGCCAGCAAGCCGGGATCCACGTCATTATGGTGACCGGTGATCATGCCAGTACGGCTGCCGCCATCGGTGCTCAGTTAGGTTTAAGTGCGCCATTACAAATTCTAACTGGTACGGAATTGGAGCAATTACCTGAGCATGAATTACAAACCAGAGCAGCAGAAATCGATATCGTCGCTCGCGCAACACCTGCCCATAAATTGCGTCTTGTAGCCGCTTTACAAGCAGGGCAACAAGTTGTCGCCATGACGGGTGACGGCGTAAATGATGCACCAGCATTGAAACGAGCCGATATTGGCGTAGCAATGGGCATGAAAGGTACCGAGGCCGCCAAAGAAGCAGCAGGCATGGTGCTGGCGGATGATAACTTTGCTACGTTGCGCACCGCAGTGCTGGAGGGGCGTACCGTTTACGATAACCTGCGTAAAGCCTTGGTTTTCCTCTTGCCAACCAATGGAGGGCAAGCACTGGTCATGGTGGCCGCCATTCTATTGGGCATCACTTTGCCGATCACGCCGGTGCAAATTTTGTGGATCAACATGGTCAGCGCGATCACGCTTTCTTTGCCGTTAGTGTTTGATAAGGCCGCAGCAAATCTGATGCAACGCGCCCCCCGACAAAACGATGAAGCCTTACTTAGCAATATCTTATTATTCCGTATCGCGTTTGTGTCTGTCTTACTGATGGGGTTAACGCTGATACTTTATAACTGGAGTACGCTGCATCAGGCTGATTTGGCCCGCGCCAGAACCGTCGCCATCAACAGTTTAGTCGGTGCCGAAATGGTGTATTTGATCAGCTGCCGCTCATTGCTTAATTCAACACTGAGCCTGACCAGTTGGCTGGATAATGGTTACGCACTGCTGGCCATATTTTTGCTGTCACTCATGCAGCTGGCTCTCACCTACTTCCCGTTTATGCACACATTATTTGGCACGGCAGCCCTCGATCTCCATGACTGGTTAATCATTGTGGCTAGTTGTTTACTGCTTTACCTGTTGATGGAAGCAGAAAAACAGCTCACGCCTCGTTTACTATTCAGGAATGAAAAATAATGAAATTAGAGATGAAATACCTTTCATTACGAAAAATTCCAACCGCGATTTGGGTCTTGGGTTTTGTCAGTATGCTGATGGATATCTCGTCGGAACTGATCCACAGTTTATTGCCCTTGTTCATGGTAACGACGTTAGGTGCCAGTACCCTGATGGTGGGTCTTATTGAAGGATTAGCCGAAGCCACTGCACTGATCGTTAAAGTATTCTCTGGGGTTATTAGTGATTATTTTGGCAAACGCAAATGGCTGGCTGTGACTGGTTATGCGCTGGGCGCATTCACAAAACCGGTCTTTGCGCTCTCTGGTAGTATCGGCTGGGTGCTTACCGCCCGTTTGACGGATCGCGTGGGAAAAGGCATTCGTGGTGCACCGCGCGACGCACTGGTCGCGGATATAACACCACCAGAACTACGAGGTGCCGCCTTTCGTTTGCGCCAATCGCTGGATACGGTCGGCGCCTTTGTCGGACCATTATTGGCCGTCGGGTTAATGCTATTGTGGGCCAATGACTTTCGAGCGGTGTTCTGGGTAGCCGTGATCCCAGGATTTCTGGCTGTGTTACTGCTGATTTTGGGTATTTCAGAACCAGAATCGCATGCCACAACAAAACGGACTAATCCGTTGGTTATGGCTAATCTGCAACGACTTGATAGCGGTTATTGGTGGATCGTCAGTATTGGCAGTATTTTTACCCTCGCCCGATTCAGTGAAGCGTTTTTAGTATTACGCGCCCAAGATAGCGGTGTTCCGATTGCCTATATCCCTTTAGTTATGGTGCTGATGAATATCGTTTATGCCCTCTCGGCTTACCCGTTCGGTCATCTATCTGACCATATCAGCCGTTATAAATTACTGGGTTATGGTTTGGTGATGTTACTCGCGGCAGATCTGGCATTAGCAGTAGACGGACACTGGAGCATCTT
>JAQUHG010000115.1 GCA_028683735.1 Tolumonas sp. | reverse complement strand
CGTTTCTATCAAACTGCCAGCACTGGCTGAAAAAGACAAAGCTGACTTGGTGTTCGGTTGCGAACAAGGCGTTGACTTCATCGCTGCTTCTTTCATCCGTAAGAAAGAAGACGTTCTGGCTATCCGTGAACATCTGAAAGCCCACGGTGGCGAAAACATCCAGATCATCTCTAAAATCGAAAACCAGGAAGGTCTGGACAACTTCGACGAAATTCTGGAAGTTTCTGACGGTATCATGGTTGCCCGTGGCGACTTGGGTGTAGAAATCCCGGTTGAAGAAGTTATCTTCGCTCAGAAGATGATGATCCAGAAATGTAACAAAGCACGTAAACCAGTTATCACTGCAACTCAGATGCTGGATTCCATGATCAAAAACCCACGTCCAACCCGCGCTGAAGCTGGTGACGTTGCGAACGCGATCCTGGACGGTACCGATGCAGTTATGCTGTCAGGTGAATCAGCTAAGGGTAAATTCCCACTGAACGCTGTTTCTATCATGGCAACTATCTGTGGCCGTACTGACCCAGTTATGCCTTCTAACCTGTCTATCGAAAATGCTAACGATCGTAAGAGCATCACCGAAGCAGTATGCCGTGGCGCAGTAGAAACTACCGAGAAATTGGAAGCTCCTCTGATCGTTGTTGCAACTGAAGGTGGTAAATCAGCTCGTGCAGTTCGCAAATATTTCCCTAAAGCGAACATCCTGGCGCTGACTTCTAACGCTAAAACTGCTCAGCAACTGGTTCTGACCAAAGGTGTTACACCTGTTCTGGTTGAGAAACTGGCTTCTACCGATGCATTCTACGTGCAGGGTAAAGAAGCAGCGCTGGCGTCTGGCCTGGCTGTAGCTGGTGACATCGTGGTTATGGTTTCTGGTGCTCTGGTACCAAGCGGCACCACCAACACTGCATCTGTACACAAGCTGTAATTTTCAGCTCGCGTTCCAGAACCTCAAAACGCCGGTACTCAGTACCGGCGTTTTTTTATTCTCACGCAGCGGTTTTTTGTGCGTCATCTCTCGTTTTGCTATATTCTTGCGCAAGTTTGATGCAGCCTGTTACAGCACATCAACATCAATACAACAAATGACCAACTGTGAGCACCACTATGCAAAAACAGCCTCTTTTCCGCAGTCTGTTATCCGGACTTCTTCTTCTAACCAGTACAACTCTATTTGCGGCTCAGCAACAAGAGTTGCCGACTCGCGCCAGTCTCGATAACAAACTCACATCTTTAAACAAACGCGATACGTTGACCGTGGCCGAAAAAGCACAAAAAGACGATATCGAACAAACTATTACGCTGTTAGATGCGATTGATAAAGAAAAGATCAAATTAAAAGATCAGGATCAGTCCCTCACCAAAACCCCAGCAAAACTGAAAGAATTTGTCCGTCAGCTGGAGTTACTGCAAAAGAATGATGCACAAGATACCCAAGCGCTGAAAACCGAAATCAGTCGCCTGACACAAACACAGTTAGATGGTCGTCTGACCGATCTGTTGAGCCAGTTACAAAGTGCACAAAGTGATTTGGGCAATGCCAACAGCCAAATGACGTTCCTGCAAACCTTGCCAGAGCGCGCGCAGTCAGCGATGAGTCAGGATTACCAGCGTATGCAGGATATCCGCAATCGTTTGAGTGGTTTGAAACAGAATGGGGAAATGACCCCTTCACTGCGTGTGAAACTCAATACCGAACTGGCACTGTTGCAATTGCAACAAGAACAACGCCAAAAAGATCTGGATAACAACACCAGCCAGCAAGATCTCTACAATAAACAACGCGATTTTCTGACAGCCCAAATTGCCCAGTTGAATAACTGGGTCCAGTTATTACAACAGCAAGTCAGTAACAAACGCCTGACTCTAACTGAAAAAACTGTAGAAGAAAGTGGCACTACGCAGAATGATAACGCCCAAGCATTACCATCGTTCATTCAAAAAGAACTGAAACTGAACCAACAACTTAGCCAGCAATTAATTGATGCTACCCAAGGCGTAAACTCGCTGGTGCAGGAAAATATCAAAGTTAAAAACTGGCTGGATCGCACCACACAGACCGAACAAAACCTGAACGAACAGATCTCTGTACTGAAAGGTAGTTTATTGCTGTCGAAGATCCTCTATCAACAACGTCAGATGTTACCCGATGCCAATTTAGTGCGCGGCTCGGAAGAACAGATCGCCGACTTACGTTTGGCACAGTTTGACGTCAACCAGCAACGAGACCAGCTGTATCAGCGTAATGAGTACATCCAGAAACTACTGGAAAAAAACAAAGGCGATGCATTAACGGCTGAGCAGATGGCGACATTAAATGAAGCACTGGATGGTCGTCGCGAACTATTGGAACAGTTGAATAAACAACTGGGTCAGCAGTTAAATTTGTCTATTAACTTACAATTGAATCAACAGCAGCTCGAGCGCGTCAGTAAAACGCTGCAATCCACCTTACAGCAGCAAATCTTCTGGGTCAGCAGTAACAAACCGCTTGATATGGCATGGTTGGCGGCGTTACCAAGCGCGCTCATGATGCAATGGCAAGCGGTGAATATCAGCGCAAATCTGAACAACTGGCTGCTGGAGTCGCTGAAAGTCTTCCCGGCTATTTTGCTGATGCTGGTTATCGCGGGTGTCATGATCTGGAAACGCCAAGCGATACAGAGCCGTTTTGAAAAGCTGGCCAAAGAAGTGGGTCAGTTACGCAGTGATACGCACAGTCACACGCCTAAAGCGATTTTACTGGTGTTCCTGCGTACCATCCCCGGCGCCCTACTGATCATGAGTGGCGGTCTGGCATTAGTATTCAGTGGCTTATCCACTCCGTTGATCATCGGTGAACTCTCATTCCGTATGGCATTAGCCTACATGGCTTTCGGCTCGATGCGTCGCATGCTGAAACCCGAGGGTTTGGCGCAAAAACACTTTGGCCATGATGCTCAGACCGTGGCGCATCTGCGTAATGCACTGCGTTATATTTGGTACACCCTGTTACCGCTGATTTTTGTCGCCACGCTGGGTGAACTAGACCCGTCTCGTTTAGCCAATGACGTGGTTGGGCAAATTATCTGCCTGATCAGCTTACTGTTTCTGTCATTCGAACTCTTTACTACTGTACGTAAACGCCCGAATAACCAGCAAACCGGCTTGTGGCGTAATATCACGGCCCTGACCTTTGGGCTGGTGCCACTGATCCTGATCGGCTTGTTAGGTTTTGGTTATTACTACACCGCCTTAAAACTCAGTGCGCGTTTGATCGACAGCTTCTATCTGGTTTCAGTCTGGGTGCTGTTGTATGAAACCTCACTGCGCGGATTGTCTGTTGCTGCCCGCCGTCTGGCTTATCGCCGTGCACTGGCAAAACGTCAACATCAACAACGAACAGAAAATGCCGATGGTGTTGAAGTCAGTGATGACAAACCAATCACACTGGAACAGATCAACGAACAAACGCTGCGTCTGGTTACCGTCGCACTGACGTTAGTCTTCGCTGGTGCCTTCTATTGGTTATGGTCCGATCTGGTCGCCGTAATTGCTTATCTGGATAGTATTACATTGTGGCATCACACCGTGGGCACCGACAGCAATGCCGTGCTGGAAGCAGTGAGCTTGCGTGATCTGTTGGGCGCCGGGGTGATAGCCATGGTGACTTACATCCTGACCCGCAACTTACCCGGTTTGTTGGAAGTGCTGGTTTTATCGCGCCTGCAACTGGCACAAGGCACCTCATATGCCATTACCACGATTTTATCCTATCTGTTAACGGCCACCGGTACTATTTCCACCCTGTCGATCATCGGGATGGAATGGAACAAATTACAGTGGTTAGTTGCCGCGTTATCGGTAGGTCTGGGTTTTGGTTTACAGGAAATTTTCGCCAATTTCGTCTCTGGCCTGATCATTTTGTTCGAACGTCCGGTGCGTATCGGCGACACCATTACTGTGTCCGGCTTTTCTGGTACTGTTAATAAGATCCGCATCCGTGCAACCACTATTACTGACTTTGACCGCAAAGAAGTGATCATTCCAAACCGGGCATTTGTGACTGAACGTCTGATCAACTGGTCATTGAGCGATACGATTACCCGTGTGGTATTACGTATTGGTGTCTCTTACGGCTCCGACCTGGAGTTGACCCGTCGTTTATTGCTGCAAGCCGCTGCCGAAAATCCACGCGTGATGAAAGAACCGGCACCGAGTGTCTATTTCCTCGCGTTTGGCGCTAGCACGCTGGATCATGAAATGCGCTTCTTCGTGCAAGAACTGGGTGATCGTAACCCGGCACTCGATGAGCTGAATCGCCGTATTGATCATCTGTTCTCTGAACATGGGATCAACATTGCATTTAATCAGGTCGAAGTGACCTTAAAAAATATACACGGTGATGTGGTGAATGTGGATACTGCCGCTTCAGCCGCAGGCGCCGCTGCGTCCGCAACATTAGATGCCATGGCCGCCGCAAAAGCAGCCATGGAAAAACCGGACCCAGAACAAAAATAACGAATAAGCACAAAGGATTTTAAATCCCTCGTGTTCGATCTCTGCAAACTAAAAAGCCCGCTGAATATCAGCGGGCTTTGTTTTTTGAATACTTCTGCCGTTCACATTACGGTGCCAGACGGTCGATATGCCAGAAATCACCCTGCCGCTGATACAAGAACCGGTCATGCAACCGATGAGCACCACCTTGCCAAAATTCAATGCTATCAAAACGGATGCGATAACCGCCCCAGAAACTCGGAACCGGAACTTCACCATTTGCAAATTTAGAGCGCATCTCCATAAATTTACTTTCCAGCATACTACGGGCAGAAATCCGGCTGGATTGCTGGCTGACCCATGCGGCGATCTGGCTGTCTTTCGGGCGGGAATGAAAATACTTGATAACTTCCAATGGCGATAGCTGTTCCGCGACACCGGTGATATGGATCTGGCGTTCCAGCGTGTGCCAGGGGAACAATAAGCTGACATGGTTATTCACCTTGATCTGCTGTGCCTTACGGCTACCCAGATTGGTATAAAACACAAAACCATCGGCATCATAATGCTTCAATAACACTATCCGTTGAAAAGGCTGGCCGTTTGCATCGACTGTCGCCACGCTCATCGCAGTCGGATCACTCAGCTTAGCGTCACAAGCCTGACGCAGCCATTTTTCAAACAAAACCATCGGATCCACAGGCAAATCTTCGCGGTGTAATCCGCCTTTCAGGTATTCACGACGTAAATCCGCAATATCCATTTTTCTGTTCTTCCCATTAATGCGAAATTCTAATATTGTGCGCTGCATAACTGTTAATCACAAGTCTGTGATATTGCCTGCAAAGCGGTAATGTTTCTTGTCTCCGTGCAGGTGACCTTCTATGATCTTCACATTCCCACTATTCAGGTTTTATCCATGCGCACTTATGCCCTAACTCCGCTGGAATGCGGCTCTGTACAAGCTATTCTGTCTGCCGTATTAAATGATAAATCACCAGTTGATCGCGCAACTGCGCAGGAATTTAAAGCAGAACCCATGCCGGAAGCGGCACAGATCCATGTCATTGGCGCAGTCGGTGATATTTTGCGCCACCTCAATCTGTTGGCATTTCTGGCCGATGTCTCAATGGATCAAGCCGGTATCGCAGTGCAATCATTGATCTGCCAATGGCACTTGTTGCGTAACCGCCAATTACCGAATTTACGCGCGTCTGATCTGTGTGACACAAAAGTATTTGAAGCTCGTCGTGAATTGGCCAAAGCACAACCTGCCTTATGGGATGGCTGCCCTGAGTGGCTGGAACAGTTGGGTCAGGAACAACTGGGTGAAGCATGGCCGGCAGAGCGCGCTGCGCTGACGCATGCCGCCAAACGCTATATCCGCGTTAATACATTGAAATGCGATGAAACGCAGCTGCAACATCGCCTGCAACTGGAACATATTGATACCCGTGTGGTGCCTAATGTGCCTGGTGCCTTGGAAGTGACTTCCAACGGTTCATTGTTCCGTACTCAAGCCTTTAAAGATGGCTGGTTTGAACAACAAGATGCCGGCTCACAACATATCGCGCCGTTCCTTGGTGTGGAACCAGGCATGCGAGTGATTGATGCCTGTGCCGGTACCGGTGGTAAAACACTGCATCTGGCAGCATTGATGGCTGGTAAAGGCCGCTTGTTAGCGATGGACGTAGAGCAGTGGAAAGTGGACAACCTGCGTCTGCGTGCACGTCGAGCGGGTGCTCACAATATCGAACCGCGTTTGATCGAAAGCAGCAAAACCATCAAACGTCTGAAAGAAAGTGCCGATCGTGTATTGTTAGACGTGCCATGCTCCGGCTTAGGTGTTTTAAAACGTAACCCGGATACCAAATGGCGCGACACCGCGGAACGCTTACCGGTATTGCTGGAATTGCAGGCCGACATTCTGCGTCGCTACAGCAAAATGGTTAAAGTCGGTGGTCAGCTGGTGTATGCCACCTGCAGCCTGCTGCCAGCGGAAAACCAACATCAGGTGACTAAATTCCTGAACGAATGTGATGGTCAATTCTCACTGGTCCGCGATCAAACCATCAGCCCGGCAGAAACCGGCTTCGATGGTTTTTATATGGCCTTGCTACAACGCAATTGATTCGCGATTAAAACGACAAAGGCATGATTATTCATGCCTTTTTTATGGCTGGAAAAACATTAACTAAATCGCAGGCGAAAAAAAACCGCATCAGCAAGCTGTGCGGTTTTTTGATTCTATTCGCTATTTAGGGCGAATTAACGATCGCGGCGGAACTTGTTACCGGCGCCTGCGCCACCATCACGGTGTTGCGGACGATCAGTGCGGTCGCCAGAAGAACGGCTCTTGAACGGACGGTCACCACGACCTTCGTTGCGAGCGCCATCAGCGCGAGGTGGACGACGATCACCGAATGATGGACGGGCACGACGAGCAGACTCTGGCACTTCACCAGTGAACAATTCGATCTCCAGCGGACGCTGACAAACGCGTGCTTTCTTCAATGTGTTCATCACTTCTGCTGGCATACCTTCTGGCAGGTCAACGGTGGTGAAATCGTTATAAATTTCGATATGGCCGATGAACTTGCTGTCGATACCGGCTTCGTTAGCAATAGCGCCCACGATTTGGCCTGGTTTCACGCCATGTTCATGACCAACATGCAGTTTGTAACGCGAAGTTGGGCCTTCTGGAGCACGTGAACGACGTTCACTGCGCTCAGGACGGTCACCACGTTCAAAGCGGTCGCCGCCACGATCATTACGGCCACCGCGTTCAAAACGGTCACCACCACGATCATTACGATCGTCCATACGTTGGAATGGTTCTGGCTCTTTTTCGTTCATGAACAGTGGCTCATCACCCTGTACCATTTTCGCCAGCGCCGCACACAAATCTAATGGATCAGTGCTTTCGTCTTCCAGGAACTCGTTGATGATCTGTTGGAACGGCTGCAAGTCTTGTTCAGAATCCAGCGTTTCACGGATCTGCTGTTTAAAGCGTTCCAAACGATGTTTGTTGATATCTTTTGCTGTTGGCATCTGCATTGGCTCGATTGGTTGGCGGGTAGCCTGTTCAATCATGCGCAACATACGACGTTCACGTGGCGCAACAAACAGAATCGCATCACCAGTACGGCCAGCACGACCAGTACGGCCGATACGGTGAACATAAGATTCTGTATCGTAAGGAATATCGTAGTTCACAACGTGAGTAATACGCTCTACGTCCAGACCACGGGCCGCAACGTCAGTCGCGATCAGAATGTCGATCTGGCCAGCTTTCAGTTTTTCTACAGTACGTTCACGCAGTTTCTGCGGGATATCACCGTGCAGTGCTTCACAAGAATGACCGCGAGCAGACAGTTTAGTTGTTAACTCTTCAGCCGCAGTTTTAGTACGCACGAACACCAGCAAACCATCGTATTGTTCCACTTCCAACATACGAGTCATCGCATCCAACTTATGCAAGCCAGAAACTAACCAGTAACGCTGACGGATGTTAGTCGCAGTGCTGGTTTTAGAAGCGATCTTGATTTCCACTGGGGATTTCAGGTGACGATGTGCAATACGGCGGATCTGTTCTGGCATAGTGGCAGAGAACAGCGCGATCTGGCGATCCAATGGACATTGTTCGATAACCCATTCCACGTCATCGATAAAGCCCATACGCAACATTTCGTCTGCTTCGTCCAGCACTAATGTTTTCAGTGCAGACAGATCCAGTTTACCGCGACGCATCATGTCCATAACACGGCCAGGAGTACCCACAACAACTTGGGCACCACGGCGCAGTGCGCGCAGTTGTGAATCGTAAGATGAACCACCATAAATAGGCAGTACATGGAAATCAGGGATAAATTGCGCGTAGCTTTGGCAAGCTTCAGCAACCTGAATAGCCAGTTCACGCGTTGGTGCCAGGATCAGTACCTGGGTATCCATCTGAGTCAGATTCAGACGTGACAGGATTGGCAGTGCAAACGCACCGGTTTTACCTGTACCAGTTTGCGCCTGACCCAACAGGTCACGACCTTCCAACAATGGCGGAATAGAAGCGGCTTGGATCGGTGATGGATCTTCATAACCCACAGCGGTTATGGCTTTCAGAATAGGCGCAGCTAACCCCAGCTCGCTAAAGCTCGGCAATTTTTCAGTATCAGTCATATTTATTTTCACTACTCTACAAGGATGGGCACTTAGCGAGGGAGACGCTGCTGGCCCGAACAAAGAAATGGGTGGCGATTATACACATTGAGCGAGCTTTGTCGCCAAAAATGTGATAGTTATCGCAGCAATTTCAGAAGTTTTCAGACGGGTGGGCTTACACGGTCTCTTACTCGACTCTCTTTTACGCTGGTTATTATACAGCCAATTTACAATTTTTGCTTGTAACAATTACTTCACAGTTCTTTTTTTCTGGGAAAGCACGGCCAATGTCAGCCGACTCGTGCATAACAAACGTTCCCGTTCATCGTGCAGATTGATCTGCCAAACTTGTGTCGTCGACCCCAGATGAATCGGACGTGCAGTGCCCGTGACCAGACCATCGCGCTTTGCACGCAAATGATTGGCGTTGATATCCAGCCCGACACAACAGTGTGTGCGGGGTACACACATATTCCCCGCCACAGAACCCAGCGTTTCCGCCAGTACAACAGACGCACCGCCATGCAACATACCAAACGGTTGATGGGTGCGACTATCAACCGGCATTGTTGCCTGCAGATAGTCATCACCAAACGCGGTGTACTCGATACCGAGATGAGCGACTAGTGTATTTACCGAGCCTGCATTTAAACTCGCCAGTGTAAAATCTCGTTGCCAAATCACCACGTTTTCTCCGTTTACTTTATTTAGACATCACCACGTTTAATATCACAGCAATGCTAACAATGCCTGCACTGGATGTTTTAGTTTATTACCATCGATCCGTTTTACCTGACTCCGGCAGGAATAACCGGTCGCCAGTGCCTGCGAGGTTGGCAATTTAGCCAAGGCTGGTTGCCAGCTGTTTTTATAGATCTGACGCGAGTCATCCAAATGTTTAACATCATGGTCATACGTCCCCGCCATACCGCAACATCCCACAGCAACCGGCTGCAATTTGGCACCCAGGCGATTAAATACTTTCGCCCAATCACCATTACTGCTTGGTTCTGCGGTTTTTTCGGTACAATG
>JAQUHG010000114.1 GCA_028683735.1 Tolumonas sp. | reverse complement strand
CCGCGGCAGCAAACCCCGCGATCACTACACACCTGCATTTTGACGAACGCGGTTTGGGGTTTCTGGCGCTGGGGTTAGCGCAAGGCAGCCAACGACCGGTCGCGGTGATCGTCACCTCCGGCAGTGCGGTAGCCAACTTGCTACCTGCCGTGGTGGAAGCGCGCCAATCGGGTGTTTCTCTTTGGTTGCTGACTGCCGATCGCCCTGCCGAATTGATCGGTAATGGTGCCAATCAAGCTATCGACCAAACGACTATTTTTTCCAGTTATCCGGTTTATCAGCAATTATTGCCAACCCCGAGCAATGAGATAACACCGGCATGGCTGTTGGCCTCGGTCGATCAAGCTGCGTTTCAGCAGCAACAAACGCCCGGACCAGTGCATCTGAATTTTGCCTTCCGCGAACCACTTTACCCCGTCGCAGGGCAACAGCTGCCAGCTCATGCGCTACGAGGGTTAAGCCGTTGGTTCGACAGTCATGAACCTTGGACACGTTACACACCGGCACAAACAGCCTGCCCAACCGATCCGGCATGGGAAACGGTGTGCCGCAGTAAAGGGCTGATTGTCGTCGGCCGTCTGACTCGGCAAGAAGACGCCAACGCCATTTTGCAATTTGCAGTACAAACCGGTTGGCCGTTAATTGCGGATATTCAGTCACAACTGCGCTTTCATCCACACACCATCACCTATGCCGATCTGGCGCTGCATCACCCTGAATTTCGCGCCGAATTAGCTCAGGCTGAAACACTGCTGTTATTCGGTAGACGCCTGATTTCCAAACCTCTGCAGCTGTTTTTGGCTGAGCAGGAATGGCAGCACTGCTGGCAAATCGATAGCAGTGCAGAACGGCTGGACAATGGCCTCGCTGTACAACAGCGGTTTATCAGCGCGGTTAGCAACTGGTGTCGGGCACATCAGTTCGCAACATCGAATGCAGCATGGCATCAACTTGCCGCATGGGATAAAAAGCTCGCGGCACTGATCGAGCAACAACTGCCGGCATGGGGGGAAATCACTCTCTGTCATCAGTTGAATGCCCAGATCCAAGGTCAGCTGTTTATTGGCAACAGCATGCCGATCCGACTTTTGGATATGCTCGGCACAACCGGCTCACGCCCTGCGCATATTTACACCAATCGTGGTGCTTCCGGTATTGATGGTTTAATCGCTACTGCCGCAGGCATTGCCAAAGCCACGCCGGTGCAGCCAACCACCGTGCTGTTGGGTGATACGTCCGCGCTGTTTGATCTCAACAGTCTGGCGTTATTGCGTAGCCTGAATAGCCCTTTTGTGCTGATCATCATCAATAATGATGGTGGCAATATTTTTCACATGCTGCCGGTGCCGGAGCACAACCAGATCCGCGAACATTTTTACCAACTGCCGCACGGGCTCAACTTCCAAGCCAGTGCCGAACAATTTCAGCTCGCTTATGCCGCACCAACGGATGCAACCAGCTTCCAGCACTATTATCAGCAAGCGTTGACACGACACAGTGCCACCATTTTGGAATGTAAGGTCGCGGTAGGCGAAGCAGCAAACTGGCTGAAAGGATTGGCGCAGCATGTACGAGAGTTACCGGCGTGAGTAAACCAACACTGGTCTTACTGCATGGTTTTTTAGGTTCTGCCAATGATTGGTCAGCGCTGATCGGGCAGTTACCCGACTACAACTGCATTGCCTTCGATCTACCGGGGCACGGTCATAGTCAAAAGCAACATTTAAGCCGGATGGCTGATTTTCCCCATTGGCTGAATCAGCAATTACAGCAACGAAATATCTCGCATTATCATCTGCTTGGTTACTCACTCGGCGGGCGACTGGCGTTGCAGTTTGCCGCCACTCTTCCGGCTGGTTTACAAAGTTTACTGCTGGAAAATGCCCACCCCGGTTTAAGCTCGTTGGATGAGCGAAAAACACGCGCCCGTGCCGATGCCCGCTGGGCACGACGATTTTATCGCGAGCCATTAGCCGAGGTGTTAGCCGACTGGTATCAACAACCGGTGTTCGCAGATTTAAGTTCGACAGAACGCACTTTACTCATCGCCGAGCGTAGTCAAAACAGTGCCGCGCAACTGGCGCATATGCTGTGTTGTTGTTCGTTGGCGAAACAAGTCGATCTGCACCCATGGTTAAAAAATACATCACTACCTGTGCTGTATCTGTGCGGCAAACAAGATTTGAAATTCCAAGCGATTGGTGTGCAACTGGCGACCCACTGCAGTTCGGTAACACAACAAATACTGGCCGGTGGACACAATCTACACCGCGCCAACCCAGAATCCATGGCGACTGCTATCCGGCAGTGGCTAACTAATGTCTACCCAAACCACTTGAAATTGCAGGTAGGCGGCAAGTGAGGAGCCCCATGAGCATAGATAAACTATGTGATTGGGGCGAATGAACGCAGCCAACGCCGCTGCAACTTCAAGTGGGAAGGGTATCTACTGTTAATTATGAGAGACGACTATGCAAGATCACGATAACGATGCCCGCTGGTATGCCCCTATCGAATGGCAAGATTGCAGCGCCGATTACCAAGACATCCGCTATCACAAATCTGCCGATGGCATTGCCAAAATCACCATTAACCGCCCACAGGTGCGTAATGCGTTCCGTCCACTCACTGTGATGGAGATGATGAAAGCGCTGCAAGATGCTCGCTTTGACGCGCAGATCGGTACCATCATTCTGACTGGCGAAGGCGAGCTGGCGTTCTGTTCCGGCGGTGATCAGAAAGTCCGTGGCGACTACGGTGGATACAAAGACGACGAAGGCACACATCACCTGAACGTGCTCGACTTCCAGCGCCAGATCCGCACCTGCCCGAAACCGATTGTAGCGATGGTGTCCGGTTACGCCATTGGTGGCGGTCACGTGCTGCATATGCTGTGTGATCTCACCATTGCCGCGGAAAATGCCCGTTTTGGCCAGACTGGCCCGAAAGTCGGCTCGTTCGATGGGGGTTGGGGTGCCTCTTACATGGCTCGCTTAGTCGGCCAGAAAAAAGCCCGTGAGATCTGGTTCTTGTGCCGTCAATATGACGCCAAAGAAGCACTAGAGATGGGGCTGGTGAATACTGTGGTGCCGCTGGCTGAACTGGAACGTGAAACCGTGCGTTGGTGTCGCGAGATTTTGCAACACAGCCCGATGGCCTTGCGTTGTCTGAAAGCCGCACTGAATGCCGACTGTGATGGTCAGGCCGGTCTGCAAGAACTGGCTGGTAATGCCACCATGCTGTTTTACATGACCGAAGAGGGTCAGGAAGGTCGCAACGCCTTTAACGAAAAACGTGAACCGGATTTCAATAAATTCCCACGAAACCCGTAAAGCAGCCGCAACACTCCGATGCAGATCTGATCTCTGCATCGGGATCTGTTATAACATGACAGACGACTGATTTTGCCGAGAATAAGGACAGCCAACTTATGGATATCACTCTGTATCGGTATCAACTGCCACTCACGCATCCGCTGACATTTCACAACCAGACTATCCAGCAACGCGAAGGCTTATTGTTGCATTGGGGCAGTAGCTGGAGCGAGATAGCACCACTACCAGGTTTTTCTCGTGAAACACTGGCAGAAGCTGAACAAGAAACCATTGCATTTCTGACTGCGTTTAAACAAGGCAAAACCATTCCTGTTATTTATCCATCGGTGCAATTTGGCTTAGATTGCGCCCGTCGTAGCTGGCCGGTATTAAAACATACACCACTGCCGCCTTATCTGCTGTTACAAGGCACGCCGGAAGATATTATCTGGAGCTGGAAAGAGTGGTTATATGATTACCCCAGCCGGGTAAAACTCAAAGTCGCACGTTATCCGATGCGTGATGAGCTGGCGATGATCCGTGAAATCATCCGGTTAGCCCCGAAAACCAAACTGATCCTGGATGCGAACCAGCTGTGGACACGGGAAGAGGCCTGGACCTTCATGAGTCATCTCGATCCAGCCCGCATTGAATATATTGAAGATCCCTGCGCGACTTACGCGGATATCCGTGCGGTTGCGTCACATACCGGTATTGCGGTGGCACTGGATGAGATATTAAGCGCCGAAACTAACTGGGATTTCTTCCCGCAGCTCAAAGGTTTGGTATTAAAACCCACGCTCATCGGTTCATTGGATAAATGCCAGGAACTGGTTAAGAAAGCCAAGGCAAATGGAGTCAAAGTGGTGATCTCTTCCAGCCACGAATCACAACTCGGTAACCGTCTGCTGGCTTTACTGGCGGCTGAATGGTCACCCGAACAAGCACCTGGTCTGGATACACTGCGTTATTTCAGTGGTTCCGTACTGGACGATAAACAACAAGTCGATACCAAACAGTTGCAGGTTGTATGGCAAAGCTAACTTGCCCCATCCGGCAACACGCACAACAGCACCCGACACAACCGGCATTATGGCATGCCGGTGTTACCTTAAACTATCAACAACTGGATGCCCGACTTAATGCCCTGCAACAGCAATTCCGACACGCCGGATTAAACTCTGGCGATCATCTGTTTTTGTGCAGCGCTAATAGTGTGGAATTGGTGATGTTGTTGTGGGCCTGCTGGCGTGAGCAAATCGTCTGCTGCCCGATAAACCCGGCGTTTCCCGAAGATCGACAGCGACAACTTCAGCAACAAGTACTTGCCTCATTGCGCTGGCCATCGAATGAATTGCAGCTGGATTTTACGGCACAAGCGCCAGCCTCTACAGCATGTGAACTGAATGACAGTGCACTTAGTAATTTAATTTTTACTTCCGGTAGCAGTGGCTCACCTAAAGTTGTCGCGCATCGTCTGCGGAATCATTTCGCCAATGCACAAGGCAGCATCGTGCCCATCACCACCCATGATGGTTGGTTACTGTCACTGCCGCTGTTTCATGTCGGTGGACTGGCGATTCTGTTTCGCTGTTTTCTGGCGGGTGCTTGTGTTGTATTGCCTGATCCTGCATTGCCACTCACGGCATTATTACAACAAGCGCCGATCACGCATCTGTCGCTGGTGCCAACACAGCTGTATCGATTATTACAGCAACCGGATTTTCATTTTTCAACCACACAAGTTCGTCACTTGTTACTGGGTGGCGCACCACTCCCGGATAGCCTGATCGTCCAATGTCGAGCACAACAACTGAGGCCGTGGGTCAGTTATGGTTTATCGGAAATGGCATCGCAGGTTTGCACCGCCCCCGCCGGGGAAGCCGGCTTAGTTGGCAAAGCCTTAGCAAGACGGGAAGTAACGATTCAAGCTGATGAAATTTGTGTCCGAGGTGACACGCTGTTTGCTGGTTATTACCAAGCTGATGGCAGCTTATTGCTACCGCTGGATGCAGATGGATGGTTTCACACCGGCGATGCCGGCTACTGGCAGAACGATGCGTTAGTGATTAATGGCCGCATTGATAACCAGTTCATCAGTGGCGGGGAGAACATCCAACCAGAACAGATTGAACAACAACTGCTACAACACCCGGCCATCGCACAAGCGATTGTCGTTCCTATGCCAGACGAAGAGTGGGGCATGCGTGGTGTCTGTTTTATCGATTGGCAACAAGCGCCGATTTCATCTACGGAATTATCCGTGTGGTTACGTCAATTTTTGCCAGCCTATATGTTGCCAAAAGACTATTTGCCGTGGCCAACGTTGTCAGCTGGCCAACTGAAACTACCCCGCGCAGAATTTAAGCGACTGGCAGAAACATCTTAACGCCCACACCCTCACAAAAACTAATCCGGCTCCAGCCATTCCACCCGATACAATTCATGTCGTCGATCGTTGTAATTACGCACGCCACCTTCATAACGCAACTGTTTCAGCTTCTCCAATTCCAGATCGGCAATGAGCAGCATTTCGGTATTCGGCGTGCTTTCAGACAAAATAGAATCGTGAGGAAAACAGAAATCCGACGGTGTGAATACGGCCGATTGCGCATATTGAATATTCACATTATCAAGCCGGGGCAAATTACCAACACTGCCACTGATCGCTACATAACATTCATTTTCTATCGCACGCGCCTGCGCACAATAACGCACCCGCAGATAACCATTTTTAGTTTCTGTCCAGAACGGAATAAACAGGATCTGCAGTCCCTTATCCATCAGAAGTCGGCCCAGTTCAGGAAACTCGCAGTCATAACAAATCAGAATGCCAATCTTGCCAGCATCCGTGTTAAAAACCTTCAGTTTATTACCGCCTTTCATATTCCAGAGTCGGTGTTCCGTCGGCGTAATATGCAGTTTGTACTGACAGTCCTGCGTCCCATCCCGCCGGAAGAGATAAGACACGTTATACATCTCCCCCTCTTCCAATTGGGGCAGGCTCCCCGCAATAATATTGATGTTGTAATGCACGGCCATCCGGGCAATTTCTTCGCAAATCGGTGCAGTATATTCAGATGCCAGCATGCGCATGGCTTCTGCTGTTGGGGTATCCAACGGAAATTGCCCCATTAATGGCACGTTGAACAGTTCAGGCAATACCGCAAAATCAGCCTTATAGTCAGCCAATGTATCGATGAAATATTCAATCTGCTGGATTAACTCATCAAACGAATCCAGACGTCTCATTTGCCACTGGATCGTGCCAATGCGTACATTGATTTTCTGAGCCCCGACTAACGGGCGGGCTCTGGCCTGATAATCATGATTCTCCCAATACAACAATGTGGCAAAACCTGCAGACTCTTTATCTTCGGGCAAATACCCCTGTAAAACGCCCTGCACCTCAAAATCATTGGATAACTGAAAACTCAGCACCGGATCATAAAAATCCTTCGCTTTTACTTTTTCAATATATTCTTCTGGCGACATATCCGCTTGATGTTCTAAATAGCCGGGGATCCGCCCTCCCGCGATAATGGCTTTCAAATTAAAACGGCGACACAACTCCTTTCTTGCATCATATAATCGCCGGCCAAGACGCATACTGCGATATTCCAGTTTGATGAATACATCTACACCATATAACACATCGCCCTGTGGATCGTGGGTCGATAACGTACAGTTGTCGGTGATTTCCGAATACGTATGTTTATTACCAAACGCCTGATAATCGACAATCATCGCCAACGCGGCTGCAACGACTTTACCGTTGTCTTCGATGCATAACTGCCCTTCTGGAAAACGGGCAATCTGCTGACGATATTTTGTCTTGGTTAGCCGGAATAACCCGCCAAGGCCACCATAAACTTCTTGCCAGACATCCTTAATATCGTCGAAATCCTGGGGTCTGAGTTGACGTAATCGTAATTTGTGTGACGATTCGGGGATCACCGTATCTTGAATATCAGTCATGAGATTGCCGTCCTTCTGCTGAGTTTTGCACAAGAAAAAACGCCATTCACAACTGAAAACGACCGTGTAATTACACTAATGACGCCACGAACAACAGACATCGTGCTTCTTGATACAAAAGGATAACGTCCGCAAAAGCGGATGAAATAGGCGCGATTAAATGAAGTATAGTTCAAATAATGCAGTGAAAAATGAATCAGGCCGTGGATGAAATTTAGAACGAGATGAATAAAAACAAAAAATCCCGCGACATGACTGTCAACGGGATATTGAGTGGGGTTGGCCTGTAAGCCGGGTTCTGTTCCGCTTGCGCGGTGGCAGCCATTCCTCTAGGCCTGAAATCGCTCGCAGGCTCAAGCAACCTACCCGCTTCCGACGCGGGCCGCGACATGGAAGCCTATTTGGTCTTGCTCCGGGTGGAGTTTACCGTGCCACGAACTGTTACCAGTCGCGCGGTGCGCTCTTACCGCACCCTTTCACCCTTACCTGATCCCTTGCGGGCCATCGGCGGTTTGCTCTCTGTTGCACTGGTCGTAGGCTTACGCCTCCCAGGCGTTACCTGGCACCCTGCCCTGTGGAGCCCGGACTTTCCTCCCTCCTGTTTGTCTACCCGAAGGCACAACAACAAGACGGCGACTGCCCAGCCAACCCCGCGCGCATTATAGGGAGGTTACGCCCACACAGCAAACTATCTCTCAGAATTCTGCTTTTCTAAGCCCCAGGCATAGAGCGCATTCTTTTTCACACCATAAATTTCAGCCGTTAGGGCCGCCGCTTTTTTCAACGGTAAATCCGCCATCAGCAGTGTTAAGGTACGTAATACTTCGGCGGGTAACTCATCACTGTTATCGGTTTTACCTGCCAACATCAGCACAAATTCACCACGCGTACGGTTATCATCTTCCTGCAACCAGGCCAGCATTTCCGAAAGCGGTAAGCTATGTAATGTTTCGAAGGTTTTAGTCAACTCACGGGCAATGACAATCTGACGTTCACCAAATACCTGATACATCGCGGTTAGCGTATCCATCACCCGACGTGGTGATTCATAAAACACCATAGTGCGAGTCTCATCGGCCAAGGCCTGCAACCGATCGTCTTTCCCTTTTTCTTTCGCTGGTAAAAAACCTTCAAAAACAAAACGATCGGTGGGAAGGCCCGCCGCACTCAATGCCGTGATCGCCGCACAAGGGCCCGGCAGTGGCACGACTTTTACCCCCGCATCACGGCAGGCTTTCACCAGATGATAACCAGGATCGCTGATCAGCGGAGTACCCGCATCAGAAATCAACGCAATACTTTGCCCTTGTTGAATTCGTTGGATCAACACACCCGCCCGTTGCTGTTCATTGTGATCATGCAATGCCAGCATCGGCACTTTGACCTGCAGGTGTTGCAACAGAATGCCACTGTGGCGGGTATCTTCTGCGGCGATACAATCGACACTCTTTAAAATCTCGATTGCACGCAAGGTAATATCCGACAGGTTACCAATCGGCGTCGGTACGATATACAGACAAGGTGATATAGCCATGAAAACTCCTGTCGAAAATTTGTTTCATTCTGGTGTGAAGATTACACTAGGGACCAGACATAGATAGGTTGGAGATAAATCTTGAGCCGGGTTAACAAGTTGCGCACTGTACCATATTTCTGGTGGCTGTTTGCCATTGTCCTGTTATTGTCAGGTTGCGCGGCTGAAAATCGCAACGACAGCAATGATGATAGCACCGCACTCAATGCCTTTGGGCCGCTGACACACAACAGCCAATGGTATCTGACTCACATCAATGATACGGCACCGGAAAACCGTTTTGCCCTGCAAGTGTTAGCGACTCGTCGTTTGATCGCCGATGGCGATACCTCGCAGGCCAATGCCATTCAACAACAATTAGCCAGAGAAGCTACTACACCACGTCAAAAGGTGGCTTTACGACTGTTAAATGCATTACAACTTGGTAAACAAGGACAATCCAGTAAAGCGTTAAACCGCATTGCCGGTATCGACTTGCGACCATTAGACAGTAATACCGTGCAATTTTATTATCGCCTGCAATCTGACCTGTTACTAAAAACTGGCCAGAAAACAGCAGCTGCGAATAGCCTGATCTCGTTAGATCCATATTTAAACGGTGAATCGGCCAGTAAAAATCACCAGCAGATCTGGTCATTATTACAAGCTGGCGATGCCACAACATTAAAAACCTATACCAATGCCGCCAACCGTATGAAACGGGAAAAAGCAGCAGGCTGGTTTGAGTTAGCGCAAATTAGCCAAAGTTCGCAAGATCAAGCTAAACAATATGCTGACTGGCAAAAACGTCATCCTGAACATCCGGCAATCGGCTTATTTACACCAGCAGCTGATACACCAAAGCAACCAACTA
>JAQUHG010000113.1 GCA_028683735.1 Tolumonas sp. | reverse complement strand
GTTTTGATGCGGGAACGAACCTCCTCCTCTTGGCACCCTCGATGGTCGTGATATCAACTGGGACATGAAACGTCTGGATGGTTACCGTAACTTCTGTAACAAGCTGTGGAATGCCAGCCGTTATGTGCTGATGAACACCGAAGAGCAGGATTGCGGTTTTGCGGGTGGTGACATGCAGTTCAGCCTGGCGGATCGCTGGATCACCTCACAGTTGCAGTTGACCATTCAAGAGCTGCGTCATGCGATGGATACCTACCGCTTCGACCAAGCGGCGGGTGTGTTGTATGAATTTATCTGGAACCAGTTCTGTGACTGGTATTTGGAGCTGACCAAACCGGTATTGTGGCAGGGTAGCGAAGCAGAACAGCGTGCCACGCGTCATACACTGGTGACTGTGTTGGAAAGCCTGCTGCGTCTGGCGCATCCAATCATGCCGTTCATGACCGAATCCATTTGGAAATCTGTGGCTCCACTGGCGGGTATCCACGCCGACACGCTGATGCTGCAGGCTTACCCAGAGTTTGATGCCGCGAAATTGGATGAAGCTGCGTTGGCGGATCAGGAATGGGTGAAACAGTTCATTGTCAGCGTGCGTAACATTCGCGCCGAGATGAACGTCGCGCCAAGCGTGCCGCTGACCGTGTTGCTGAAAGCCGATGCAGTTGACAGCCAACGCGCGGCAGACAACGAAGCGTTCCTGAAATCATTGGCTAAGCTGGAAAGCATCACTGTGCTGGCGGCTGCTGACGCAGAACCTTTATCCGTGAAGAAACTGATCGGTAACACCGAGCTGTTGATTCCGATGGCGGGCCTCATCGACAAAGACGCAGAATTAGCGCGTCTGGCGAAAGAAGTCGAGAAGCTGGAAAAAGAGTGTGGCCGTATCGAAGGTAAGCTGGGCAACGAAGCCTTTGTGGCGAAAGCGCCAGAAGCAGTGATTGCCAAAGAGCGTGAAAAACTGACCGATTATCAAAGTCAGCTGACCAAACTCAAAGAACAGCAAGAAACCATCAAATCACTGTAATAGTCTGATTGGATATGAAAAAAGCGCTGAGATTTCAGCGCTTTTTTTTATCCAACTGATTAGCCAGAAAATCAAGTAACACCCGCACCCGATGTGGCACATAACGGTTACTCGGCAGGATCGCGTAAATGCCTAAATCCGGTGTCGTAAACTCATCCAATATATCTTCAACCGCGCCACTGGCCAGATAATCATTTACGATGAAATCGGGTTGCCGTGCTATGCCTAAGCCTTTTGCCACCGCTTCCGTCAGCGCATCGCCGTTATTGGCTTTGATCCGACAGTTGATATAAACCGTTTCATAGCGGCCATCGATCAGATAAGTCCAGCTTGCGCCGTTGGCGGTGAGTGTATAACCCAGACAATCGTGATGGATGAGTTCTGATGGATGTGTCGGTCTGCCATGTTTTTGCAGATAATCAGGGGAGGCAATGGTCAGCAATTTACATGAGCTGAGTTTACGTACGATGTCGCCGGGTTCCAGTTGTCCGGCAATACGGATGGAGAGATCCATGCCCTCTTCAATCAGGTTCATCCGACGGTCATCAAAATCGAGTTCCAGATTAATGTCTGGATATAAGATGGAAAACTCCAGCAACAGCGGCGACAGCACTTTTAAACCAAAACTGAGTGGTAAACCGATGCGGACACTACCTTTTGGTGTCAGACGCTCTTCCATCACACTGGCTTCAGCGGCATCCACCAAATCAAGAATGACCCGACATTTTTCCAGATAGGCGCTGCCGGCGGATGTCAGCGACAGGCGTCGGGTATTACGCACCATTAATTTCACGCCCAGATGTGCTTCCAGCGCGGCGATCTGGCGTGTGACGACGGAACGGGCTAAGCCCATCTGTTCGGCGACGGCGGTGAAACTACCGGATTCTACGATGCGCACAAATAAGTGCATGGCGTCGAGTCGATTCATTGTTGCTATTCCAGCAATTGATATTTCGCCATTGTCCTCTATTTGGCATCAATCTAAAAGACTATAGTTCGCGCAACAACACCCACCGGTGTTTGAAATTTGTTCATCACCTATTCCATTTAAATGAGGAGATCCACCATGCAGATCATTAACCGTTACGGACCACTGGTCGGCCGTATTTTGATTGCGCTGATTTTTGTCATGTCAGGTTTTGGCAAGATCACGGGTTTTGCCGGCACCGTAGGCTACATTGCCAGCCAGGGGCTGCCACTACCGCAGTTGGCGGCTATCGCGGCGATTATTGTTGAATTGGGCGGTGGTTTGATGGTGATCGTGGGTTGGAAAGCGCGTTGGGCCGCTGCCGCAATGTTTATTTTTACCGCGTTGGCCGCGTTTATCTTCCATGCTTATTGGGCGGCACCGGCTGAACAAGTGCAAAACCAAATGATCCACTTCATGAAAAATATTTCGATGATGGGCGGCCTGTTGTATGTAGTCGTGCATGGCAGTGGTGCTTTGAGTTTAGATAAAACCAACGTTGCTAAATCATAACGTTTTTAGGTAATGCTGAGCCACTCAGCATACTTTTAAGTCACTTTCCGTCGTGATTGTTATCAGAGGAGTTACGTATATGTTGGAAGTCAGAGCGTCATCCGATCGAGGCCATGCCAATTTTGGTTGGTTACTGTCAAAGCACAGTTTTTCCTTTGGTAATTATTACGATCCGCAGCAGCTTGGTTTTTCCGATCTGCTGGTGATCAACGACGATCAGGTCAAGCAAGGTAAAGGTTTTGATACGCACGGACACCGTGATATGGAGATCTTTTCCTATGTTCTGGAAGGGGCGTTGGAGCATAAAGATTCCATGAGTACGGGTTCGGTTATCCGTCCGGGCGATGTACAGATGATGAGTGCCGGTTCCGGCATCCGCCACAGTGAATACAACCCTTCCCGTGAAGAGTTGGTGCATTTTTTACAGATCTGGATCGTGCCCAATCGTAAAGGCGTGACTCCACGTTATCAGCAGCAACATTTTGCCGATGCGGAAAAGCGTGGCCAGTTGCGTTTGATTATTTCACCGGAAGGGGAAGCAGGTTCACTGTCGGTGTATCAGGATGTTCGTGTGTATGCCGGGTTGTTTGACGGCGATGAAGCGCAGACCTTCACCTTGCCGGATAACCGCTATGCCTATGTGCATGTTGCGCGTGGCAGCATCGAGATCAATGGTCAGCAGCTATCCACAGGCGACGGTGCCCGGATCAGACACGAGCAGCACCTCACCTTGCAACATGGTGTCGCAGCTGAAGTGCTGCTGTTTGATCTGCGCCCCAACGAACTGGCGCTGGTGCGTTGATCGTTAGTTCAGCGCTTGCTCTTCTGTTGGAATTGCCGCCAGCGTGGCGGTCAGTAATTGCCAGAAACGTTCCACCGAAGGAATGGAAACCCGTTCCTCCGGTGAATGTGCTCCTTTGATGGTCGGACCGATCGAGACCATATCTAAATCCGGATAGGCTTTTTTAAACAGGCCACATTCCAACCCGGCGTGGATCACCATGATATTGGCTTTATTGCCAAATAAGCGCTGATGTTGTTGTTGCGTGATCTGCATAATGGGTGAATTTGGTTCGGGTGCCCAACCGGAATAATCGCCGGAAAACAGACATTGTGCGCCACTTAAATCGGCGATTGCCGAAAAGCTGGAACGCAGATGCCAACGCCCTTCATCGGTGAGCGAACGCACAAAAGAAATCGCGGTTAATGTTGTGCCTTCAGTCTTAATGATCCCCATATTGGTGGAGGTTTCCACTACCCCTTTTACGGCGTGGCTCATGCTGATCACACCATTCGGCAGGGCGACTAATCCGGCTAACAGTTGTTGCTGACAATTTTGTGTTAACACAAGTTCTGCGGATGGCGCATGAGCAACAACAAGCTGTAAATCGGTGTCACTGTGTTGAAACTCTTTTGTTAGTAATTGTGCTTCTTGTGCCAGCCACATCGTCAATTCGTGTTGTTTTTCAGTTGGAATTGAAACCAGCGCAGAGGCTTCCCGTGGTATGGCATTCCGCAAGGTGCCCCCATTCAGAGCACTTATTCGGATCGGTAATGCTTGTTGCATACGGAATAAGGTGCGGCACAACAACTGATTGGCATTGCCGCGACCTTCATGAATATCAAGGCCGGAATGCCCACCTCGTAAGCCGGAGATCTGTATTTGATAGGTTTTATAATCAGCAGGGCTGGGTTCAAAGGTCAGTTCAAAACAAAGTTTTGCTTCTAAGCCGCCGGCGCAGCCCATGTAGATATCGCCATCTTGTTCGGCATCGGTGTTGATCAGAATTTTACCCTGTAGCCAGTCAGGTTGCAGCGCAAATGCACCGCCCATACCGGCTTCTTCATCGACGGTAAACAGCACTTCCAGTGGCCCGTGTTTCAGGCTGGGGTCGGTTAATATGGCTAAACAAGCAGCCACACCGATGCCATTATCTGCACCCAGTGTGGTACCTTTGGCGCGCACCCAGTTGCCATCAATATAAGGCTGGATTGGATCGCAGGAAAAGTCATGGCCGTTACTGGCTTGTGGCACCATATCGAGATGTGCCTGCAAAATCACTGACTGGCGTTGTTCCATGCCGGCCGTTGCCGCTTTGCTGATCAGCAAATTGCCTTTGGCATCACTTTTTAAACTGAGCTTTTGCGTAGCCACCAATGACGCTATCCAGTCACTTAAGGTCTGCTCTTGTTTGGATGGGTGCGGGATCTGGCAGATCTGTGCGAAGAAAGTCCACAGGCGTGATGGTTGCAGTCGGGTTAGCATGGTCATGATGTTGTTATCCAACGTGTTGGGTTGATAAGAACTGACGTTCTACTTGTTTATAAGAACTGCCGTTCTACACGGTTAGTGATTTTAATCACCAGCTCATAGGCAATGGTGCCGATATGCCGCGCCACCTCTTCAGCTGGCAGGCCATTGCCCCATAATGTCACTTCATCACCGGCCTGATCGTGGCTCTCTGGGCCGAGATCAACCGTCATCATGTCCATCGATACACGACCAACTAGCGCGACTTTGCGACCATTCACTAAAACGGGGGTTCCGGCCGGTGCCATACGCGGATAACCATCGCCATAACCCATCGCGACGACGCCGATACGGGTGTCTCGTTCTGCGACCCAATGTCCGCCATAACCAATGGTTTCACCGGCTTTGTGTTCACGCACGGAAATTAACTTACTTTTCAGCGTCATGACAGGTAACAAACCTTCATCGATGCCATTGCTTTCCGCGCGTGGTGAGATGCCGTATAACGCAATACCGGGGCGTACCCAGTCGAAATGGGCATCTGACCAATATAAAACGCCAGCGGAGTTTGACAGGCTTTTTTCACCGGGGAAGGGCGCTGTTGCTGCAACAAAGCGGGTTAACTGCTCGAGTGTGGTGGCTGATGACAACTCGTCAGCTTGATAAAAATGGCTGACAAAACCCACATCACCCATGACATTCGCCGAGTGTGTCAACTGACTGACATAATGCGCCACTTGTTCCGGATAGATGCCGATGCGGTGCATGCCGGTATCGATTTTTAACCAGACTTTCAATGGCCTGGCTAACGAGGTTGCAAGAATATCGGCTAATTGTCCGGCATGATGTACCACCGGCTGAAACTGAAATTGCGCAGCGGTGTGCAAATCGTCGGCGCAGAAACAACCTTCCAACAAGATAATGGGCTGGGTGATCCCCGCTTGGCGCAAAACGACGGCTTCTTCAATGCGGGCAACGGCAAAGGCATCGGCGGCAGACAAGGTTTTTGCTACCGTCGTTGCACAATGACCGTAGGCATTGCCTTTCACAACCGCAACAATCTTACTGCGTGGGCTGAGTTGCTTTATGACATTGAAGTTATGTTGTAAGGCATTCAGATCAATTTCAGCCTTTGCAGTTAACATGATGACCACCTTAGATAAGGGCTAACGGTAATTTGTGTTTTCTATGGTGGTATATGCTTACAGTTTTGTATTTTACCTGTCAAATTGACCTTTATTTTTATTATTAATAGCTTGTTATGCTTTATGTTTGCAAAATAAACAATTTTAAGTTGGTTGTGAATTGCTGCGGGTGGTTTTTAAGATAATTATTTCAAAAAACAGTTATTACTCAGCATATCTGCTTAATTCTTACTTTTTTACTACACGTTCTAACTTTAAAAATGCTTCATTTTGGCGATCTTAAATCATTCAACTGCACTCTTCTGGTTCAAAAAAACAGTAAAAATCATCAAAGTCTCTAATTTGTAAAATTGTATATAAATCAATTAGATGAATTGATTTATCAAAATTATGGCCTATAAAAAACTGCAATTAACAAAAAAATGGATTTTATTTGGTGTTATGTTTCTTTTTTTATAAAAAATATAGATTGTTAATCTATATTTGTCTTGTTTTGTTGGTTTTATATCTCGTAATTTGTCATTAATTGACAATATTGTTTTTATGTAATTATTATCATCTCAACAAAAACAAACCCTGTTTTTTGCCAGCGATATATCGGTTGGTGTGGTATCGCTCTATCAGTTGATAATCTTTTTGTTGAGGATGATAAATATGGAAATTCAAAAACCTTACCTGCTGTTTTTAGGCGATGCACATGACATTCTGGCTGCTAAAGTGGCGATTGGTATCAAGCAATGGCATCCAGAATACTGTGTTGGCCAATTCCGCATGGAAGATTGCCATGCCGATTGCGACCTCCCGGATATGGATATCGCTGCCGCGAAAGCCGCTGGTGCCAAAACACTGGTCATTGGTGTGGCAAACCGGGGTGGCATCATCTCTGACAAATGGATCTCTGTGCTGACTGAAGCGCTGGAAGCGGGTATGGATCTGGCCTCTGGTCTGCATAATAAATTGACGGATGTGCCAGAAATCAAAGCACTGGCTGACAAGCTGGGTCGTAAACTGTTTGACGTGCGTCATCCAACTCAGACCTTCCCAGTCGCCAACGGTAAAAAACGTGAAGGTAAACGTTTGTTGCCTGTGGGCACCGATTGCTCTTGCGGCAAAATGTACACCGCACTGGCGATTGAAAAAGAGATGCTGTCTCGCGGCATGAAAGCCACTTTCCGTGCCACTGGCCAGACCGGTATTCTGATCAGCGGCGCTGGTGTCAGTATTGATGCGGTGGTGTCTGACTTCGTTGCCGGTGCAGTCGAAGTGTTGGCACCCGCTAACGATGCGGATCACTGGGATGTGATCGAAGGTCAGGGTTCTCTGTTCCACCCATCATTTGCGGGTGTTACTACCGGTATCATTCACGGTGCACAAGCTGATGCACTGGTGCTGTGTCACGAACCAACTCGTACCACTATGCGTGGCGTTGATTACCCAATCGTTGATCTGGGCGAGTGCATGGCGCTGAATCTGGCGATGGCGAAACTGACTAACCCAAATGCCCGTTTCGTGGGTATCTCTGTTAACACGGCTAAATTGTCTGAAAAAGAGGCAATTGCACTGATGGCGGATATCGAAGAGAAATACGGTCTGCCAACTGTTGATCCATTCCGTCAGGGTATGGGCCGCATCGTCGATCAACTGTAATTCGCTAGGGTGGAATGAGTATGGAAATCCGGGTATTTAGCGAAAGCTGGCCGATCCGAGGCTCATTCACCATCTCACGCGGCAGCAAGACTGCCGCCGATGTGGTGGTGGTTGAACTCACGCAAGATGGCGTAACAGGGCGTGGCGAATGTGTGCCGTATGCGCGTTACAGTGAATCGGTACAAGGTGTTATTGCTCAGATCGAAACGCTGATCCCGGCTATTCGCGATGGTTTAGATCGCGAAGGTCTGCAGTCGGCCATGGTGGCAGGTGCGGCACGGAATGCCCTTGACTGCGCATTCTGGGATCTGGAAAGCAAACAGCATCGCCAGCGCATTTGGCAACGCCTGAATAAACCAGCGCCAGACGCCTTATTGACGGCATATACCTTGTCGCTGGATACACCGGAAAACATGCAGCGTGCTGCAGAAGAAAACGCATTCCGCCCCTTATTAAAATTGAAGTTGGCCGGTGCTGGCGATCTCGATCGTGTTGCTGCGGTGCGTAAAGGTTCTCCGGCGGCGCGCATTATTGTTGATGCCAATGAAGGTTGGAACGAACAGATCTATCGTGAGCTGATCCCGGAATTGCAAAAGCTCGGTGTGGAGATGATTGAACAGCCGCTGCCGGCTGGCAACGATGCGATTCTGGCAACATTACCACGCCCGATCCCGATCTGTGCCGATGAGTCTTGTCACGACAGTTCCACCTTGCATGAATTGGTGGGGCGCTATGACATGATCAACATCAAGCTGGATAAAACCGGTGGTCTGACCGAAGCACTGGAATTGCGTAAGCAAGCGGAAGCAGCCGGCATGAAGATCATGGTCGGTTGTATGCTGGCCTCTTCGCTGGCGATGGCACCGGCATTTGTGGTGGCGCAAGGCGCACAAGTGGTCGATCTCGATGGCCCGTTGTTGCTGCAAAAAGACCGCGAGCCCGGTTTTGATTATTCCGACAACCTGATGCATGCACCCGATGCGGCATTGTGGGGCTAGACAACAAATTCATACCCAAACCACTTGGAGTTGCAGGTAGGCGGCAAGTGAATGAGACCCCATGAGCATAGATAAACTATGTGATTGGGGCGAATGAACGCAGCCAACACCGCTGCAACTTCAAGTGGGAAGGGGATATACAATTTAAGGAGTGAACCATGAGTCGCATCGTTTATGTCGATGGTCAGTATGTCAATGAAGCAGATGCCAAAGTGTCTGTATTCGATCGCGGTTTTCTGTTTGCTGATGCCGTGTATGAAGTGACGGCAGTATTAAACAGCAAGCTGGTGGAATTTGCGGGTCACTTGGAACGTTTGCAGCGCTCTTGCCGTGAATTATCGCTGACGATGCCGGTTTCAGCGGCGCAGTTGAAAACCATCCATGAAGAGTTGATCAAAAAGAACAATCTGGTGGAAGGCGGCATTTATCTGCAGATCAGCCGTGGTAATGCCGGTGATCGTGATTTTGCGTTTCCTTCTGCGGAAGTAAAACCGACGCTAGTGCTGTTTACTCAATCACGCCCGGTGATCGACAGCCCGAAAGTGCAAACTGGTATTAAAGTGGTGACTATGCCGGATATCCGCTGGCACCGTCGTGATATCAAAACCGTAGGTTTGCTGGCGCCGTGTCTGGCGAAAGAGTATGCCCATGCCAATGATGCTGACGATGCATTCCTGGTAGAAAACGGCTTTATCACCGAAGGCAGCTCAAGCAATGCGTATATTGTGCTGGCGGATAACACCATCGTAACACGTCCATTAAGTAACGATATTCTGCATGGCATTACCCGTAAAGCGCTGTTGGAACTGGCCGCGCGCGACGGCATTCAGGTGGAAGAGCGTCTGTTTACACCCGATGAAGCCTATCACGCGAAAGAAGCCTTTATCAGCTCAGCGACCACCTTTGTGTGGCCTGTGGTCAGCATTGATGGCAAACCAGTGGGTGATGGTAAACCGGGCCCAATCTCGTTGCGGTTGCGCGATATTTACGTGGAGCTAGCAAAAGCGGAAGTGGCTTAAAAATAGAGTTATGTTTCGGCCGACACATTCGGTGTTGGCCTAATTTATCCCTCTGATTTATCGATAATAATTATTAATTCATAAAAATAGCAGTACCATAGACGAGTAAAAATAATAAGCAGGTAACGTGACATCCTTTTCATTAATG
>JAQUHG010000112.1 GCA_028683735.1 Tolumonas sp. | reverse complement strand
TCGACTCGGCGCTGATGGCAATGCACTTCCATCCGATCACAGTGCTGCTCGCGGGCATACGCTTCCGCCTGTTTTAATAACGCATTACCAATGCCCTGATTGCGCGCGGTTTCATCAATACAAAAATAGCTGATACGGGCAAAATCACCCGCCAGCGCCAGCTGTGGAATAATATGCAGCGATAAAAAGCCCACCACTTGTTGATTTATTTCGGCGACCCAACAAGTTGCCGCGGCGTCGTTGGCTATGGCGTTGAGTTTGCTGACCATAAAATCTGCGGTACCGGGATAACCCAGTTGTGTTAATAAATCAGCTAACGCAGACGCATCATGAGTGACGGCTTGGCGACAAAAGCAATTGTCTGACATGCTCCCCTACCTCTGGCAGTGAATAAAACAAGGCACTGTAACCCACATCGTGTGCCAGACTGGTGTGTGGCGTCGTGATGGCTAACACGGTTAAGCCGGCATCGTGCGCACTGCGAATACCGGTCGCCGAATCTTCCAATGCCAGACATTCGTCTGCCGAAAGATTCAATCGCTCCAGTGCGGTCAAATAAGGTTCAGGATGTGGTTTGGCATTTTGTACATCATCACGGGTAATGATCAACGGGAAGAAATCACGCCAGCCCAGACTATCCAGCACCGGTTCGATTTCCTTCCGATATGAGCCGGTGACTAAGGCAACCGCCAGTTCACTTTGTTGCATAGTACGAAGTAACTCATAGGCACCGGGCATAGGCGTTGGCAATTCGGTTTCTAATAAAGAGAGAAAACGCGCGGTTTTCTGCGCCATCAGTTGCTCTGTTGCAACGGGTAATTGGTAATCCTGAATCAATGTTTTTGCTGTCGCATAAGTTGAAACACCGGAAAATTGCGCCATGTACCGGCTCTTTTCCAGCGAACAACCAAAAGGCTGCAATTCCGCTTGCCATGCGGCATAATGTAAATGCTCTGAGTCCACAAGCGTGCCATCAAAATCAAAACAAATTGCCCTGACCATTCCACTCTCCTCTCTATTTATTATTTATTTCCCGCTATTTATTTCACCCTTTATTTCACACTGCACCAAAATACATAAAAAATCACAATTTCTGCTTATTTATACTTGATGCGAGTGGGGTTTTTCACCATCATAGCGCTACTTTTGTAGTTAGGACATTACCGACTATGGTACGTGAAAGAGATGCAATGCTGGTGCATGCGTTCCGTCATTCAACCCCGTATGTAAACCACCACCGTGGTTCTACCTTCGTGATCATGTTGAGTGGTGAAACGGTTGCTGATGAAAACTTTTCCTCGCTGATCGCAGATATCGCGCTGCTGCAAAGTCTGGGGATCAGGCTGGTATTGGTTTTTGGTGCTCGTCCGCAAATTGATGCAGCCCTGATTCAGGATAATATTCCTCTGCGCTTTCATAAGCATGTTCGCGTCACTGATGATGAAACATTCAGCGTAATCAAACAAGTCTGCGGCGGCATGCAGATGGATATCATGGCAAAAATGTCGATGGGTCTGATCAATACCCCGATGGCCGGTGCCCATCTGAACGTTGTCAGTGGTAACTTCGTGACCTCGCAACCGCTGGGTGTCGATGAAGGCGTGGACTATTTCCATGGCGGCCGTGTGCGCCGTGTGGATGCTGATGGCATTAAACGTCAGTTAGACATGCAAAATATTGTCTTGATCTCTCCGCTCGGTTTTTCTGTGACCGGCGAAAGCTTCAGTGTCAGCTCAGAAGAAGTGGCCGCGAAAGTCGCGATTGCCCTTAATGCCAATAAACTGATTTCATTCTGTTCTCATCAGGGTGTTATCAATGAAAAAGGCGAAGTGGTACCTGAATTGTTCCCGGAACAGGCAGAAGAGTATTTAACTCGTCTGGAAGAACTCGGCGATGACAGCTCTGGCACGGCGCGTTATTTCCGTTCTGCAATTGCCGCTTGTCGTGGTGGTGTGCCTCGCAGCCATCTGGTCAGCTACCGTGAAGACGGTGCGCTGGTGCAGGAACTGTTTACCCGCGATGGTATCGGTACGCAGATTGTACGCCACAGTGCGGAACAAGCCCGTCAGGCCACCATTGATGATATCGGCGGAATTTTAGATCTGATCCGTCCGTTGGAAGCGGAAGGTATTCTGGTTAAGCGCTCCCGCGAACAGCTGGAAATGCAGATCGACAACTTCTTCATTATTGAACGTGATGGCATGATCATCTCTTGCGCCGCGTTATACCCCTTTAAAGAAGAAGCGATGGCGGAAATGGCATGTGTGGCTGTACATCCGGAATACCGCAGCTCCAACCGTGGTGATCGAATGGTGTCTCAGATCGAAGATTTGGCCCGCTCGAAGAATATCAAAAAGCTGTTTGTGCTGACGACACGTTCTATCCACTGGTTCCGTGAACGTGGTTTTGAGCCGGTTGAAGTGAGTGCATTACCGATGGAAAAACAGCGCCTGTATAACTACCAGCGTCGTTCTAAAATTCTGATGAAAGATCTGTAAGAAAGTAAAAGAAGCAAAAAAAGACGGGGCCGCAAAATGGGCGGCCCCGGTTTGGCAATGGAGATTTCTGGTTTCCACGGAGCGCAATCTACCAACTTGCCCCATAGTGGTTCGTGTCAGTCGTCACATTTTGTTGCATTCGTTACCAGCTATTAACATAAAGTTAAACCTTCATCACATTTCATCACCGCAAAAAGCACTGAAATCATTCAATATTTAGTTTTGTTTACCTCGGATCGTGCGGTAACTATTCCCCTTTTTGGTGATCGCCTGTTACAATAAGCGCGCAAATACATAAATTTGCACCCCATCCAACACAGCGCAGATCCGCATAGCTTTGCTATCCGCTGCTACGTTAAATGGGGCCAGAAGAGGAGCGTTACCCAGGTCGCTGACAACAGGTGCCAAAAACCGTTGAAGGTCAGTCAGGGGGAGTAACGCCGAGATAAGCATCATCTTTGGCGATGGTGGTTGTCGGCTGCGGAGGCTGAATCCTCCGGGCTGTCACCTGAGGGTGGAGCGCTTCTGGCTGGAAAGAATTCCCTTCCTGCCGCACAAGTTGCACCTTCGTTGTATCAGTTTGTTATATACCCAAACCAATTGGAGTTGCAGGTAGGCGGCAAGTGAATGAGACCCCATGAGCATAGATAAACTATGTGATTGGGGCGAATGAGTGTAGCCAACGCCACTGCAACTTCAAGTGGGAAAGGTATCCCTGCTTAATTCAAGGAGAGCCCGTGAGCAAGGTTACTGTTGCTAAATTTGGTGGCACAAGTGTCGCCGATGCCGAAGCCATGCGCCGTTGCGCAGCCATCGTTACCCAAACTGCTAACACCCGTGTTGTGGTGTTGAGCGCCAGCTCTGGTGTAACCAATCTGCTGGTTGATCTGGCACGCGGAACCTTATCTGCTGCCGAGCAGGAAATTCATCTTAAAAAACTCAAATCGATTCAGGACAACATTCTGAATGAATTGGGTAACCCAGCCCCACTGCGTCAAACCATTGATGGGATCTTAAAAGAGATCGCCGATATGGCGCGTCAAGCGACTCAGAACAGCGATGCTGCTCTGGAAGATCGTTTAGTGGCACAAGGCGAGCTGATGTCGACCCGCCTGTTCACCGATATGATGAATCATTTAGGTCACAAAGCGGTGTGGTTTGATGTGCGTAAAGTGATGCGCACTGACAGCCGTTTTGGCCGTGCGACGCCAGCGATTGAAGCCATTCATAATCTGGCACAGCAGGAAATGGCTGGGCTGCTGAAAGATCATATCGTGATCACACAAGGTTTCATCGGTGCCAACGCCGATGGCCAGACCACCACGCTGGGCCGTGGCGGTAGCGATTTCAGTGCCGCTTTGCTGGCAGAAGCACTGGGTGTTGATGAACTGGAAATCTGGACTGACGTGCCAGGTATCTACACCACCGATCCTCGTTTGGTGAAAGAAGCGCACCCGATCCCCGAGATCTCTTTCTCTGAAGCGGCGGAAATGGCAACTTTCGGTGCCAAAGTGTTGCATCCGGCGACCTTGCAGCCTGCGGTACGTAAAGGTATTCCGGTCTTTGTTGGCTCAAGCAAAGAGCCTGCAGCTGGCGGCACCTGGGTACGTGATACCACAGAATCAAACCCGCTATTCCGTGCGGTAGCTCTGCGCCGTAACCAGATCCTATTAACGCTGCACAGCCCGAACATGCTGCATGCCTGCGGCTTCCTGGCGCAAGTATTCACCATTCTGGCTAAACATGGCATCTCAGTGGATCTGATCACCACCTCTGAAGTGAGTGTTGCTATCACGCTGGATCAAACCGGCAGCTCATCCACCGGTCGTTCTGTATTGAATGACGGTGTATTAGATGAACTGAATGCGTTCTGTAAAGTGAAAGTGGAAACCGATCTGGCACTGGTTGCGCTGATTGGTAACCGCATGAGCGAAGTGAATGGTGTGGGTACGCAAGTATTCGACGCGGTCAGCGAACATAACGTGCGCATGATTTGCTACGGTGCCAGCACCCACAACCTCTGCTTCCTGGTCCCTGAATCGGATGCCTCATTGGTTGTACAAAAACTGCATCAACGCCTACTGGGAAAATAAGCTGGCAGGGAAAATAGATTTTCCTGCTTAGACTAAAAAGGCGTCGTTATGACGCCTTTCTTCTTTTTGTCAGATCTTTTTACAGCCACCAGCGCATCAAACCAAACGCCAATAAGCCACAGCTGATCACCACCAACTGCTGACGGCATTTCAGTGCAACCACAAACGCCACTAAGGCGGCAATCAGATACGGATTTTGCACGTTCAGCTGCACCTCACCGTCATGGATCAACGTAGTTTGCGCGATAATGGCACTTAATACCGCAATCGGCACATAGTTAAACGCCCGCTCCAGCCACTCCGGAAACACCATTTTTCCTGCCAGGAATAAGGGTAAATAACGCGGCAGAAAGGTCACTAACATCATGCCAATGATCAGTGTCCAATGATTCATTTCTTCATTCCTTTTTCCAATACCATCCCTGTAGCTACCGCCAATAAAGAAGCAATCATCAAACCGCTTTGGTTCGGCCAATCACGCATGAAAATACTGCATACTACGGCAACAGCCGCACAGGCCCATTGCGGAAACTTTTTCAGCGCCGGCACCACGATGCTGATAAACGCCACCACCATGGCGACGTCCAACCCCCATGAAGTCATATTGGGCAGTTGTTTACCGACCGTTACGCCGACCAGCGTGCATAACGCCCAGTTGGAATACATAAACAAAGCGGAACCGAGGTAATACCAGACCAGCTCACCGCGCTGCACTTCGCTTTGTAAACGTTGACTGACCACAGCAAAGGTTTCATCGGTCAGCCAGAAGGCCATCAGGGTTCGCCGTGGTAGCGAAATATCACGCACATGCGGCATTAACGTGGCGGCATATAACATGTGCCGCAGATTGACGATAAACACTGTCAGACAGATGATCGGCAATGCGGTTGCCGATGCCAGCAAAGTGACCGCAATAAATTGAGAAGCGCCGGCATAAACCAGCAACGACATGCCCAGCACAGACCACAGACTCAAGCCATTATCAATGGCCAGTGCGCCATACAACACGCCAAACGGGGCAGCGGCAACTACCAGCGGCAAGGTATCAACCCAGCCCTTACGAAATAAATTCCATTTTGAATAAGACATTACGTTTTTACTGACGCCCGATAAGAATGCACTTATGCTATCACTCATCGTGATCTCGGCATAACCCACTTCATCATGCAAATTATTCAATGTAGTTATGAGCAGCATGCGGCTGCTATCCTCGCCATCTTTAACGATGCCATTTTGCATTCCACCGCGCTGTATGATTATCAGGCCCGCACGATGGACAACATGGTGTCATGGTTTAAAAACAAGGAACTCGGCCACTATCCGGTGATTGGGATCGAAAATGAATCCGGTGAATTGATGGGTTTTGCCAGTTACGGCAGCTTCCGCGCTTATCCGGCCAACAAATACACACTCGAACATTCGGTGTATGTGGCAGCCCCTTTTCGCGGACAAGGTATTGCGCAAACACTGATGCAACATCTGATTGAACTGGCACAAGCGCAAAACTATCACACGCTGATTGGCAGCATTGATGCCAGCAATCAAGGCAGTATCGCGTTGCACGAGAAACTGGGTTTTGTGCATGCCGGCACGATTCGGCATGCCGGCTTTAAATTTGGCGACTGGCTGGATCTGGCCTTTTACCAGCTACTGCTGCCGACCCCGCTACAACCGATTGACGGCTGATCGCTGACATTATAATGGGCTGCTGCTCTTACGATATTCGCTCGGGCTAACCCCGACGCGCTTTTTAAAGACGCGGGAAAAGTAGAGCTGATCGTCATAGCCGGTTTGCTGACCGATGACAGCAACTGGTAATGGCGTGGTTTGCAGCAGCAGTTTGGCGCGGATGATCCGCTGATCTTCGCGCCAACGGACGATGCTGACCCCAACCTGTTCGCGGAACAGATGCGCTAATCGTGACGGCGATAAAAACACCTGCTCGGCTAATTCTTCTATCGATACTTCCGCCGAAAGCGACGCACTTAAGATCTGACACGCTTCGAGAATGCGGTGATCCATCGGTGCATGATCGGCCAATGACGACACTTCGTAACAACGGATCAGTAGCCGCTCCAACAGGTTCATGGCCAGCTGTTCCGACATCGGACGGATCTCTTTGTGCGTCTCTTCAATGTTCAGAAACAGGCTATCAAACTCATTAGCTAATTGCTGATCGGCCAGTTTGATGTGCCCGACACGTTCCACCTCATGCGGCCAACGCAGCCAGTCAGCCCAATAAGCGCGCGGACGGAAATAAACCCAGCGGTGATACCACTCGTTACTGTCATCGGCACGACCGTAGTAGTGCACGGCTTCCGGTGGAAACAACAACAGATCGCCCGGTTCCACGATAAATTCATGCTCGCCGGAAAAGATCTTACCCCGCCCTTTGACCGTCAGGTTCATGATGTAACCTTTCATGCCATTCGGACGATCGATGATGAAATCGAGCACGCTGCCTTTTTCAATTGGCGTCATGCCCGACACCAGAAATACGTCAAACGCATAACCCGGCAGCAACGGATTCAGTTGTTTAGGTTTGTCTTTTTGCATGGTGGACATCGCAGAGAAGAGCTTCTCGGTAAAAAAATCAGCTTTATGCATTGTATTCAGCCACCATTAATTTGCTGTGTAGATCGGGGATAATTCCATCAGGTAATTGAGTTCCATCACACTTATCAATTACACCTGTGTAAACGTTATCATTTTGCCAACCTGACCATGTCATCAGTGATATACCCAAAGTAATTGGCGTTGCAGCGAGGCGACAAGTGAGCGAATCCCCATGAGCATAGACAGGCTATGTGATTGGGGTGAGTGAACGCCGTCAACGACACTGCAACGTCAAGTACTAAGGGTATATGACCGCAAAACATCATCCATGTTATGTGCAATGCTGGTCAGTTCATTGGCCAGCTTCTGGCAGGATGCGGCCGAACTGCTATTCTCATTCGCTTGTTGCGCCACTGTTTCGACCTGTTGCGCAATAACATCCGTTGCTTGCCCCTGTTCACGAATGGCATGAGAAATGTCCTGTACTAATGCTTCGCTATCGCCAGCCACACTGCAGATATCATTCATCTTCTGGCTCGCCTCACCAGCACTGCTGACGCCAGCCTCCACCTTGTTAACGGCTTCTTGCATCAGGTGCACTGCACTGGCTGACAGGTTTTGCACATTATTAATGATGCTACCGATCTCTTGCGTGGCTGATGCCGTGCGTGCCGCCAGATTCCGCACCTCATCTGCCACGACGGCAAAACCACGCCCCATTTCACCAGCCCGCGCCGCTTCAATGGCCGCATTGAGTGCTAACAAATTGGTCTGCGCCGCCACATCGCTGATGACGTTAATGACGGAAGCAATAGTCCGGTTTTGGTTTTCCAGATTATGTAATTCTTTCGCCGCTTCGCTGACCGCAGCAGAGATGGCATGAATATCAGCGACGGTATTGGCAATTACCGCCAGCCCTTGTGTGGCTTGATCACCGGCTTCATGCGAGCGATCGCTGGCGCCCTGCGCCTGATCGGCGACGTGATTAATGCTGACCGTCATTTGCTCGACAGCCGCCGCCATTTGGCTGGAAGAGGTTTGCTGTATGCCTGCCGTGTTGGAAACACCGCTCGCGGCATCTAACAATCGATCTGAGATGGAGGTGACCTGCTGAATGCCATACTGAAACTGGCCAAAGTTTTCCTGCAAGCGGGCAATTAAGGCGTTAAAAGCCATCAACAGATGGGAGATTTCATCGTTACTTTTTATTTCGGCGCGTAAGGTAAAATCGCGGCTTTGTTCAATCCGGCTGATGGTAGAAACCGCACTGCGGATACCATGCCGGATCTGCCAGAACAACCAGCCGCCCACCAGCATTAAACCGACCAGTACCACCACAATACTCAGGATCAGCTGACTTAACGCATTGTCATACGCCGCCCCCGCCCGCTGACTACTGGTTTGCACTTGCTGATGATTTTGCGCGGTGGCTTGATCCAACAAGGTAGTGATCTTATCGCCCTGTTCGGTCAGAGCAACCATCAATTCCTGGGCTTTGCTGTTTTGATATTTACGCGACAGTGTTAACACTTCATCGGCAGCCGTCAGATAACTGAGTAATAATTTTTCTGTTTGCGCATACGCCTTATTTTCTTCCGATGTCAGTAAAGCTTTGTAGCTTTGTAAACTCTGTTTGAGCTGTTGTTGTTTAGCTTGAATGCGTTCATCCAGCACTTTTTTCTCATCACCATCGAATGACAGTGCATGTCGGTTAACCAGCAGACGTAGATCTAAAAATGCAGTGTTGATGTTTTTCAGTTGCTCAATACCAGGAATGGTTTTGTCGCTCAGTGAACGAATTTCTGTATTCAGCACCGACAAGCGCCCTAGCGCAACACCACCGACAGCCAAACAACCCAAAAATGCAAGACTGATAAGCAGGATCAATTTGGCTGATATTTTCATACAAGTACCTCGTTTCTTATCTTTATAAACACCAATCGCTGGTTGGAAAAAAAGCCAGCGTTGCCGCTGGCTGTAAAACTGTGCTCTGGGGTGAACACTAGACTTTTGCTTTGCGAACTTGTTTGTAACGGTCGAACAACACGGCAGCCAGCAGGATCAGACCACGTACCACATATTGTGCGAACGGAGAGATATTCAGCAGGTTCATGGCGTTTTCCATCAAACCTAAGATCAGCACACCGGCAATGACATAAGAGATCTTGCCAATACCCCCTTTCATGGAAACCCCGCCCAATACGCAGGAGGAGATAACAATCAGCTCGAAACCGATGGAGGTCATTGGCTGACCAGAGGTCATACGAGACGCCAGAATGATGCCAGCCAGAGCCGAGATGAAACCCGTCATGGTGAAGATGATGATTTTAGTGCGCACTACATTCACACCCGCCAGACGCGAGGCTTCTTCATTACCCCCCATCGACAGCGTGTTACGACCAAAGGTGGTTTTATTCAGCAGTAAACCGAACAGAACAAAACAAACCGCGGTGATCCAAACTGGGGTTGGAATACCAAACATTGCCGAGTTGCCGATATCAAAGAACTGCTCTTCCACGATACCCACGGCTTTACCATCAGAGATGATGTAACCCATACCACGCGCCATCTGCATGGTCGCCAGTGTGGTGATCAGGGCGTTGATTTTGAATTTGGCGAC
>JAQUHG010000111.1 GCA_028683735.1 Tolumonas sp. | reverse complement strand
AAATCAGCCCACGTTTCACCATCGCTGCTTCTTTCGGTAACGTACACGGTGTTTACAAACCAGGTAACGTTAAACTGACTCCAAGCATTCTGGATGCTTCTCAGAAATATGTTTCTGAAAAATTCGGCGTTCCTGCTAACACTCTGAACTTCGTATTCCACGGCGGTTCAGGTTCTACTGATGCTGAAATTAAAGAATCTGTAGGCTACGGCGTAGTTAAAATGAACATCGATACCGACACTCAGTGGGCAACTTGGGAAGGTATCCTGAACTACTACAAAGCGAAAGAAGCTTACTTGCAAGGCCAACTGGGTAACCCAGAAGGCGCAGATTCACCAAACAAAAAATACTACGATCCACGCGTATGGTTGCGTAAAGCTCAGGAAACTATGATTGCTCGTCTGGAACAAGCATTCAAAGAACTGAACGCTATCGACGTACTGTAATTTCAGAAAAGTATTCTTTCTGAACCAAAGCGCCTGCATTGCAGGCGCTTTTTTATTGCGTAGCTTATTATTTAGTAAAGCAAATAACGATTTGTTGTCTATGCTGTATGTGACGGTAATGTTATGAAAAGAAAATTGTTTGTAGTAACATTCGACACCTTCGATCCTGAGATTCAGGCTTTATCCGGGTAGAACAAGGACAAATATGACAATTGCAGATGGACGGCAAGATGCATTATTAGAATGTTTGCTGTTTATGTCTCAGCACTACGGTATGGGTAATACCCGTGAAGCTCTCACTGCAGGATTACCATTACAAGATGGGAAATTAACATCTGAGTTATTTCCTCGTGCCGCACATAGAGCGGGTTTTGTTGTAGATTATTTTTCATCACCTTTAGATGCTATTCCTGCGTTGTTGCTGCCATGTGTTCTATTGATGCGCGATGGTCGGGCTGCAGTTCTCCTTTCTATTGATAAATCTAAAACGCAAGCCACGCTTTTTTTCCCAATTGGTAGTGTTGGGCAACAGTCTGTTTCTTTAGCTGTACTAGCAGATGAATGCTCGGGGAACGGTTTTTACATTAAGCGTCGTTTACAATTCGATGCTCGTGCACCAGAAGTATTGAAACCAAGAGAAGGGCATTGGTTTTGGAGTACATTACTTGAATCATTGCCGATCTATAAAGATGTGCTGATTGCTTCTATTCTGATCAACATATTTGCTATCGCCAGCCCTATTTTCACCATGAACGTCTACGATAAGATCGTTCCGAATCTGGCATTCGATTCACTCTGGGTATTAGCCATAGGCGTTTCATTAGTTTTTACCTTTGATATCATAATAAGACAACTTCGTAGTTATTTTATTGATATTGCAGGTAAAAAATCTGATTTACTGCTTTCAGCCAAGATTTTTTCTAAGGTCATGGGCATTCGTATGGAGTCCCGGCCTAATTCAACAGGTGCCTTTGCTCGTCATCTGCAAGAATTTGAGTCTATCCGCGAGTTTTTTACTTCAGCAACAGTGTCAGCACTTATCGATTTACCTTTCGCATTTTTATTCTTGCTGGTTATCTGGATCTTTGCGGGTTTACTCGCAATCGTGCCATTGATTGCTATTATCTGCATGGCTGTATATAGCCTTTATATTCAAGCTCCACTGCGTCAAAGCATTGAAGAAAGTAGTCGTTTATCATCACAAAAATATGCAACAGTCATAGAAGCTATTGCAGGGCTCGAGTCCGTTAAGATTCATAATGCGGAAGGGCAGTTTCAGCATCGCTGGGAGCAAGCGGTTAGTCATATGGCGAATTCGGGTATTACTACCCGCAAAATTACCAATATGGTTTCAGGTCTGGCTAATTATGTGCAACAGATGACAACCGTTGCTTTGATCGTTTTAGGTGTTTATCAGATCTCTGAAGGCAATTTGACCATGGGGGGAATGATCGCCGCCGTGATGCTTGCCGGTCGTGCTATTGGTCCACTTATCCAATTATCTGTATTATCAACATGTTATAATCAGGCGAAGGCTGCATTGTTGTTACTCGAAAATATAATGCAGAGCCCGTCAGAACGGGAAGAGGATAAACATTATCTTGATTATGATCGTTTAACCGGCCGGATCGATCTAGATGATGTTTCATTCAGTTACCCAGGTTCAGAACAATCAGCACTTAAACAGCTAACGTTAAGAATTCGCGCTGGTGAGAAAATCGCGATTATTGGACGCATTGGTGCAGGGAAAACAACGTTAGAGAAATTGATTCTGGGGTTGTATAAGCCATTATCTGGTTCTGTCCGTCTCGATGGTTTTGAATTATCGCAGTTACACCCTTCTACAATCCGAGACAATATCGGCTGTGTTCCACAGGATTTTACGTTGTTTTACGGCACAATTCGGCAAAATATTCAACTGGGTCATCCTCACTCAACCGATGCACAGATATTACGGGCGGCTCAACGGGCGGGGGTTAGTCAGTTTACCAATCATGACCCTAATGGCTTAGAGCGACAAGTTGGTGAAGGTGGGCGCAATTTATCGGGTGGCCAACGACAATCTATTGCATTAGCCAGAGCACTTTTGCTCGATCCGCCTATTCTTATTTTGGATGAACCAACTGCGAATATGGATAATCGTTCAGAAAATCTGGTGAAACGTGAATTGGCAAATTTACCTGCTGAAACAACAATGCTTTTAATTACTCACCGTACTTCAATGCTGGATATTGTGGATCGTATCATTGTTATTGAACAAGGAATGGTTGTCGCTGACGGCCCTAGAGATCAAGTGTTACAACAACTTAAAGAAGGCAAGGTTCGTGTAAGGGAGAACGCTGATGCCTAATCCTGAACTGAATCAAAGACAATTAGATCTTATTGATGACGCTTCAGCGGCAGTAATGCTGACGGCTCCGCGTCGGGCGCGAATTTTACTTTGGTGTTGTTTCCTTTTCTTCATTGTTGCAACTATCTGGTCTGCTTGGGCAAAACTGGATGAAGTTACCCGAGGAGAAGGAAAGGTTATTCCATCAAAACAACTCCAGGTAATTCAAAATCTCGAGGGCGGTATCGTCAAGGATATTTTTGTTCACGAAGGGCAAATGGTGAAAGAAGGGCAAGAGTTATTGCGCATTGATGACACTCGTTTCCGTTCAGATTTTCGTGAGAAACAACAAGAGTTAGTCAGTATGCAGGGTGATGTTGCCCGCCTGCGAGCTGAGATTGGTAGTCTTTTTATTTCCAATGATAGTGCATTGCCTTGGCGTGATCAGGTAACGATCAATGAGCAATCAATGATTTTTCCTGCTGGGTTCGAAAAAGTTTTCCCAGAAAATGTTATCCGTCAAAAAGGAGCGTTGCAGGAAAACATCAGTAACCTAAACAATCAGCTGATTATTATGGGCCAGCAGATTGAACAAAAAGAAAATGAAATTTTAGAGATCAACAATAAAATCCGTACGTTAAGCAGAAGTGTTGGTCTGGCTAGCAGAGAAGTTGAGATGAATCGACCTTTAGTCAAGGAAGGTATTGTTTCACAAGTTGACCTATTAAAGATGCAGCGTCAACTCAACGATATGCAAGGTGAGTTAGAAAATGCGAGATTATTGTTACCCAAACAAAACTCTTTGCTAAGAGAGGCTATTCTTAAACGTAAAGATGTTGCCTTCAAATTCCGTGTTGATGCTCAAAAAGAGATGGAAGAAAAGCAAAGTCGTCTTTCTCAACTCAAAGAAGGTCAAGTTGGATTAAAAGATCGAGTATCCAGAACAAGCGTAACATCACCAGTGGATGGCACGATAAAAACACTGAAAGTGAATACGGTGGGTGGTGTTGTACAACCCGGCATGGATATTGTTGAAATTGTGCCATCTGAAGACAATCTACTAATTGAGGCAAAGGTTTTACCGAAAGATATTGCTTTTTTGCGCCCAGGTTTAACGGCAATGGTGAAATTTTCTGCTTATGATTTCGCCATTTATGGTGGATTACATGGAAAACTGGAGCATATCAGTGCTGATACAATCCAGGATGAGAAAGGTAATGCGTTTTATCTGGTGCGAGTCAGAACAGATCGCAGTTTTCTTGGGAGTGCGGCGGTTCCTTTACCGATCATTCCAGGGATGATGGCGAGTGTTGATATTGTAACAGGCAAAAAAAGTGTTCTCGAATATCTGATGAAACCCATTTTGCGTGCTAAGCAGTCTGCACTGCGTGAACGATAGGATAGTAAAGGAGATACACCATGGACAAAGTAGGTAAATTATCGGCACTTGCGCTATTCGTAACTGTTATATCAAGTTCCGCAGGCGCAGCATCATTAGATGCAACGGTATCGCAAGCTTTACTTGATCACCCTCAGGTAAAACAAGCATATGACAATTATGTCACCCGAACCCACCAAATTGACCAAGCTAAAGCAGGCTATTTCCCGAAAGTGGATGCTGTTGCTGGCATAGGGAAAGATAATTACGATAGTAACAGTTCAGATACCGATGGTAGCAATTTAAACCGACAGGAACTTGGCATTTCATTAACACAAATGTTATTTGATGGTTTTGCAACCAGCAGTAATGTTGATAGAACGACGGCGGAAGCACAAGCACAAAAATTTGCTCTATATGCACAGGCAAATAACACAGCACTGCGTGTCACAGAGGTATATTTAAACGTCTTGCGCCAACAAGAGTTATTCCGTTTGTCACAAGAGAATCTGGCTACTCATCAGGCGATTTTAGCTGACATAGGTAAAAGAACCGATTCTGGCGTAGGATCTACTGCAGACTATATGCAAATCAAAGGCCGTGTCGCCAGAGCTCAGGCTAACCTTTCCGCAGCCGAAAATAATATGCTGGATGCAGAAACTGAGTTTTATCGTGTGACTAATAATCAGCCAACTGATTTGACACAACCAGTACCAGATACCACTAAAATTCCAGCTACATTATCAGAAGCTGTAGCATCAGCCCAAAAAATACATCCAACCTTGCTCTCTGCCGATCAGGATATTGAAGCTACTCGAGCTCAATATGAAGCTTCTAAGGCTAATTTTTATCCAAAATTATCCATAGAAGCGAATAAAAATTTAAATAAAAATAGTAGCGGTGTTGATGGCTATCGAGTTGATGATACCAGCGTTATGCTAATGGTGCGTTATAACTTGTCGAATGGTGGTGCCGATATAGCGCAAAAGCGCGCCACAGCCTCTCAGATTGGTGAAGCTAAAGACATCAAACTGAATGCTGCGCGTCAAGTTCAGGAAGGTCTGGGCTTAGCTTGGAATGCCCGAGATGCGCTACTGAAGCAAAAAGATTTTATGCAGCAGCATGTTCAGGCGAGTTATGACACTGTAATGGCCTATCGTAAACAGTTCTTACTAGGTACTCGTTCATTATTGGATGTGCTCAATACAGAAAATGAACTTTTCGAAGCACGACAGAATGCCGTGAATACTGATTATGATGAATTATATTCAGAATACCGGATACTCAATGCAACTGGTAAATTGCTGGATAGTGTGAGTTTTAAAGCTCCGGCCGAATGGCAGAAGTAGCAACATATGTGGTCTTCGACCATATTAGCTAATTTTCGACGGTTTCAATGCGCCTTATTATTACTATTAGGCGTATTGTTAACTGTTGGTATTTATCCAACTATTCTTGCCGATGTTCTTGACGCGAAAGATCGGCAGTTAGCTGATTTAGTTCAGGGAAAATATGGTTCAAGGGCCGCTCGTCGAGTCATTGATTGGCGGCTGCTTGTACAGCGGGCTCGTGCTGAAAAATGGAATCAGCAGCAAGCATTAGAAGCAACAAATCGCTTTTTTAATCGCCAAATATTTATTGATGATATTAAGTTATGGGGGCAACCAGATTACTGGGCTTCTCCTGTGGAGTTTCTTGCTGCGGGTGGCGGGGACTGTGAAGACTTTAGCATTGCCAAGTACTTTACGTTACGCGAAATGGGCTTATCAGATGAAAGCATGCGGCTGATCTATGTTAAAGCAATACGCTATAATCAGTTTCATATGGTAGTTGCAAATTATGCAACACCAGCATCAATGCCAGTAATATTAGATAACCTTGATCCCGCAATTAAACCCGCCAATTTGCGAACGGACTTAATTCCAATTTATAGCTTCAATGGTAGTCATCTATGGTTGATGAAAGCAAAAGGTCAAGGCCAGTTGGCCGGAAACTCAGATCGATTGAGTTTATGGACCGACCTACAGAAAAGATTCAATACTCAGCATATGAACCGACCAATTTTAAATTTGGATAACTAATCATGACTCTTTATAAGCAAATACTCGCTTTCGTGATATGCCTTTTTGCTGGGTTATTAATTATTGCTTACGCAGTGCAGTTTCAATCTACGAGAGACTATCTGGCCGAACAACAGCGAATCTCGGTTATTAACACCGCTAATTCAGTTGGCCTGGCATTAACACCTTATTTGGAAGCGGGTGATAAGGTTGGTGCGGAATCAGTAATTAATGCAGCGTTTGATGGCGGCTATTACCAAAAAATACACCTCGACCTTCTTGCGTCTAAACAGACAATTGAAAAATTGAACAAAACCGATATTGAAGGTGTTCCACATTGGTTTACACAGCTGAATTTGTTTAAAAGTGAAAGCTACGAAACAATATTAACATCTGGTTGGCTACAGCTCGGGAAGCTAGAAGTCAAAGGACATCCTGGCGATGCTTATTTCCAGCTATGGCGAGCCATGTCAAATTTGTTGTGGGCATATATCGTCTGCTTTGTGGTTGTATCCATCTTAGTCATTTCAGCTTTGCGATTTTTGCTTCGTCCTCTGGATTGGATCCGCCGACAAGCAGTGGAAATCGAACAGCATCATTTTAATCAAACAATCCCGTTACCAAAGACTTTGGAACTAAGACAAGTTGTTCAGTCGATTAATACACTGACTATTAAGTTGGCAAAGCAGTTCAAAGAAGAAGCCGAAGCTGCTGATCTATTGCGAGAAAGAGCATTCCGTGATGCGGTATCTGGATTAGGCAATCGTGCATATTTCATCGGTCAGGTTAATGCGTGGATCGCAGATCATGGCCGTGGCGGCGTTATGTTGATCGCTGTTGACTCATTAGATGAAATTTATCGTACAGATGGTTACACCGCTCGAGATAAAATGGTTAAGCAAGTTGCTAATATTCTTAATGCTAAATTATCTGTATTTGAAGGTATGGCTCTAGCTCGTATTACGGCAACGGAATATGCAGTGCTATTACCTGGGCTTACTAGTGAGGAATTATTAGATACAGCACATGTACTTAATACTGCCATTGCTGATCTTATTGTGAATCCACTAGATTCTGATACAGCTTTGTCTGTCATTGGCATTGCAATTAGAAATCCTGATGAAGATTTATCCGTACTTTTAACTAAAGCTGACAATGCTTTACGCCGAGCACGAAACGAACGTCTGGGTGCGGTAACCATTGAACAAGCAGAAAGTGCGGATACGATTGGTCGTTTAGCTTGGAAAGAAATTATCTTAGGTGCATTGAAACATAACTTATTTGACTTCCGAGTGCAGCCCGTAACCATGATCAGTGGGGAGTCAGCATTACCAGCTGAACTCTTCACAGGAATTAGGCATCAAGGGCAGCGGTTTAGTGCAGCTCAATTCATGGCTGCGGTTGAAATGTTTAAGTTGGGTGAAAAGTTAGATCGTTATGTTCTCGATCATGCAGTTTCTGTACTTCAAACCAACACTGGTATGAGTATGTCTGTCAACTTAACCATCAGCAGTATTTCTTCACCTTCATTTTTGAGCTATCTGAAAGATTTTTTCATTAAAAACAACTCAATAACTAAACGTATTGCCATTGAAATACCGGAAAACGCCATTATTCACCAACGTGAAGCCGTGAAATTGTTGAGCGAAATATGTCAACAGCACAAAGTCATGTGGGGGATTGATCAATTTGGCCGACATTTTCAGTCATTAGAATATTTAACCGAATTGACACCTGCCTATGTGAAAGTTGATCAGGGATATATGAGTATTATCAGTAAAGATGAAAATGCTCAAAGCGTCTTGGCTGCGGTATGTCGTACAGCACATAATGCTGGTGCTATAACAGTTGTCACTCGGGTAGAAAGTCAAGAGCAAGTTGAACTGATTAATCAGCTGTTTGTAGATGGTTATCAGGGGATAGTACAGCCAGCACGCGATATTTAAAAAATAGATAAAGTAATCGTCATGAAGGGGTGCATATGCACCCCTTTTTATTCGATTTTTTTGAACAATTCCGCTGGTTAATGACGTTACCTATCTGATTTATGAAGCATTCATTTCGTCATAACCTGATAACATTCGTTAAATTGCACTAATTGCACCTTCAAGGAATAAAACTGTGATCACTCAAACAATCACCGAAGTTTCTCTTATTACTCATATCACTGGTGTAGCAAAAATTCGTCTGCCAAATGGCGCTTTAAAAGAATTAAAAGCTGGTGATACCTTGCAACCGGGAGCAGTGGTTATTCTTGATGATGGTGTGCAATTAACGTTAAAAAATGAAGATACGAAAGGTGAACATCAAAATACGACACAGACGGCATCTGCCGATGTTGTCACAGCCGATAACAATTCGCCTGCTAATGATATAGCTCAATTGCAACAAAATATTCTCAATGGTGTTGATCCAACCAAGGCATTTGAAGCTGCGGCAGCTGGTATAACAGTTGATGCTGGTGGTGGTGTCGGAAGTGGCAATGGCGGTTTTATTTCTGTAGCACGTAGTGGCGACACTACAATTGCAGAATCAGGCTATGACACCTCGATAGTCTATTCATCAACATCGGATCTTTCGCTATCAGTCTCCAATCCTGCCGCAACATCTACTTCTGTAGTTGATACAACACCACCAAATATCACCGTAGATGCTCCTGCATTGACCAATGATAGTACGCCAACTATTACTGGCACCACGGATCTGCCGGTGGGGAGCACAGTGAGTTTGTTGGTAACCGACAGTACTGGTGTGCAACAAACATTCACCGCTACCGTGCAAAGTGGCGGTACTTATAGTGCTGACGTGCCGGGCTCGTTGGCGGAAGGCAGCTACAGCGTGGTGGCTATCGCAACAGATGCGGCGGGCAACAGCAGCAGTGCCAGCGACACGGGTAGCTTGGATGTCACGGCACCGACCATCACGGTTGATGCGCCAGCCCTGAGCAATGACAGCACGCCGACCATCACGGGCACGACCAATCTACCTGCGAACAGCGTGGTGACATTGGTGATTACCGACAGCGTGGGTAACACACAAACACTGACAGCGACCGTGCAAACCGATGGCACCTACAGCGTCGATGTCAGCACCGCACTGGCGGAAGGCGATTACACTGTGGTGGCGACAGCGACAGATACGGTGGGCAACAGCAGCAGTGCCAGCGACTCGGGTAGCCTGGATGTCACGGCACCGACCATTACGGTGGATGCGCCAGCGTTAACCAACGACAGCACGCCGACGATTACCGGTACCACCAATTTACCGGCGACCAGCACCGTGACCTTGTTGGTCACCGACAGCGTGGGTAACACACAAACACTGACAGCGACCGTGCAAACTGATGGCACCTACAGCGTCGATGTCAGCACCGCACTGGCGGAAGGCGATTACACGGTAGTGGCAACAGCGACGGATGCGGCGGGCAACAGCAGCAGTGCCAGCGACACGGGTAGTACAAACGACGCACCAGTGGTCGCGGGCGTGACGGCGAGCGCGAGCGAGAATGACGCGAGCTTCACGCTGAACCTGCTGGCGAACAGCAGCGATGCGGACACAAGCGATGTGCTGACGGCGACGAACATCAGTGTGACCAGC
>JAQUHG010000110.1 GCA_028683735.1 Tolumonas sp. | reverse complement strand
GCTGAGTGATCAGGAAGTCGATATGCTCACGGGGGTCGCGGATGCGTTCCATGCACAAGGTAAGAAAGTGGTGGTCGTGCTGAACGTCAATGGGGTTATCGATACCAGTGCGTGGGCCGATAAAGCCGATGCGATTTTGTTAGCCTACATGGGTGGTCAGGATACCGGTAATGAAGTTGCCGACATTCTGTCTGGTGATGTCAACCCGAGTGGTAAATTGGCGCAAACCTTCCCGGCTAGTTATGCCGATGTACCATCTTCCAGCTCGCGAGCTTTCCCAGGGGTTGATACTGATAATGATGGCACACCAGATGATGTGTATTACAACGAAGGCATCTATGTCGGTTATCGTTATTATTCCACCTTTGATAAAACGGTTTCCTACCCATTTGGTTTTGGTTTGTCATACACCACCTTTGGTTACAGTGATGCGGCAGTCACCGCCAACACCTTAAGTAAAGGGGCGCAAGGTAGTGTGACCTTAACAGCTACTATCACCAATACCGGCAGTGTGGCGGGTAAAGAAGCGGCACAGGTTTATGTTTCTGCGCCGGAAGTGAAATTGAAAAAACCAGTGATTGAGCTGAAAGCGTTTGCTAAAACCAGCAAGCTGGATGCCGGTGCGACAGAGAAACTGACCTTCAATATTCCGGCGAAGATTTTGGCGAGTTTTGACCCAAGCAGCAATGAATGGATTGTGGAGCCCGGTACTTATCAAGCGTATGTCAGCGCATCTTCCAATGTGGCGGATGTGACACCGGTGACCTTTACCGTTGATAAAGAGATCGTGGTCAGCCACACCACCGCGGGGGCACTGGCATTGCCAGAGGGGGTAGATGCCGCCACGGTAACCACGATCACCAAATAATTTACTTCATACTTGTCATGGTTGACGCGCCTAAACGGCGCGTCTTTTTTTGTTTACGGATGATTGCCTGCCCACACCACCATCACTTTATCTTGCTGATCTTGTCGGCTAAATGCGTAATAGTCATTCGATGACAAGGTTGTTTGCTGGCCGCGACCTATCGCGGTGTGACGGGCGCGGAACTGGCTGATTTTCTGCCAGTGGGCAAGCAGTGTCGCTTTGTCACCGTTCAGCTCGTTCCAGTTCATATCGGAACGGGTGCCTTGGATCGGATCTGAGCCGGTGGCGCCAAACTGACGGCCACTTTCGTCACCGTAGTAGATCTGCACCGCCCCCGGCGCCAGCAGCAGTAAATCAGCAGCGCGTTTTTGTTTTTCCAGCGAACCTTTGGCGTCGTCGTGGAAAAATAACCGTGTGTCGTGTGACGAGAGATAACTCAGCACATTGATGTCTTGTAGCTTTTCTGCCATTTGATGGTAGGTGTCATCAATGTTGGCGTAACACGCCAGCGCTTGCTTGGCCTGATCCTGAAAATCGAAATTGATCATGCTGTCAAAACCATGCTGGAAGTAATCACTTTTCATCACCCCATGCCCCCACGATTCGCCCGTCATCCAGAACGGCGCATTATCCAACGCTTCCTGCGGATGCGCTTTTTTCCACTCGGCCAAGGCTTGTGTGGCTTGGGTTTTTAACTGATCCCACGCGGGTTTTTCGACATGTTTGGCGGTGTCCACGCGGAAACCATCAATGCCATAATCACGCACCCACTGACTTAACCAATGCGTGATGTAATCGCGTGGTGTGTAGCCGGCAATTTCTTTGGCATTCGTATCTTTTTTATAGCGATAAAAGTTGGGTAACCCGCTGGCCTGCGTGGATTCGGTTTTCACATCGGGCAGGAAAGCGAGTGACATGGTCAGGTCGTCATAACCGGGAGCATCATAATCACCAATGCCACTGCGCACCCATTTTTTACCCCACCATTTTTCCCATGCGGCGCCATCGCTAAAATTGATGTAGTTATTAAAGCTGTGCCAGTTTTCTGCTTTGCCGGGCTGCCAGTCACCCCAATGCGGGCCCAGTATTTTCTGTTGCTCGTTTTTGCTGAGATGTAACGCGCCAAAATTAAATTCCTGCATGTCGGCTAATGTTGCATAACCGACATGGTTCATGACGACATCAAACAAAATGCGAATGCCGCGTTTGTGCGCTTGTTCGACCAGCGTATGTAACTCTTGCTCGGTGCCCATGTTGGCGTCGAGTTTGGTCCAGTCTAAAGCGTAATAACCATGATAGGCATAATGCGGGAAGTCGCCGTTGCTGCCACCGCCGATCCAGCCGTGGATCTGCTCCAGCGGTGAGCTGATCCACAAGGCATTGACGCCGAGTTGTTGCAGGTAATCGAGTTTGCTGGTGAGACCCGCCAGATCGCCGCCGTGGAAGGTCGCGATCTCTTGCTGACCATCGTTTTGGCGGCCATAACTGTGGTCATTCGCCGGGTTACCATTGGCGAAACGATCGGTCAGCGCAAAATAGACCGTGGCGTTGTGCCAGCTGAACGGGGCTTGCACCGCGGTGTCCGCTGCTTCCAATAACAGTAAACCACCGCTCTCGGGGGCCGGTTGTAAGGTCACTTTACCTTGGGCGACGACCGCCGTCTGGCCGCTGTAATAATCCCGCACGCTGTCGCCGTCTTTAAAGCTGTGGCTGACATCAACGGTGACCGGCTGGTTGTGCCAGATCGGGCAAGTTTTTGGCTGTGCCGCCGTTTGCGTAACGGGGGCGTTTTTCATACTCAGTAACAAGGTCGGCGTGCCACTGCGGGTATCGATGGTGATCTGGTAATCCCCATCTTTATACAGATGCCAGTTTATAGCGGGTTGTGAACCACAAGGCTGCAACGACAGCATTTGATTGAGTTTGGCGGCGGCGGTGGGTTGCCAGCATTGTCCGTCGTGTTGCAACTGCAGCGGGTAATTGCCTTTGTTCAGTGCCGTTGCACTGTGGAACAGGCCGCTGGGTTGTTCGGTAAAGGCTGGAAACGGGGTCAGCGTCCACTGCGCAAACGCAGCGGGCGATAGCAGTAACAGCAGAGGCAGCGAGAGGCGGGTCATGAGCATTCCTTTGATTAAATAGAATAAGGGTTAAATAAAGGAGTTGGGGGCGAGGATAGTTTGCCTGCCGTGGCTCAATTGGCCTCATCCCTGCCAATTTATTTACAGGAGGAGGGAACAGGAGGAGAACGAAGGGAACAGAAAGGAAAGAAATCGCGTGCCAGATCGGCTTGCCAGGTTTGGCCCATAACTTTGAACCACTTCACAAAGCTGACATTACCTTGTCCATTTCCATACAAAACGTCCGTGTTTGTATCGATCGTTTCTGCGACATAAATCACCATTTTTAAAATAATTGTTATATTTCAATGTGTTGTCGTGTTTGGCCTGATTGGTATGTGACGTGCATTTATATATACGTCAACGTCATTCAGAGGAGAAACGACATGGCCTTACGTCAATGTGCAATCTACGGGAAAGGTGGTATCGGTAAATCTACTACCACTCAGAACCTGGTTTCTGCATTAGCAGAAATGGGTAAAAAAGTGATGATCATCGGTTGTGACCCGAAAGCGGATTCTACTCGTTTGATCCTGCACGCAAAAGCCCAGAATACCATCATGGAAATGGCAGCAGAAGTTGGTTCTGTTGAAGATCTGGAATTAGAAGACGTATTACAGATCGGTTACGGCGGAGTTCGTTGTGCTGAGTCTGGTGGCCCAGAGCCAGGAGTTGGTTGTGCTGGTCGTGGTGTTATCACTGCTATCAACTTCCTGGAAGAAGAAGGCGCCTACGAAGAAGATTTAGACTTCGTATTCTACGACGTACTGGGTGACGTTGTATGTGGTGGTTTCGCGATGCCAATTCGTGAAAACAAAGCACAAGAAATCTACATCGTTTGCTCTGGCGAAATGATGGCGATGTATGCCGCGAACAACATCTCTAAAGGTATCGTGAAATACGCGAAATCTGGTTCTGTTCGTCTGGCTGGTCTGATCTGTAACTCACGCCAAACTGACCGTGAAGATGAATTGATCATCGCACTGGCTGACAAACTGGGTACTCAGATGATCCACTTCGTACCACGTGACAACATCGTTCAGCGCGCAGAAATCCGTCGTATGACTGTAATCGAATACGACCCAACCTGTAAGCAAGCGAACGAATACCGCACGCTGGCGAACAAAGTTGTTAACAACAAACTGTTCGTTGTTCCAACACCAGTAACCATGGATGAGTTGGAAGAGCTGTTGATGGAATTCGGCATCATGGATGTTGAAGACGAATCGATCATCGGTAAGACCGCAGCAGAAGAAGCTGCTACAGCCTAAGGTCTCTACCCGGCGGCTGGCAGGGATGCTGCCAGCCCGGATTGTCCGCCCATTCAAGGAATTACTGCTATGACTAACAGAACTCGTGAAGAGAATCTGGCGTTAATTCAGGAAGTGCTCGAAGCCTATCCAGAAAAAGCGCGCAAGGATCGTTCCAAACACTTAACTGTGAACGACCCAACGCTGGAAAAAGCCAGCAAATGTATTACTTCTAACCGTAAGTCTCTGCCGGGCGTTATGACCATCCGTGGTTGTGCTTACGCCGGTTCTAAAGGGGTAGTATTCGGCCCAATCAAAGACATGATCCATTTGTCACATGGTCCTGTTGGTTGTGGTCAGTATTCCCGCGCTGGTCGTCGTAACTATTACACTGGTATGACTGGTGTGAACAGCTTCGGCACCATGAACTTTACGTCTGATTTCCAGGAAAAAGACATCGTATTCGGTGGCGATAAAAAGCTGGCGAAAATTATCGATGAAATGGAAATGCTGTTCCCACTGGCGAAAGGCATCACAGTTCAGTCTGAATGTCCGGTTGGTCTGATCGGTGACGACATCGAATCAGTAGCCCGTCAGGCGAAAGCGAAAACCGGTAAAACGGTTGTTCCTGTACGTTGTGAAGGTTTCCGCGGCGTGTCTCAGTCTCTTGGTCACCACATTGCGAATGACGTAGTTCGTGACTGGATCCTGGGCAATCGTGATGAGCAAGAATTTGCTGGCACACCTTACGACGTGGCAATCATCGGTGACTATAACATCGGTGGTGACGCCTGGTCTTCACGCATCCTGTTAGAAGAAATCGGTCTGCGTGTAGTCGCTCAGTGGTCTGGTGACGGCACCCTGGCTGAAATGGAAAACACACCAAAAGTGAAATTGAACCTGGTGCACTGCTACCGTTCAATGAACTACATCTCTCGCCATATGGAAGAGAAGTACAACATCCCTTGGATGGAATACAACTTCTTTGGCCCGACTAAGATCGCGGAATCACTGCGCAAAATCGCGGCTCAGTTTGACGAGACCATCCAGAAAAAAGCGGAAGAAGTTATCGCCAAATACGAAGCACAAACTGCGGCAGTTATTGCTAAGTACAAACCACGTCTGCAAGGCAAAAAAGTCATGCTGTACGTCGGTGGCTTGCGTCCACGTCACGTGATCGGTGCTTATGAAGATCTGGGTATGGAAATCGTTGGTGCCGGTTATGAATTCGCGCATAACGATGACTACGACCGTACGCTGAAAGAGTTACCAGAAGCAACGCTGTTGTTTGACGACGTGACTGGTTATGAATTTGAAGAGTTCGTGAAGGCAGTGAAACCTGATCTGATCGGTTCTGGTATCAAAGAGAAATTCATCTTCCAGAAAATGGGCATCCCATTCCGTCAGATGCACTCTTGGGATTACTCAGGCCCTTACCACGGCTTCGACGGCTTCGCCATCTTCGCCCGTGATATGGACATGACCCTGAACAATCCGTGCTGGTCAAAACAGACTGCGCCATGGAAGAAAAGCGCGTAATGGCCCCGGTATTTGATTCCATTACCCCGTTAGTTCACAGATGAGTGGCGCGGGAAGGAGAGTTGTATGAGTCAGAATATAGAGAACATCAAATCCTGTTATCCACTGTTTGAACAGGATGAATATCAGAATCTGTTCGCTGATAAACATGCGAAATATGAAGAAGCGCATGGCGAAGAAAAAGTTCGTGAAGTATTCGAGTGGACTACCACTCAGGAATACAAAGATCTGAACTTCAGCCGTGAAGCATTGACCATTGACCCAGCAAAAGCGTGTCAGCCTTTGGGCGCGGTGCTGTGTTCACTGGGCTTTGAGAAAACACTGCCTTACGTGCATGGTTCGCAAGGTTGTGTGGCTTACTTCCGTACTTACTTCAACCGTCATTTCCGTGAGCCAGTAGCTTGTGTATCTGACTCGATGACTGAAGATGCGGCGGTTTTCGGTGGCCACGCCAACATGAACGATGGTCTGCAGAATGCGTTAGCACTCTACAAACCAGAAATGATCGCGGTTTCTACCACCTGTATGGCGGAAGTTATCGGTGACGACTTACAAGCTTTCACCAACAACGCCAAGAAAGATGGTTTTGTACCGAAAGATTTCCCAGTGCCTTATGCACATACCCCAAGTTTCGTGGGCAGCCACATCACTGGTTGGGACAACATGTTTGAAGGTTTCTGCAATACCTTCACTGCGAAAGATGTTGAATACAAACCAGGTAGCAACGGCAAACTGAACATCGTTACCGGCTTTGAAACCTACTTAGGTAACTACCGCGTTATCAAACGCATGCTGACCGAAATGGGTGTGCCATTCTCTATGCTGTCTGATCCGTCAGAAGTATTAGACACCCCATCTGATGGCCAATACCGCATGTATGCCGGTGGCACCACTCAGGACGAAATGAAAGATGCGCCTAACGCCATCGACACCCTGATGCTGCAACCTTGGCACTTAGTGAAAACTAAGAAAGTGGTGAAAGATACATGGGGCCAGCCAGCGACCGATCTGAACATTCCGATGGGTCTGGAATGGACTGATGACTTCCTGATGAAAGTCTCTGCCCTGACTGGTAAAGCGATCCCTGCTTCGCTGGAACTGGAACGTGGCCGTCTGGTTGACATGATCACCGACTCCCACACCTGGCTGCACGGCAAGAAATTCGGTGTCTATGGTGACCCTGATTTCGTCGAAGGTCTGGTGAAATTCCTGCTCGAACTGGGCTGTGAGCCAAGCGTGATCCTGTGTAATAACGGCAGCAAAAAATGGAAAAAATCCATTGAGAAAATGCTGGCTGATTCACCATACGGTCAAGGCAGCGAAGTGTACGTGGGTCACGACTTGTGGCACTTCCGTTCACTGATGTTCACTAACAAACCCGATTTCATGATTGGTAACTCATACGGCAAATTCATTCAGCGTGACACCCTGGCGAAGGGCAAAGCGTTTGAAGTGCCATTGATCCGTCTGGGCTTCCCAATCTTCGATCGTCATCACCTGCATCGCATGACTACCCTCGGTTACGAAGGTGCTATGTACATGCTGACCACACTGGTTAACGCCGTGATGGAAAAAATTGATAGCGATACCATGGAACTGGGCAAAACAGATTACAACTTCGATTTGGTTCGTTAATCGAGCATGTAATCAGGGGCAACTGGTTTGCCCCTTCATAAGCCCGGAACCGTTTTTGCAACGTTCCGGGCTTATTTGTTTCAATCATAAGAAATTCAATCGATTGCAAAGGGAAGGGGTTGTCGCATGCCTAACATTATGTTCCGTCAACACGACGATGGGTTGTACTGCTACATAGCCAAACGTGATTTAGAAGCCAAAGTGGCTCAATTGGAATTTGAGCAAGACGACAACTGGGGCGGTCGGGTTGATCTCGACAACGGCGAAGCTTATTTCCTGGAACCGCAGGTAAAACCTTCATTGCCAATCACTCTGCGTCTGAAACGCGCAGGCGAATAACTTAATCAGGTTACGGGAGGCTGTGATGAAAACTCTGTTAGAAAGTCAGGTTTACTGGCGTCTCATCGCATTAGCACAGGCAGTGCCGGAAGTGGGGCAATCGGTATTATTCGATTGGGTCAGTGGCGCACTGCAAGGCCCGCTGAGTATCGCCCAGATGGAAAAACTGACGGTAGAGTCACTGAAGGAGTCCGCACCAGCCGAATTGGCGGGTTTGAGTAATGCCCGCTGGCAGGTGCTGCTGGAATGCCTGCAAGGGCAGTTGCCAGTGCATCTCGACCCGAAACCTGCGGTTTCCGATGCCGATGCACTGCGCGTGGCGTTTTCGTCCAGTGACGGTTTAACGGTGAATGGCCATTTCGGGAATTGCCACCTGTTCTTCATTTATCAGGTGACGGAAAAAGGTGCTCAGTTGATCGACATTCGCCATTTCGTTGCCGATGAAACACAAGAAGACAACGAAACCCGTGCCCGTTTACTGCACAACTGCCATTTGCTGTTTTGTGAAGCGATTGGTGGCCCGGCGGCAGCGCGTGTCATTCGTCACGGCATTCATCCGGTCAAAATCAAAAAAGACAATCGTATCAGCACTCAGTTAGATGCCTTGCAGGAACTGATGCAAGGGCAGCTACCACCTTGGCTGGCTAAGGCGTTAGGGCGCAAAGACGATTTAGGCAAACGCTTCAGTGACGAATTATCCGAACTGGATTAATTCTGTTTCCAATATCTAAGCTATCGCCCTTGCTGATTTGGCTGGGGGGTGAGATCAGCAAGGGTGATAGCGTCCTGTAGTGTCGTGATTGTTACAAAGATGACAATGATAAAACTATAAAAATCAATAAATTGCAGATGGACTGCTCCTTGCACCACTAAAAACTGAGAGCTCGCGCACATTTCAGGAGGGAGCGATGAAAGGCAACGAAATAGCGGCATTGATGGATGAACCCGCCTGTGGCCATAACAGCAAAGCCAAATCAGGTTGTAGTGCGCCCAAACCCGGTGCTACCGCCGGCGGTTGTGCGTTTGATGGTGCGCAAATCACTTTATTACCTATCGCCGATGTTGCCCATCTGGTGCATGGCCCGATCGGCTGTACCGGTAGTTCATGGGATAACCGCGGCGCCCGCAGTTCCGGCCCCGCACTTTACCGGCTGGGCTTTACCACCGATTTAAACGAACAAGACGTGATCATGGGGCGTGGTGAACGTCGTCTGTATCATTCCGTCAAACACATCGTTGATCGTTATCATCCGGCAGCGGTGTTTGTTTACAACACTTGCGTGCCCGCGATGGAAGGCGACGACATCATCGCCATCTGTAAAGCGGCTGAAACCAAAGTTGGTGTGCCGGTGATCCCGGTCGATGCCGCGGGTTTCTACGGCAGCAAAAATTTAGGTAACCGTATTGCCGGTGAAGTGATGGTCGATAAAGTGATCGGCACTGCGGAACCCGCACCGTGGCCAACCGATCATCCTATTTCGGCGGAACGGGGTCACGACGTGGCCTTGATTGGTGAGTTCAATATCGCTGGTGAGTTCTGGAACGTGCAGCCACTGTTTGATGAACTCGGCATTCGCATTCTCTGCACCTTGGCCGGTGACACGCGCTTCCATGAAGTGCAGACCATTCATCGCGCCGAACTCAACATGCTGGTCTGCTCACGGGCACTGATCAACGTCGCACGCAAGCTGGAAACCAAATACGGTACGCCGTGGTTTGAAGGCAGTTTTTATGGTGTGCGTGACACCTCAAAATCGATGCTGACCATCGCCGAGATGCTCGGGGATGCCGATTTGATCGCCAGAACACAGGAATTAATTGCCCGTCGAGAAGCGGAAACCGAAGCGCAGCTCGCACCCTTCCGCGCCCGCCTCAAAGGCAAACGTGTGTTGCTGTATACCGGTGGCGTGAAGTCGTGGTCGGTGGTCGCCGCACTGCAAGATCTTGGCATGGAAGTAGTGGCGACGGGTACACGTAAATCGACCGAAGAAGACAAAGCCCGTATCAAAGAGCTGATGGCGACAACGCGTTAATGTTGGAAGACGGTAACGCCCGCAATCTGCTGGATGTGGCTTATCAATACCGCGCCGATCTGATGATCGCCGGTGGTCGCAATATGTTTACTGCCTACAAAGCGCGGTTGCCGTTTCTGGATATCAATCAGGAACGTGAGCAT
>JAQUHG010000109.1 GCA_028683735.1 Tolumonas sp. | reverse complement strand
AATAGCTGCTCCGATACTGGCGGATAATGTTACAGGAACTTGTTCTATCATTTGTACTTTTTTTAGTGCAGACAATAGCTTGTCACAAATTTGGCGAACATCAGTTTCGGGGTCATTGAGGTCTGTCAAAATAACGGTGAATTCATCACCTGCAAGCCTAGCTACACTATCAGTTTCTCTAATTATTTCTTTTATTACATCAGCAAAACAGGTCAATACTCGGTCACCGAAATCATGACCATAAGTGTCATTAAAAGTTTTGAAGTTATCTAAATCTAAGAATAAAAGAGCAATGCCTTTACCCTTTTGCGATGCTGCATTGATGGCATTTTCTAATAAGAAAGTGAACGCACGTCGGTTGGGTAATTTAGTCAAAACGTCATGGCTAGCATCATATTCATGCATCGCTTGTAAGGCTTTCAACTCCGAAATATCCATGGCCAGTATATAAATACCGTTAGTGCCGCCCTGTGCTGGTATCAAGGTAACCTGAAGATAAATTTCTTTTGTTGCGGTAATTAGTTTTCGTTCGTAAGTAACAGAGATACCTTGTAATGCGCGTTCTAAATGTGGTTTTGCTCTTTCGAAGTTATCCTGAACAAGAATATCTGACAATTTCATTTTTTTGAGTTGTTCAGAAGAATACCCAAACCAATATTCATATGTTTTATTAGCAAAGATAAAGTTTAAATCTCTATCGACATGGCAAATCAGTGCTGGCATGTTATCGGCGATGGTTTGCAAACGTAACCGGCTTTCTAGAATTTCTTTTTCAAAGCGGACTCGTTCTGAGATATCGTGCAAAAAGGCAGTTACAAACCGTTTACCATCAACAGTATTTTCATTCAGGGTCATTTCGACAGGGAATTCAGTACCATCCTTTCTCTGGGCCATAAGTTGAAGGCGTTGTCCCATCATCTTTGATTGACCTGATGTCTGGTAGCGTATAAACCCCTTTTTATGTTGCTCTCTCATCGCAGCAGGAATAAGTAATGTATCAATTGATTGAGATATGGCTTCATCATGACTCCAGCCAAAAATACGTTCTGCCGAAGGGTTCCAGCCAATAATTTTTCCGGTGTCATTAATTTCCACAAAGGCATCGGACGTGTTTTCCAATGTCAGTCGAAAGCGTTCTTTTTGTGCATTGAGGCGACTTTGAACAGCGATACGTTGTTCTATCTCCTGATTTAACTGCTTAACCGCCAGCTCTAACTCTTTAGTCCGTTGATAAACACGGTGTTCCAATTCTTGCTGGAGTCTTAGTAATGCTTGTTCAGCTTTCTTTCGTTCATTAATGTCTTTAATAACCACAATAAAATGATGCGGTTGACCCTCAATAGTTTTATTTAAAGCTACGGTTAGAGATATCCAGGTATACAATTTATTTGCACAAAGGTAACGTTTTTCCATGGTGTAATTATTGATTACACCATGAAGTAATTTATCCACATTACTCAGATCTTCACCTAAATCATCTGGATGCGTAATGTCTTGAAAGGTTTTTTGTAGTAGCTCTGAACCTGAATAGCCCAATAAATTACATAAAAATGGGTTAACTCGAAGCCAAGCGCCATCTAACGCAACAAGCGCCATGCCAACCGCCGACTGATTGAAGGTTTGTTCAAAAAGCGATTCAGATTCATTTAGGTGTTGTTGCACTTGTTCTGAATGGATGATCACTTCCAGACTTTGTAAATATTGTTCCACCATACTGGCAAAATCTTTGAGTGCACTGATCTCGTCCATTGAGAAAGAACGAGGATTTACATCAATGAGGCAAAGTGTTCCAAGCGCATATCCTTTTTTTGAATAAATAGGTTGTCCAGCATAAAACCGGATAAAAGGCATACCGGTGACCAACGGATTGTCACTAAAGCGTTTGTCATTTTTCGTGTCAGGCACAATAAATGTGTCATTTTGTAAAATAGCATGACCACAAAATGAGACATTACGTGGCGTTTCTGTGGCATCTAAACCAAAGCGGGATAAGAACCATTGCCGGTTTTCATCAATCAAAGACACAAGTGCTGTCGTCACTTTAAAATAACCAGCCGCCAGACGTGTCACTCGGTCCAGTTGCTCGACAGGTGGCATATCAAGGATATTAAGTGAATCTAATGTGACCTGACGAGTGATCTCATCATGAGGTATGCATGGTTCTAACACTGAGTACACCATCCCTGATAGTTGATAACTAATGGAATATTTCTTTTCTACATCATAGTACAGGATATCAAGCTAGTCCTTTTGAGGCTTAATGTTTTTAATATGAGATGGCCCAATGTCTACAAGAATGTCAATTCTTGCATACTAAAAATTGACAATCTCATCTGTAGAATTAATAGTAATATGTGTATTTAAATGTACATTATTTTGGATGTTCTATGCGGCGTATCTTGGCTGAACAGACTGTTAGTATTACTGAACTACGTAAAAATCCTGCTCAATATTTCATTGATGAGCCTGTCGTTGTGCTTTCAAAAAATAAACCCGTGGGTTATATGCTCAGCGCTAAATTATATGAGACCATAGTGGGTATGCTAGAAAAGCAGCCAGTATCTAATCAAGTGAGCAGCAGTGACCAACTTGTGGTGAAGCAGTTGCTGACGAGAAGGCTATAAATAATGCACAGGGTGTGCTTATCGAATGTATTCTATCTGAGCAATGTCTGTACCGACAGAATGCTTTCTCATTCCTGATGTTGCATGTTTAGCCTTGGTTTGGATAATTGAATAATCCTAAAAACCATAAAATCAAGTATCAAGAAATAAAGCTTTGGAATTTTCTCTGGTATTCGACCTAACCCATTTTGGGGCATTTTCGAGCTAGCAGTTCTATAGACTTTTCATAGTTACCCATGAACGACACAGGGCTATTCAGCAATCACCAAAATACCATGATGCAAACTACTTATTATCGCAGTAATTAATTGTCCTCTGAACCTGTTGGGAAAGGAGCATCAACTAATTGATAAATAAGACTTATAAAAAGTATGGCAATGGGAGTTCTAACACTTTAAGAAAACGAATAACCGTTGTCAGTTTAATATCTTTTAAGCCTCTTTCCACTCTTGAAACAAACGCAGGGTCTGTTTCAGCTAAGTTAGCAAATTCAGTAATAGAAAGACCTTTTTCTAATCGTTTCGTGCGGATGTAAGTCCCAAAATTTTTTAGGAATTCAGAATTATCCATATCAGTTCGTATAGTTTTTTCACAAAACTACACGTTTGATGTATCCTTATCATTGTCCGATCGGACAATAATGAATTCTTAATAATCAGACAAACAAAAGAGCGTCATATGAATCAGATAGGTAAGGTTTTTTTTGAAATACTGTCAGACATTAAGACTGAGACATTCGAGCACAGAGATTTACTCAATGAATTAGAAAAAAGACTACCGAATTTGAAGCCCATAACACTCAACAGATACAGTCGATACATCAATCAGTTCATTCCTCGATGCATATCAGTTGGTATCTTGAAGTCAGAAGAACATTTCAACAAAGTACTACCAGTTTTTATCTTACTTACAGACATTGATGCAACACAGTTCATCATCGAGTCAGAGCCGGAATTTGAGGATTTCAGTGATGATTACGATATGTATGAGTTACTCAGTTTTGCAGACAAAGTAGTGATGAATACTGCTCAATTGATGGTGAAAGTTAAAGAGGCAGAAGTACTCAAAGTTATTCTGGAAAAAAGCATTAAACAAAACAATTATTCTGAATTACGCATGACATATCAAAAAATTTAAAAGAAGTGCATGGATTTACACGGGGAAAATATAGCTATCGATGTTGTTTTAAGGAAAACTGGCCTGTTATGAAACTTCGGAAGTGGCAAAACGAATATATCCAGGAAGCCATACTTTATTTCTAGTGCAAATGTAAGCTCAATTATCGGAGGTGATATGAGGACAAGAAAACCACGCAAAATTTTCTCACCAGTTTTCAAAAAAGAAATAGCAGAAAAAGTTATGTCTTCTTCCGAAACATATTCTGCAATCGCCAGACAATATGGTGTCGCCAATCATCAAGTTGCACGATGGGCAAAAGAATACCTCAACCAAGACACTCTATGGGTGCAAGAGCTTAATGCTCATTTCAGCGATGATAGTAAAGTAGAAACAATAGCCGAACACATTGAAAAAGCGGATGCTGTATCAAATGGATTGCAATCTTTTAATGAACTCATTCCTCATGAAGAATCAGATCGGTTTTCTGTCGATGTATCACTGCCATCAGGAACAAAAGTAAGTATTTCCAATCTCACAACAGATCAGTTACAAGCTGTTTTGAAGATTTGCCAATAATTTCATAAATCATCAGAAGAAGAATAAACGCATTTCCTATACTATATTTCATCTGATTCTGCGCGAGACGCTCAAAAGATCAGCTCCGGTTTGGATGTCTGCGAAAATTGAAAATGTAAAGTATTCCTCCAATAGAGGATGATTTTTAACAAAATTCGTTACAAAAACACGTAAATACAAAATAACACATTGATATTAAATAACTTTTTTAACAAAACAAAATACTTGGTAAGCATACCCGTTCTGATCTCTAGATCAAAACGGTATATCATCATCCAAGTAAAAACCCGTGCGATGTAAAATTGCATGGGTTTTTTCTATTTTTAATACCTTTTTACCGCATTGAGAGGCCACGATGACCTACACGTTAACTCCCGAAGAATATCAGGCAACACTGACACTCGATGCCGAGCAGCGTTATGAACATTTCCTGCAACAAGTTGTTGAGAATAAAGAAGTCTGGATCCTGAAAGACGAAGAAGGCTGCATGCTGCTAACCGCTGACGGTGACGACTGCATTCCGGTTTGGCCGCACCCTGATTATGCTAAAGCCTGGGCAGTCGATGACTGGAGCAAAAGCCAACCATTCGCTGTTCCGCTACAAGTGTGGTTCGATCGCTGGGTGAAAGGCATGGAAGAAGATGGCATTGCTGTGGCGGTATTCCCGTTACAGGAAGAAGCTGGTGTTATTGAAGAGTCTGCCGATGTAGCTGCCAGTCTGCAGAAAAAAATTGCCAAACAAGCACGCAAGCAATAATAGGTCATATCGCTGGCCGGTTGAAAGTGCATAACAGCTTAAACCGCTATCGGGGTTTAGGCTGTTATGACCAAGCCCATATCACGCCGATGAGCCGTTTAATGCCACTGGCATCTCATGCGAGCTATCCAGCCACTGCACTAAATCCGCAGCAGGCATGGGGTAAGCAAACATAAAACCCTGCATCTGCCGGTAACCGATCTGCTGCAATTTTTCATATTCCGTCTGATTTTCTACCCCCTCTGCGATCAGCTCCATATGCATGCTGGTTGCCATATCAAACACTGCCTGCGACAGCGATGCATCACCTTCCGCCAGTAACATGACAAACGAGCGATCTAATTTGACGGTATCAAAGGGCAGATCGCGTAACCGAGCCAGTGACGAATAACCAGTGCCAAAATCATCCAGATGCAAGCTGACGCCGGCATCGACGAATTGACGCATGGTTTGCTCTACCTGTTCGGGGTATAACAGCATCGCGCCTTCCGTTAACTCCACCGTCAGCGCCGATGACGGTAAACCATGTTCAGCAACCATCCGCAGAATTGTTACGGCCAGCTGGCGATCAGCAAATTGCAGCGGTGATATATTGATCTGTAATTTAAGCTCCGGATCATGCAGACGGAACTGATTGAGCGCCGTCAAACCTTTAGTCAGTAATTGCATAGACAATGGATGGATCAGACCTAAATCTTCTGCCAGACGAATAAAACCCAGCGTGGGCACAAACTCACCATCTCGCTGCCAGCGCGCCAGCATCTCTACCGACAAGACCTTCCCTGTATTGGTATCAATCACCGGCTGGAAATAGGGCTCGATAGTTTGTTCAGTAATCGCCTGTCGTAATGATTGCTCCAGAGTCATACGCTCTGAAGCGACACCGCTCATCCCGGTTTCAAACTGACGCACACAGGATTTACCTTCTCGTTTCGCTGCATACATGGCCAGATCAGCTTGGCGCATTAACTCCAGACCATCTGTTTTGCCATCCCACTGTGCAACACCAATCGAGCCGGAAACGCTTAATTTATGATGACCAAAGTGGATCGGCTCCACTAACAATTCAATCAGCCGCTCTGCCAACAACAACCCCTGTTCCGTCGTCGTATTTGGCATCAACACCGAAAATTCATCACCGCCCATGCGGAATAATCGATCTTGCCGACGCATGACCTGCCGCATACGCTGTGCGACTTCCTGCAGTAATAAATCGCCGGCGGCATGGCCGAGACTGTCATTGATCAGCTTAAAGCCATCCAGATCCATCAGTAGCATGGTCAGTGACATACCGAGCTGACAGCTCTTCATCATTCGCTCGACCTGTTCTTCCATACCGCGACGGTTTCCCAATGCGGTTAATGCATCGGTAATACTCAGGTCATGCATATTTTTTTGCGCGGCCTGAACTTCATCCATCAGTTCATTAAATGAGCGGGCCAGCAGATCCAGTTCATTTTGCCCTTCAACAGGCCAGTAAACCCGCTCACCTTGCGTCCGCCGCCAAGCCAGATCAGCAAAATTTTCAATACGCGCGACGACCAATTGATTTAATAAACGCTGTAGCACCCAAGATGCAAATAACAACACCAATAACAGCCCGCCAGCAAAGAGCCCCATGATCTGATAACGAGGTTGCCAGTTGATATCTTTACTCACCTGCAGCCAGATTTGGGGCACCAGCCAACCAGATAAGGGTTTCCCCGCCGTTTGTTCTTGATGATATAGCGAGGTTGTAGTCACTGTGTGCACTGGTGCCTGAGGTAATAATTGCAGACGGCTTTCTGCCAATTGCTGTAAATGTTGCAGATAGTCGCCATCTAAATAACGACCAAAAACCATCAAACCGCGACTTGGTTTATCAAGCAATGAATCGAAAATACCTGAAACGGACATCAACAAAGGACGCCCATCGATCATGGTTAAATAAGTATTCGGATGACCTTCAGTATTTGGCTCTTGTTGCCATTCCGGTAATTTTTTTAATTGCGATAACAATAATGCCGAACGAATGGGCTGTGTTGCATTTGGGTCCGATAAGGCCGGATTTATTTCCGAGGAAAACAACAGCTTGTCTGGTGCCGTCATAATGACAACAAAATCCAGTTGCATGACATCAAGCGATTGCTGAGCAAAATTGTCACTTTCAAATTTACGATTGGGTTGGTTTACATACGCATAAGCATCATTCCAGACAGCATAATCCCTTATCGCCCGGCCTAGCCCTTCCCGTTCATTTTTCAGCAATAATTCGACTTTGGTTAATTCGGCGGAGACCTGTTCCGCATCGGTTTTGTGATACAACCAACTCATAATGCTGATACAACTGGCAGTGACCAGAAACGCCAACACCATAACAAACGCACCAACACGAGTTATTATCTGTCGGTGCAGCCGGGTCGTTAACATTAATTTTTTCACTAACTCAAAGTCCATGGGGATAACCAATTGATGACTCACGGATCTTGTCGATTTTTCCGATATAAATTTTTTGGGAAAATCGGGCATAAACGAGCCATATGGTGTTTGTATCAATGATAGTTGAAAGTGAGGTCAGACCGACAGTAAAGCCGGTAAAAATGCGGACAAAAGCCCGATTATTAACAAGGGAAAGGGTTTAATTAGTTATTTAAACATCACTTTTTCAGCAAAGAAATCTAAGATGATCTCGACATAGCAAGTCAGTTCCATTCGTTAGAAACCTTACAAACACCGCCAGCACAGCATTCTGGTGCTGGCGTTTTTTTCGTTAGTGTTATCTTTATTGTTAACGCAATAAGGCATCCATCACTTCGATTTTGGCCGGTACCAACTTATACAAATAGACGGGGCGCCCAACCGAGCCATAAAAAATATCAGTATCTAACACACCGATCTCGGCCATATACACCAAATATTTGCGACACGACACCCGTGAAATACCGATCTCTGCAGCCATTTCTTCGGTAGAAAAGGCCTGTTTCCGGCTCTGCTTAACCCATTCCCATACCGACTGCAGTGTCAGTTTGGTCAACCCCTTCGGCAACTTGGTTTTATCCGGCGTGACTCGATTGTTATTACGACGGATCAGCGTATCCAGTTCGGATTGATTCAGCGCGGCGGTCTGTTCCAATAACTGATGCTCTTCCCGATAAGCGGATAACGCCTCCTGAAAGCGGGTGAACTGGAACGGTTTGATCAGATAATCGACCACGCCATAACGCAGTGCTTTTTTGATGGCCGGCATATCGCTGGCGGAAGAGATCATGATGACATCGACATTATTCGGCATCTGCCGGATCACCGGCAGCAGATCCAGCCCGTTATCTTTCTGCATGTAGATATCCAACAGCACCAGATCGATCGGCGCATCACCTTCCAGCAGCATCTGTTTGGCGGCCTGAATGGTCGAAACGGAGCCCTGCCAGCGAAAACCATCTACCTGTTCCAGATAGCGGCGATTCAGTTCGGCCACCATCGGGTCATCATCGACAATCAATACATTAATCACAGGCCGTTCTCCTTGCTGGCATAAGGTAAGGTAACAATAAATCGTGTGCCCACACCCTTATTGCTTTCACATTCAATGGTACCACCCAGTTTATTCAGACTCTGTTTGACTAAAAACAGACCAATGCCACGACGGGTGCCCTTGGTGGAAAAACCATGTTCAAAAATATGCGGTAATACCGCCGGATCGATGCCGTTACCATTATCGCGTACCGTGCAGCGTAGCCGGCCATCATCATGATCAAACGTCAGTACAATACTAGGTGACTCAAGGCCATCCAGCGCATCCATGGCATTTTCCAGTAAATTGCCCAACACGGTGACTAACTCATGCGTCACTTCGGCTTGGGCTGATTCCGGCAGATAACTGGTCGGCGTAATACTGACATCAACACCGATTTCCCGCCCCCGATTCATTTTGCCCAGTATAAAACCGGCAATCACCGGATCCTTAATCTGCCGGATCAACGAGCCCACTTCGGTATGGTAATGATTGGCGGTATCCATGATATAGGTTTCTAATTGATCATAGGCGCGGAGATTGACCATGCCGAGAATGACATGCAATTTATTCATGAACTCATGCGCCTGCACCCGCAAGGCTTCGGCATAATGCGAGATACCTGTCAGACGTTGCACTAACTGGCTGACTTCGGTTTTATCGCGAAAAGTCACAACAGCACCTGTGACCTGACCATTCACCCGCACCGGTACGCTGTTGGTCAGCAAGGTACTGCCGTTAAAATCAATTTCTTCATCTTGCCGTGCTTGCCCAGATTCCAACACCTGCCGTAAATGCAATAACGCGGGCCAATGTTTGCTGCTCTCGGTCAGCAGCAAGTTTTTCAACTCACCATTCTGGCGCAACAACCGTTTTGCTTCATCGTTAATCAAGGTTATCTGGGCATCGGCATTCACAGCGATGATCCCTTCCTTAATCGATTGCAGCATGGCATTGCGCTCTTCCAACAACGAGGCAATCTCTGAAGGCTCCATGCCAAACATGATTTTTTTGATCTGGCGCGCCAGAATAAACGCGCCCAATGTACCGATCAGGCCGCCAAAAATAATCGCCCAATAGGTGATCCAACGATTCTTCGCGATAGTTTGTTCGACTTTCACCGTCGAGATACCCACTGCAATGGCGCCGATCTGTTGATGATTGGCATCAAACAACGGGCTGATAAGACGTAACGAGGGGCCCAGCGTGCCTTGGGCTTCGGAGATAGATTCTTCCCCGTGCAGTGCTTTAACTTCATCGCCACCGATGAAATGCTTACCAATTAAGTTCGGGTCAGGGTGAGTATGCCGAATACCCTGCATATCCATCACCACAATAAATAACAGAGCGTTTTGAAGGCGGACTTGTTCAACATAGTCCTGCAAT